>JBHEMG010000107.1:0-39037 GCA_046262715.1 Gemmatimonadales bacterium
CTCGAGACCACGCTGGAAACCGTGGACGGCATGCAGTTCGACCGCGGCTACCTCTCGCCCTACTTCATCACCGATCCCGAAAAGATGGAATGCACCATCGAAGATGCCTATATCCTCATCTATGACAAGAAGGTCTCGACGATGAAAGACCTCCTGCCTGTGCTCGAGAAAGTGGCACAGTCAGGGCGGCCGCTGTTGATCGTGGCCGAGGACGTCGAGGGTGAGGCGCTGGCGACGCTCGTCGTCAACAAGCTCCGTGGCACGCTGAAGGTCTGCGCCGTCAAGGCGCCGGGCTTCGGTGATCGCCGCAAAGAGATGCTGCGCGACATCGCGATCCTGACCGGTGGCCAGGTGATTTCTGAAGAGCTCGGTCTGAAGCTCGAGAACACGACGCTCAACGACCTGGGCCGCGCCAAGCGCGTCATCGTGGACAAGGACAACACCACGCTCGTCGACGGCAAAGGCAAGGACGATCAGATCGAAGGCCGGAAGTCGGAGATCAAGGCCCAGATCGAAAAGTCCACGTCGGATTACGACAAGGAAAAACTGCAGGAGCGGCTGGCGAAGCTCGCCGGCGGCGTGGCCGTGCTGAACGTCGGCGCGGCGACCGAGACCGAGATGAAGGAGAAGAAGGCTCGGGTCGAGGACGCGCTGCATGCCACTCGCGCGGCGGTCGAGGAAGGCATCGTCCCGGGCGGCGGCGTGGCACTGCTGTGGTGCCAGAAGTCGCTGGATAAGACCAAGGGGCACGATGACGATGAGAAGACCGGCATCGAGATCGTGCGCCGGTCCCTCGAGGAGCCGATCCGCATCATTGCCCAGAACGCGGGCGCGGAAGGCGCAATCGTCGTCGGCAAGGTGAAGGAGTCGAAGGACAAGACCTTCGGCTACAACGCCCAATCCGACAAATTCGAGGATCTGGTCGCGGCCGGCGTCATCGACCCGACCAAGGTCACCCGGACCGCGCTGCAGAACGCCGCGTCGATCGCGAGCCTGCTCCTCACGACGGAGTGCGTCGTGGTGGAGAAGAAGGAGAAGGAAAAGGCTCCTCCGATGCCCGGTGGCGGCGGCATGGGCGGGATGTACTAAGCTCTAGACGCCAAGACGCAGAGTAAAAAGGCTCCCTCCCGTGTGATGTTCCGCACGGGGGGGAGCCTTATTTTGTGGGCCATGACCACATCGGTAGAGAAGGCCGCCCGCGCCCGCTCCAAAAACGGCAGAGGGCCAGGTATGATTGGTGCCATGGTGCGGCCCTGGACACTTGGCGCGGGAGCGTTGCTCATCATGACGGCGCAGGTCCCCGTGCGCCTGATCGGGAACTGGCAGGCGCGTTCAGGCGATGAAATTCACAACATCATGGTGCGTCCCGACAGCTCGGCGCAGTTCGGAAAAGAAATTGCCCGCTGGCGCGTGGTTGGCGACAGCCTCTGGATCACCTTGGGCGATGGTGTGTGGCAGGTGTACGGTATGAAGATCGCGGCGAACAAGATGACGATCAGCGGCGGCGATCTCGAGAAGCCGGTGACGCTGCGACGCGTCGGGCCGGCCAATGCGCGCGCCGATACGTTGGCGATTCCGGAAGCGCCCGCGCCGGATCAGCGGGCCTGGTAGGACTCCGTTACTTCAGCTCGTTAACCGCCGCGAGCCTCCACCCCACGTCTTTCCTTTCAAATCGCATCGCGAAGCGGCGACGGTCGATTCGCGGCGCGCCGCCGCGCGCCGGCACGTATTGAAACATCGCGCGCACGTTTCCATTCGCCGTCGCGCCCTGCAGCTTGAAATCCTCAATCGTGAATTTCGCGGTGATCTGATTCCAGTCGCGGAAAAACGATTCCCAGCCGCGTCGTTCGGCGTCGGTCAAGCTTGGATAGAGCACCCGGATGTTTGTCACCCGCTCGCTGGACAACGCACGCCCGAGATCGATCAGTAGCACATCGACGGCATCGCGGGGGTCCGCCGGCTGCCCGCTGGGCGGCGCGATGCCCGCATCGATGCCGATCTGCTCAGCGCTCTGTGCCGCCATCTTGGCGAGGGTGAAATCCTGCTGGCTCAGCAATGATTCCGCGCGCGACAGAAAGACGCCGGCATTCGAGGCGACGCGGCTGGCGGGGATCGCCTGGACCACCGGTGTGACGCGTTGGATCATACGCTGCGCCTCCCGCTGCATCGCGCGGGCTTCGTCGCGCGCCTGCGCGTATTGCTGCGCCGACGCGACGTAACCGCGGAGCGCGAGCGACTGATCGCCCCGCTGCAATGCTTGCTCCGACGCCTGGAACATCGTCTCCGCGAGCAGCAGCGACGGCACGCTGTTCTTCTGCGCGCCGGCGCCCAGCGCGCGCTCGCGCGCTGACAGCGCCGAGTCCCGGCGTGCGCTGACAGCCATCGACACCGGCGCCGCGTTAAGTGCCGGCGGAGGCGCCGGAAACCCGGTGGCCGCGGCCGGAGGGTTGACGAGCGCGAGGCCGCCGGTCGGCTGTTCGGCGGCGGGCTGGCCCGGGGCGTACATCAGCAGCACAACGACGGCCGCCAATGCGGCGAGGACCGCCAGCCGCCATTTCATCGGGGCGTGCGTGATCAACTTCAACATGGGGCGCGGCAGCGGTGTCCACCTGCCGAGCGGCTGCGTCGCCTCGTCGTCCGCGCCCGACAGCGCCGAGCGGATCTGCTGGAGCGTGGACAGCATCTGGCCCGCGGACTCGTAACGTTCGTGCGGCACCTTGTTCATCGCCTTCGCGACGACGCGCTCGAGGGCTGCCGGAATGGACGGGGCGACGGTGCGCAGCGGCCGCGGCTCAGTCGTCAGCACCTGATACAGCACGCCATGCACCGATTCCGCCTCGAAAGGACGCTGGTAGCAGAGCAGCTCGTACAGCATGCAGCCGACCGAGAAGACGTCGGTGGCCGGCGTGATGGCACCGTTCGTGATCTGCTCGGGCGCCATGTACGTGGGGGTGCCGACGATCGCGCCCGAGCCGGTGGCGTCCGCCTTCTGCAGCCGCGCGATCCCGAAGTCCATGATCTTGATGCGCCCATCGGGCATCACACGGACGTTCGACGGCTTCACATCCCGATGGATCACGCCGCGCTGGTGGGCGAAGTGCAGTCCCGCGAGCACTTCGATCGTGATGTCGAGCTTACGCTCCAGCGCGAGCGGATCACGCAGCGCGATCATGTCGGACAGATCGCGGCCCTCGATCAGCTCCATGGCGATGTAGAGCTGGCCCTCGGATTCGCCGTGGTCGTACACGGTGACGATGTTGGCGTGCTGGATCGCGCCGGCCGCGCGCGCTTCGCGCAGAAACCGCTCCTGCATGTCTTTGGTCTTGCGGAAGCTCGAGGAGAGCAGCTTCAGCGCGACGTAGCGGCGCAGCACCGTGTCGTAGGACTTCCACACGATGCCCATGGCGCCTTCGCCAAGCAGCTGATGCAGCTCGTACTTGCCGAGCCGACGGTAGCGCTGCTGGCTGTCGCTCATTGCGTCAGCCAGTCGAACGCTCGCGCCAGATAGGAACGCATCGCGTCGCTCACCTCGACGTGGCGCCTTGGCAGTACGCGTTCGACGATCGCCAGAAACTTCTGTTGCGTCATCTGCTCGGATGCGGAGCCTCCCCAGGCGAAGGGCGCTATGTACTTGGGCGCACGCACATCATCGAACACGCTGGCGCCCGCGCCAATCACCGAGCCGGCATCGAACAACGTGCCGATCGCGGTCTTGGCATGGTCGCCGAATAGACTACCCAGGAACTGGTGTCCGGTTTCCAATCGGGTTCCCGAGACATCGAGCCGGACGGGGCCGTAGGTGCTTTTCAGGTTAGATGTCGTCGTTCCGGCGCCGAAATTGACCCAGCGACCCAACACTGAGTGACCCAGGAAGCCGAGATGGCCCTTGTTGGCGTAGCCGAGCATGGCTGTCGTTGAGATCTCGCCGTGCACGACGCACCACGGGCCGATGGCCGACCCCCGGATGTGCCCCGCCAGGACGCGCGTATTGGCGCCTATCCAGAGAGGACCCTCGAGTCGGGTGCCCGCGCGCACCTCGACACCGCTCTCGAGCACGATGGGTCCGTTTTTTGTGTCGAAGATCACACCCGGCTCGATCATCGCGCCGCGCACCGCGATCCACGCCGGATCGCCAAGCGCGATGGCGCCTTTCGGAACAGCGTCGGAGTCGCCTAGCAACTTGAGGACGTCGTCGCGCAACAACTGCTCGAGGGCGCTGACGAGGTCGTAGACGCCGCGCAGCACCACGCCGTCGACGTTCAACGTCTGGGCGTTGGCGACGGGGCCAGTCCAGGTTGTTCCTCCCGGGACGACCCACCCGACGGTGATGCCGCCGTGCACGAGCCGCGCGGGGACGTCGGGGAAGGGCCCTGCCAGGCCGCGCGGCGCAAAGGTAGACGAGCCGATGACGGCGGGTCCGGCGACGGGACGACGCACTTCCACGGCGGGCACGCCGGCCTCCGGAAATCCCGCGAGGTGTGGCAACGCGAAGATCGCGGTCGCCTCGGTCCCGACGAAGGTCTCCCAGCGTTCGCGCACCAGATGCGCGCCGGCACGGAGCTCCGATAGCGGACGGATCCCGATGAACGGCACCCAGGCGGGTGAAGGCTCGGGATCGAGCAGATAGAGCGCGAGTGTCACAGGCTCTGCACCAGCGCTTTCAATTTGTCCGCCTGCCCAGTCGGCATCACCAGGGTGTGCCCGTTGGCGCGCACGACAACCATGTCTTCTACTCCCGCGACGGCGATATGCTCGCTGTCCGACCAGACGACGGAATCGCGCACATCGTCGGCGAGCGTGACGTTGCCGACTGTCACGTTGCCGCGGCTGTCGCGCGTGCGGATGCGTAGCAGGGCATCCCAGGAACCGATGTCGTCCCACGCAAAGGTGCCGGTCACGACCGCGAGGCGCGTCGTGCGTTCCAGGACGGCGACGTCGACGGCAACCGGAGTCACCGCATTGAAGAAACGCGCGGCGTCGCCGGCGTTCAGTGCGGTCCAGCCGGCCGCGAGCTCTGTGGCATACGCGCCGGCCTCGCCGAGAAACCGCGCCGCGCCCCAGGCGAACATCCCGCTATTCCACAGCGCGCCGCGGCGGCGCAGCAGCGCGGCGCGCCCGGCACTCGGCTTTTCAATGAAGCGTTTGACTTTGCGCGCGCTGCCAAGCGCCTCGCCCGGCACGATGTAGCCGTACGCGGTCTCGTTGCGCGAAGGCGTGATGCCGATGGTTACCAGGACGTCTGCTTCCGCGGCGACGCCGAGCGCATGCGTGGCGGCCGCGCGAAATGCGCGATCGTCGCCCACCGCCCAGTCCGCATGGAGCGACAACATCTGACCACCCGCGTCGCGTGCGACGATCCACTGCGCGGCCCAGGCGAGCGCCGGCGCCGTCGATGCGGCGCGAGGCTCGGCGAAAATGTTTGCAGCGGGAATCTCCGGCACCGTCGCGGCGACGGGCTCCACCAGTGCGGGGCCGGTGAGGATCAGGATCCGCTCCGGTGGGACCAGGCCACGCAGTCGCGCTACGGCCTGCGCCAGCAACGGCCGGTCGCCAGTGAGCGCCAGCAGCTGTTTGGGACGCTCGGGCGTCGACAGCGGCCAGAAGCGCGTGCCCGATCCACCGGCGAGGATCGCGGCCCAGATGCTCATGCTGACTTGTCCTCGTTTCCCGAATCCTGATCGGGCTGGTCGCCGAACATCAGCGCGATCCGTTGACTGAGCTTCGTGGGCGAGAATGGCTTCGTCACCAGCGCGGCGCCGAGCCGGCGCGCTTCGCGAAGAATCCGATCTTCGCCCTCGGCGGTGAGCACGAGCACCGGCAATCGCGCCGTACTGGCCTGATTGCGGAGATCGCGCAGGAAGTCGAGCCCCGAGCCGTCCGGGAGATGCAGATCGAGCAGCAGGCCGTCGGCGGGATGCGCACGAAGCGCGCTGCGCGCCTCTGCGAGCGTGCGGGCGAAGCTTACGCGGTAACCGAGCTGCTCCAGATAGGGGCGCAACACGAGCCCGATGTGCGGTTCATCGTCTACCACCAGGAGGTGCCGTGCCGAGATGGTCAACGGCGGCCACGCTTAGAGAAGGCCGGCGATGGCGGTGCGGTGGCGCCTGAGGTCGAACAACAGGCTGCCTACATTTGTCGCCGGCTGCACGAGCACGATGAGCAGCGCGTCGGCGTGGAGCACCGCGATGACCGCGAGCCCTCCGCCGAACTCGAGCACGGCGGTGGTGAAGTCGCCACGTCCGCCCGCTTCACCAAGCTGCGCCATCTGATTGATGGCGGTGGGCAGCAGCGCGGCCACGCTCTCCGAGTCCACGCCGTTGGCGACGTGCGAATCGATGGGCAGGCCGTCGCGGCCCACCACCACTACGGCGTCAACGCCGCTCGCGCGGCTCAGCGCCTGCACCACGTCGCGGATCGTCGCCATACGGGCGGTCAACGTAGGTTTTGGGGAAGTCGAAGTCAAGCAGCCACTGCGGGTTGACCCACTCGAACGCGGCCCTGTAAGTTCTCCAACACTCCATGCGCTCCTTCATTGTACTTCTCGTCGCCCTCCTTATTGCCGCTGCGTGCGGCAGCCCCTTCGGTCTGCCACAGGCCGGCATCGCCAACCGCGTGGATACGCTGTCGCTCTATGCGTTGAGCGGCACTCCGGTTTCCTCGCCTTCGGGATACGCGCTGATCTTCCGCGAGGTGGTGCGCACCGATCAGAACGCCGGATTCGATTTTGCCTTCGACATCGATTCGGCCGGCCGGGCGGTATTGCTCCCGACGGGAGCGCTGCGACTGGGGCGGCAGTCGGGCATCCAGCTCAGCACCACACCATTCGATTCGATCAAGATTGCGCCAGGCGGGAAGTATCAACTCGACAGCGCCGTGGTCGTCGATTCCAACACCGTGGCCGTCGTGCACTCGCGTCCCACCACGTGCTCGTTCGGCATTGCGGCGGTGTATTACGCCAAGCTGCACGTTCTCCGGATCGATACCGGGTCCGCTCCCGGCGGCCGTCGTATCGACCTGGAAGTCCTCACCGACATCAACTGCGGCTATCGCGGGCTCGAGCCAGGCCTGCCGGCCCGTTAGTCCGTGATTGATCTGAAGCTGCTGCGCGCCGCGCCCGGCCAGGTGCGGGCGGCGCTCGCCCGCCGCGGCGATGCGTCCCTGACGCGGCTGCTCGATGAAATCGAAGCGCTCGACATGAAGCGCCGAACACTCACGGCGCAGCTCGATACCCTGAAGGCCGAGCGCAACGAGGCCGCGAAGTCCGACGCGCTGCTCGCCAAGTCGCCCGCCGGCCTGCCGGAGACCACGGCCGCGGCGCGCCGCAAACTTGGCGACAAGATCACGAGCCTCGAATCCGAGTTCCGGCAGATCGAGACGACCCTCGAAGCGAAGGCGCTGTTCGTGCCCAATGCGCCGCTGCCCGACGTCCCGGAAGTACTGGCATTGCTGCGCAGCTGGGGCACCCCGGCCCCCAAAGGTGGCAAGCCGCATTGGGAGATCGCGGAGCGGCTCGGCATGCTCGATTTGCCGCGCGGCGCGAAGCTGGCGGGCTCCGGATTTCCCGTCCTCGTTGGCGCTGGGGCGCGTCTTGCGCGCGCGCTGATCAACTTCATGCTCGACCTGCACACGCGCGAGCACGGCTACGTCGAGATCGCGCCGCCGTTTTTGGTGCGGCGCGAGATCATGACCGGCACGGGGCAGCTGCCGAAGTTCGAGGATGACGCATACCGCACCACCACGGACGAGCTGTTTCTGATACCTACGGCGGAAGTGCCCGTCACCAACCTGCATCGCGATGAAATCCTCGACGGCGCAACGCTGCCGCGCGGGTACGTGGCGTACACGCCCTGCTTCCGGCGCGAGGCGGGCGCCGCGGGCAAGGACACCCGCGGGCTGCTGCGCGTCCACCAGTTCGACAAAGTCGAGCTCGTCCGATTCTGCCGCGCCGCTGATTCTCCGGCCGAACACGAGAAGCTCACGGGTCATGCCGAGGAAGTCCTGCGCCGCCTCGAGCTGCCCTATCGCGTCGCGCTGCTGCCGGCCAACGACTTTGGCTTCGCGAGCGGCAAAACCTACGATCTCGAGGTGTGGGCGCCGGGCGTGGGCCAATGGCTCGAGGTCTCGAGCTCCAGCACGTTCACCGACTTTCAGGCACGACGCGCCAACATTCGCTGCCGGCCGCGGCCGGGGGAGAAGCCGGAATTCGTGCATACGCTCAACGCGTCGGGCGTGGCGCTGCCGCGCACCATCGCCGCACTGCTGGAAACGCGCCAGCAGCCCGACGGCTCGGTGACCCTTCCGCCGGCGCTGGTGCCGTATGTCGGCACGGACCGCATTGCCTAAAGGCGCGCTGCGCCGCGCCGGCCCGCCCGCGCTTGTCACCGCGGCACTGCTGTTCGGCGCGCTCTCGGTGGGGTACGCGTGGGTTGTCGCGCGCCATCTGCGCAACGACGCACGCGAAACCAGCCGCCTCCTGGGCGAGGTGTTCGCCGGCCTGAACGATCCGCGCGAAGGCGCTGCCGCGGGCGCGCTGCTCACACTCGCCGACGAAGTGCGCCACCTCGGCATCCCCATCGCCGTCACCGATACCAGTGGCCGGATCACCGCGCTCGACAACGCGCCGTTCGATGCCGGCGCCGGGGACGCGCGGCGCCGCGAATGGATCCTCGAGCTCGATCGCATTCATCCGCCGCTGAGCCAGCCCGGTGTCGGCATGATTCACTACGGCGCGTTGCCGGCGGCGCGCGCTTTCACCGGACTCGCCATTCTGCAGGGCGCGATGTTCCTCTGTCTGATGCTGCTCGCCGTGTGGGCGATGCGTGAACGCGTCCGCGCAGCGCGCGACCGGCTCTGGGTGGGCATGGCGCGCGAGTCGGCGCATCAGCTCGGCACGCCCATCATGAGCCTGACGGGGTGGATTGATTACCTGCGCGAGAATCCGGGTACGCCCGCGAGCGATCTCGTCGGACATCTTGAGGCCGACACGGAGCGGCTGCAGCGCGTCGCCAAGCGGTTCGAGCGCATCGGACGGCCGGCAAAGCGCGAGCCGGTGGGGTTGGGAACGGTCGCCGAACGGGTCGTGGGCTACTTCCGGCCCCGGCTGCCCACGCTCGCGCATTCCGTCACGATCACGCTGACATCCCCAGGCGCCGGGCCGACCGCCACGGGCGACCCGGTCCTGATCGAGTGGGCACTCGAGGTGGTCGTGAAGAACGCCATCGATGCATTGAGCGGCCGCGGCGGTCGTATTGAGGTCGAGGTCGAGAGCATGGATGCGATGGGACGCGTGAGTGTCCGCGACGATGGTCCGGGCGTGGCGCCGGAGATGCAACGCCACCTGTTCGAGCCCGGCGTCTCGAGCAAGACCGGCGGGTGGGGCATCGGCCTGGCGCTCGCGCGCCGCATTGTGGAGCAGCAGCACGCTGGACGACTGGCATTTCGCCCGGGCCCGCAGGGCAGGGGCTCGGTGTTCGTGCTCGAATTTCCGCTCACCGCCTCATGACCGCCGCTTCATCGCTGCCGCTCAACCCTGCCCAGCGGCAGGCCGTCGAGCATGCCGGCGGCCCGATGCTGGGGCTCGCCGGTGCTGGGTCGGGGAAGACGCGGGTCCTCACGACGCGCATCGCGCACCTGATCACCAGCCTGGGTGTGGCGCCGCAGCGCATCTTCGCCGTGACGTTCACGAATAAAGCGGCGGGAGAGATGCGGACGCGCATCGCGCACCTACTGGGCGCCGATCCGCGCGGCCTCTGGATCGGCACCTTTCATTCGCTGTCCGCCAGGCTGCTGCGCCGGGAAGCGCCCTTGCTTGGGTTCGGTCCCAATTTCACGATCTACGACTCGGACGATTCGGAGGCGCTGGTCAAACGCCTGTTGGAAGCCCGGCAGCTGTCGCCCAAAGCGTATCCGCCGCGCACGATTCACGGCGTCATCTCGAGCGCCAAAAATCGCATGCTTTCGCCGGAGGAGTTGGGCGCGCAGGCTGACACGCCGATCATCAAGGTGGCGGGCGACATTTACGCCGACTTGATCCCTGCATTGAAGCAGGCCAACGCGATGGACTTCGATGACCTATTGCTGCAGCCCCTGAGGCTGTTCCGCGAGCATCCGGAGCGGCTGGCGTACTGGCAGGACCGCTTTCAGCACGTCCTGGTCGATGAATTCCAGGATACGAACGCGGCGCAGTATCTGCTCGTAAAGCACCTCGCCAAGCGCCACGGCAATCTCTGCGTGGTTGGCGACGACGATCAGGCGATTTACGGCTGGCGCGGCGCCGACGTGCGGCACATGCTCGCCTTCCAAAACGACTTTCCCGGCACCACGCTGATTCGCCTCGAGCAGAACTACCGCTCCACGCAGATCATCCTCGATGCGGCGAACGGCATCATCGCCGACAACACCGCGCGGCTGGGAAAGACGCTGTTCACCGAGAAGAAGGGCGGGCTGCCCGTAACGCTGTTGAGCAGCGCCGACGAGCGCGACGAAGCGGAATGGCTGGCCAACGAGTTCTCCCGGCGCGCCGCCGATGGCGATATCCCGTACGACGGGATGGCGATCCTCTATCGCACCAACTCACAATCCCGCCCGCTGGAAGAAGCGTTCCGCTTCCGTGGCATCCCCTACCGGCTGATCGGGGCGGTGAGCTTCTATGAGCGGCGTGAGGTGAAGGATCTGCTCGCCTATCTGCGGTTGATCGCCAACCCGTCCGACGATCAGGCGTTTCTGCGCGTCGTGAATGTGCCGCGCCGCGGCATCGGCGATGCGTCGCTGGCCGTGCTGGCGCGGTCCGCGCTCGAGTGGCAGAAACCGCTGGCGGAGGCGGCGCGCCGCGCCACCAACATCGGCGAGCTGCGGCCCGGCGTGCGCGAGGCGCTCACCGGGGTAGCATCGCTGCTCGAGCGTCTGCGGGCGGCGGTCGGACAGGCCGATCCGGCGACGGCCTTGGAAACGATTCTCGCCACGACCGGCTACGAGCAGTATCTGGCCGAAGAAGGGGCGGAGGGGATGGAGCGCTTAGAGAACGTGCGCGAGCTCGTCGCGGGCGCCGCCGCCTGGGCGGAGGTGCAGGACCCGGACGCGGCGGAGGGGACGGGGTCGCCGGTCGAGCGCTATCTGACCCAGGCCGCGCTGCTGACGCCGGCGGACGATGCGCGCGAGGAGCCGGGGGTCACGCTGCTCACCGCGCACATGGCGAAGGGACTCGAATGGCCCATCGTCGCGCTCGCGGGGTTGGAGGATGGTCTCTTTCCCCTGGGCCGCTCGGTGGAGCAACCGGGCGGCGTCGAGGAGGAGCGACGACTGTGCTATGTGGGCCTCACGCGCGCGCGCGAAAAGTTGTATCTCTCATGGGCGCGCACCCGCTATCGCAACGGACGGTTGGAGCTTGCGGAACCGTCGCGTTTTCTCGCTGCCTTGCCGCCGCACGTCGTCGAAGAACGGAGCACGACGCCGTCGTGGCAACCGCTGCGGGGATCGGGCGGCATGGCGCCGCGGCCGGCACGGGCGCGCGGCGCCGCGGCGCGGCGGCTGCCGCCGGACATCGGATTTCCTGAAGAAGTTTCGCAAGACGCGCCGCGCTACGTGAAGGGCGAGCGCGTGCGCCACCGCAAGTTCGGCGGTGGCATTGTGCGCGCGGTGTCGGGGGAGGGTCGCGATTTGCGCGTCAGCGTGGATTTCGACGATCCCGACATCGGCACCAAGCAATTGCTCGTGGCGTATGCCGGCCTCGAGCGTGACTGGGAAGGGGAGGGGAACGGCGCATGAGTGTGTCGCGGGACGAGGTGCTGCGCATCGCGCAGCTCGCGGAGCTGAATGTGGACGACGAGGCACTGCCGGAGCTCGCCGAACAGATGTCGCGGATTCTGGACTACGTTGCGCAGCTGAGCGCGGTGCCGGCGAACGGCGCGTTGAAGGCGTTCGTGCCCGGCCCCGATGCGATCCGGTTTCGTGCCGACGAGGTCAATCCGACGCCGCTGGCGTTCGGTCCGCAGGAGTTCGCGCCCGCTTTCAAGGAAGGATTCTTCGTCGTACCGAAGCTGGATCAGTTCGAGTGAGTGATGCCAAAGCGGTCGCGGACCGCCTGGTGAAAGCCAAGCGCCTCAACGCGCTTCTCACCCCTCCCAAGGAACTCCGCAAATCGCTCACGGCCCAGGCCGCGGCCGCGCGGCCGACCGGCGTCCTCTACGGCATGCCGGTCGTCGTGAAGGACAACATCTGCACGCTGGAGTTCACGACCAGCTGCGGATCGCGTATCCTCGAAGGCTACCGCTCCCCGTATGACGCGACCGCCGTCGCCAAGCTGAAGGCGGCGGGCGCGCTGATCGCCGGCAAGACCAACTGCGATGAGTTCGCGATGGGCTCGTCCACCGAGCATTCGGCGTATGGGCGCGTGATCCATCCGCTCGACAAGGCCCGCGTGCCCGGCGGTTCCTCCGGCGGCTCGGCGGCGCTCGTCGCCGCGGGCGCGGTGCCCGCCGCCCTGGGCTCGGAAACGGGCGGCTCGGTGCGCCAGCCCGCGTCCTTCTGCGGCGTCGTCGGCATCAAGCCCACCTACGGACGCGTCAGTCGCTTTGGGCTCGTCGCCTTCGGCTCGTCGCTCGATCAGATCGGTGTGTTCGGGCGCAGCGTGCACGATGCCGCGCGCGTGCTGTCGGTGATCAGCGGCCGCGATTCCCGCGACGCGACCTGTGAGGATCGCGATCCACTGCGCTTGCCCACGGTGCCCGAATCGCTACAGGGATTTGTGGTGGGGTTGCCGCGCGAGTACTTCCCGCCCGAGCTCGATCCCGCGGTGCGCCGCGCCTGCGACCGGGCCGTGCGCTTCATGAAGGATCTCGGGGCGGCGGTGCGCGAGGTTTCGCTGCCGCATACGGCGTACGCCGTGCCGACCTACTACGTGATCGCACCCGCCGAGGCGTCCTCCAATCTCGCGCGCTACGACGGCGTGCGCTTCGGCCCCCGCTTCAACGGCGCGGCCGATGTGCGCAGCCTGTACCGCTCCACGCGCGGGCAGGGCTTTGGGCCCGAGGTGCGGCGGCGCATCCTGGTCGGCACGTACGTGCTGTCCTCGGGTTATTACGACGCGTACTACCGGCGCGCTCAGCAGATGCGTTCCCTGATTGCCCAGGACTTTCGCAATGTCTTCGATCGCGGCGTCGATCTCCTGTTCACGCCCACTGTGCCCAGCCCCGCTTTTAAGGCGGGTGAGAAGCTGGCCGATCCGATCGCGATGTATCTCTCGGACATTTTCACAGTGACGGCGAACCTGGCCGGCCTCCCCGCGATTTCGCTGCCGATCGGCCGCGGACGCGGTCTGCCCATCGGCGGCCAGCTCATCGGCCAGGCATTTTTGGAAGACGAGATGATCGAGGCGGCCTACGCGCTGGAGCGCGTCGTTCCCCCGACGGACGAGATGTGATGAGCTGGGAAACGATCATCGGGCTGGAGACTCACGTGCAGCTGCGCACCCGCTCGAAGATGTTTTGCGGATGCTCGACGGCCTTCGGCGCTCCTCCCAACACGCAAGTCTGCCCCGTTTGCTTGGGACTGCCGGGGGCGCTGCCCGCGGTGAACGGCGCGGCGATCGGGCTCGCGGTCCGCGGCGCGCTCGCGCTCGGCTGCACGGTGCACCCCCGAAGCGTGTTCGCCCGCAAGAACTATTTCTATCCCGACCTCCCCAAAGGGTACCAGATCTCGCAGTTCGATCAGCCGCTTGCGACAGCCGGTGTGCTGTCGTTTTTGTCGACCGACCGCGGGGTCGTGAACGCCACGATCGTGCGGCTGCACCTGGAAGAGGACGCGGGGAAATCCATTCACGACCGATTCGCGAAGGCGACCGCGGTGGACCTCAATCGCTCGGGCGTGCCGCTCATCGAGATCGTCGGCGGTCCGGATCTGCGCTCGCCGGCGGAGGCGCGGGCGTACCTGCTGACGCTGAAACAGCTGCTCGAGTACATCGGTATTTCCGACTGCGACATGGAGAAGGGAAGCCTGCGCGTGGACGCGAACGTGTCGATTCGCCGCCCCGGCGAGACGGCGCTCAACACGCGCACCGAAGTGAAAAACATCAACTCGTTCGCATTTGTCGAGAAAGCGCTGAGCGTCGAACGCGACCGTCAGATTGCGCTGGTGGAATCGGGGGGCAGCGTGATCCAACAGACGATGTTGTACGACTCGCGCGAGAACAGCGTGCGGCCGCAGCGCTCCAAAGAAGAGAGTCACGATTATCGCTATTTCCCCGAGCCCGATCTGCCACCGCTCATCCTGACCCCGGAATTCGTCGCGGAGCAGCAAAGCGATCTGCCGGAGCTTCCGGCGGCGAAACGCGATCGCTTCATGGGTCAGTACGCGCTGAGCCGTGAGCATGCGGCGGTGCTCACCGCGAGCAGGGCAGTCGCGGAGTATTACGAAAGCGTGGTACGCGCGCCCGCGGAGCCGCAGGCCGCCGCGAACTGGGTGATGACCGAAGCACTGGCGGACGCCAACGATCATCAGGAGCAGCTGCGCGTCACGCCGGGTGGGCTGGCGCAGATCATCGCCCTCGTCAAAGGCGGCACGCTCAGTCACCAGGCCGCCAAGCGCGTGTTCGGGGAAGTCGCGGCCAAGGGCGGCGACCCGCGCACGATCGCGGAATCGCTCGGCCTGGTCCAGGTCGCCGATACCAACGTGCTCGGCGGCTGGGTGACGGATGTGCTCGGCGCGCACGCGCCGGAAGTGGGGCGCTACAAGAACGGTGAAACGAAGCTGATGGCGTTTTTTCTGGGGCAGGTCATGCGCGCGTCGAAGGGAAAAGCCGATCCCAAGCTGGCGCAGCGCGTCCTCGAAGAAAAGCTCGCGTCCTAACTTTCCCGCCACGGGCGCTGCGCGCGCGACTGCTTCCAATACGCGAGCGCGGGCGTCGGCAATCCAAAATGCTGTTGCGCGGTCTCCTCCACGCGCTCCGGCTCGTGCCGGCCGCCTTCGCGCAGCGCCTGGCGGCGCATCCGCTTGGCCATGCCGAGCGCTTTCTCCCCGGCCGGATCGAGCCGGCGGGCCGCCGCGTCGCTCGCGTCCGCGCCCATCGTGTCCATCACGTACTCAAACGCCACCGCCATGTGCCGCTCGATGTCGGAGTCGGCGAGGTCCCAGCGACTGGTGCCCGCGATCACCTGAAACACCCACTGCCAGCTCTGGCTCTCGGTGAGATGCACCATGCCGCGGAAGAGCCGGCGGTTGGTGCGGACGCTGAACAACGTCGGGGAAAGGATTTCGTCGAGATGCGCGTCGCTGGCGGCGTGGTCCTTCAGGATCACGTCGCGCGCCTCTCGCGCGTACGCGTCACCGAGGTGCGTCTCGAAACGGCTCTCCCAGTAGGAGTGACCAAGGGCGACGGTGCTCGAGGTCATCACAAGCTGGCGCGGCACGAAAAAATTGTGCGCGATCGTGTCGGCGGCGAGATGCGACAGGTACCCCAGCCCAAAGGCGCGCAGCGGATCGCTCGGGGCGAGATCGAGAATCTCCTGGCCCACATGCCAGGCATGGCAATGGCGTCCGACGGGCGCGTATTTCTTCGCCATCGACGTATCGGCAGCGATGTTGCCGTAGAGAAAATCGTAGGGAAAGGCGCGCAGCAGATCGGCAATGGCCGTCGGGAGCTGGTGCAGATTGGCGAGCACCGATTCGCCGAGGAAAATATGGGTGCCCGGCGTCCAGGCGTGGGCAACGCCGGGGAACAGGACCAACGCGACGACGGCAAGAGCGATGGCCGATCCCAGGCGCTTCACCGCCGTTTTTTGCCCTTGAGCAGCTTGCGACTCCAGTGCCACACCGACAGCCCTTTGCGCACGTCCCGCATCGTCGCGGCTGCATCGAGTGCCGTCTCTTCGAGCTCTTCCTGCATCACCTCGGCCAGGGTATCGAGGCTGGTCAGCCGGTCTTCCGCCGCATCGGCCGCCCGCACAATGCGCTGGCGCACGTCGCGCGAGGCGCCCACCAGCGCGTCCGCCTCGATCTTGATCGAGCCGATCAGCTGACGCACGTCGGTGATGGCGGGGCCCGCGAACCTCTTCAGCGCGCGCAGCGCCGCGCGCACGCCGAGCGCGGCGGCAATGACGGCGCCCGCCGCCACCAGGGCGGCCAGCGCGATGATCGCCAGACTCAAAGCCGTGACGACGCCGACCCAGGTTGGAAGCATCACGTAACCTCTGCTTGCTCAACCGATGCTGTCAACGGGGTCGCCGCGGCCACGGCTTCACCGACCAGAATCAGGATCAGGACGGTCGTCAGCAGCGCGCCTCCGCCGGACTCGGCCCGAATCAGCTCATATCCCGCCGCGACCGCGAGCGCCTGCGCGCCCTGCCGGGCGGTGGCAAATCCGAAATCGGGCGCCAGGCCGTGCAAAGGGGACCAGGCGCGGTGTCCGCCCGCCCGTACCGTGGCCCAGCGTACGACGATCCGGACCGCGGCAAGCACCAGCGCGGCCGGCAGCACCGAGACGGTGAGGGGCTGGAGCAGGGCGCCCGCAACAATAGGGAAGAGGGCATACAGCGGAGACTCCCAGCGCCGCAATAGCGCGCCAAGGGCGCGCGCGGCCTCGGGCGGCGACAGACTCACCACGAGCGCCATGATCAGCGCGCAGACGACAAACGGCGACATGCTCGTCGCGTAAGCAAAACCCGCGCCGGCAAGCACGACAGCGAACAATTCGACGGCCATGGTCACCGGCGATTGATCGGCGCCGAAGCGCGTCAGCAGAATCATCAATCCCGCGATGAGCGCGCTGACGATCACGATGACGACAACCGCCGGCACGGCGCCCCGCCCGTGCGCGATGGCGAGCGCAATACCGGCGGCGATCGCTCCGAACAGCGTGTCGAACAGCGCAGCCCGGCGCGCGAGGCGCGGACCGGTCCAGCTGGCGGACATCGTGGCAGCGGCGGCCAGCGTGAGCGCGGCCGGCCACAACGGCCTCCACGCCGCCGCGATCGGCGGCATCGTCCGCACGAGGAACCAAGCCGCGAGCGCGCTGAACAGGAAAACGGGCGCGGCCAACGCGAGGCCCGTGCCCCAGGCACGCCGCGGGACGCGGCGCAGCACGCGCCATTCGAGGCGCGCGCCGAAAGCGGCACCTATCCAGCCGATCCCGAGTGCCAACAACGGCTCGAGGATGTGCATCGTCGGCGCATCGAGCACACCGAGCCCCGGTCCGAGCAGGGCACCGATCAGGACGAAGGGCACACCCGTCGCGAGGATCTCGTCGACCACTACCGGCGAGCGGAGCGTTGGACGCGACAGGCGTGTCACGCCGATGCCGGCGGCGATCACGAGCGCCAGCGCGAGGAGGGGATGCACGGGGGCCAACGTTCGCGAACGCTTGACGCAGGCGCAAGCGCCCCCGTAGCTTGGGCGGACTTATGCCACCGTCGTTCCGTGTCACGGGAGGACGCCCGCTGACGGGCACCATCCGCCCCGCCGGCAACAAGAACGCGGCGCTTCCCATTCTTGCGGCGACGCTGCTCGCCGACGGTCCCTGCCGCATCGATAATGTCCCGCGCATTCGCGACGTCGAGACGCTGCTCGCGTTGCTGCAGCACGTCGGCGCGTCGGCCCAATGGCAAGGGCCCAACACCGTCGAGGTGGACGCAAGCGGCGCCGAGCCGAAGGCGCTCGATCCCGCGCTCTGCAAGGAAATCCGCGCATCGATCCTATTGGCCGGTCCGATGCTGGCGCGCTTTGGCCGCGTGACGCTGCCGCCGCCCGGGGGCGACGTCATTGGCAGGCGCCGAGTCGATACGCATTTCCTCGCGTTGGAGCAGCTCGGCGCGAGCGTGAGCCTCGGGGACGCCTACAAGCTCGAGGGCAAGCTCACCGGCGCGGACATCTTCCTCGACGAGCCGAGCGTCACCGGCACTGAGAATGCCCTGATGGCGGCCGTCCGCGCGCATGGGACGACGGTGCTGCGCAACGCCGCCTCCGAGCCGCACGTGCAGGATCTCGCCCGTTTTCTCGTCGCGTTGGGCGCGTCGATCGAGGGGATCGGGACGAACACGCTGACGATTGTCGGGGTCGGGGAGGGCGGTTCGTTCAAAGGCGCCCCGCACACAATCGGCCCGGACCATATCGAGATTGGCTCGTTCATTGGACTCGCGGCCGTGACCGGCGGCGCGATAACAATCGACGGAGTCCGCGGCGAAGATTTGCGCTCGACGCTGCTCGCTTTCGAGCGGCTCGGTGTGCGGCCGCGGCTCGACGGCACGAAGTTGATCGTGGACGCGGGCCAGGAGCGCCGCATCCGACCCGACCTCGGCGGGCACGTGCCCAAACTCGAGGACGGCCCATGGCCTGCGTTCCCCGCCGATCTCATGTCCATCGCCATCGTGGTCGCGACGCAGTGTGAAGGATTGCTACTCATATTCGAGAAGCTGTTCGAGTCGCGCCTCTTTTTCGTCGATAAGCTGATCGGGATGGGCGCGCGCATCGTGTTATGCGATCCGCATCGTGCCGTCATCGCCGGTCCGTCGGCGCTGCGGGGACAGTCGGTCGAGAGTCCGGACATCCGCGCCGGAATGGCCATGCTGCTCGCCGCCCTCGCCGCGCAGGGCGATTCCGTCATCCACAACATCGGGCAGATCGAGCGTGGCTACGAGCATATCGACGAGCGGTTGCGAGCGCTGGGGGCGCAGATTGAACGTCGCGGCTGAGATGCGCGAGGCGCCGGCCGGCGATGTCGCCGTCCCGCGCCTCGAGCTGACGGAATGGGCGGAGCGCTACGGGCTGGTCGCCGGCATCACGACCCGCCCCATGAGCCTTGGCCTTTGGAGCGACGAGCCGGTGGGGCAGGTGATCGGCCGCTGGCGCGCGTTTCGCGCCGCCTTCGGCGACCGCTTTCCCGCCATCGTGCTGTCGCACCAAGTCCACGGCACCGCGGTGCACTGGCACGAGACCCTACCCGAGGGCTGGCTCATCCTCGACGGCGTCGACGGGCACGCGACTCGCGACCGCGGCGTGCTGTTGACGATCACCGTCGCCGACTGCATCCCGGTGTACCTCGCGGCACCGCAACACAACGCGATAGCGCTGGTGCACGCGGGTTGGCGAGGCACGGCCGCGGGCGTCCTGGGTCGGGCGATTGACGTGTTGCGCACGGGCGCATTCGCGAAAGTATCTGATATCGTAATGCATTGTGGCATAGGCATTTGCGGCAGCTGCTATGAAGTAGGTCCTGAAGTCGCCGACCGCTTCGGCATCGCTGGCGACGGCGGGCCGGTGCAACTCGATCTTCGGGGAGTACTGGCGCAACAGGCCCGCGAGCTGGGGATCGCCGAGGTGTCGATTTCCCCGTGGTGCAGCGCGGAAACACGCGAGCGGTTTTACTCGCATCGCGCTTCCGGAGGGCGCGACGGACGGATGGTGGCGTACCTTGGGCATCCGCTAGGTTGACACCCGGGGCATCCCGGGTACATTCCCCCTCGTGCAGCGGGCGAAGGTCGGCCCGCACTTTTTTTTTATGCTCACTGAGAGTCTTGTCGAGGCCTTTCGAACCCGGTTGGAAGCACTGGGGTTCGATTTGGCCGACCTGCGCATCGGCGGTACGCCGAACCGGCCGCTTGTCCAAGTCCGCATTGACTGTCCGCCACGGAACGTCACGGTCGAAGACTGCAGCCGGGCGAGCCGGGCGCTGGAGCAATGGCTCGACGCCGGTGGTCCCCTGGGCAATCGCTACGTGTTGGAGGTGTCGAGCCCGGGGATCGAGCGGCCCGTGCGCTGGCACCGGCATTGGGCGCAGTTCGTGGGCCGCGACGTAACCGTGAAGCTGGCGGGGGTGGGCCGGGTGCGAGCCCGGATCGTAGCTGTCCCGGATCAAGACACCGTGATCCTGGCACCGCAGGGAAGCGCGGAGCGGATGTTTCATCTCGCTGAGCTGCGCGAGGCCCGATTGGCCCTGGATGAGGACTAGAGGACACTGAATGGCAAACGCGACCGACGTCGTCACGGCAATTCGAGAACTGACCAATACCAAGCAGCTCGAGCGAACCGAGCTGATCGACCTGCTGAAGGATGGCCTGCATGCCGCCCTCGTCAAGCGCTTTGGCCCCAACGTCCGCGCCGAGATCGGCATCGACGAGCTCAAGGGCTCGATCCGGATCGTCGTACTGAAGACGGTGGTCGAAGTGGTCGAGGATCCTGGTACGCAGGTCTCGCTCGAGGAAGCGCGGTACGAGGATCCCGACTTCGCGCCTGGCGACGTGCTTGAAGAAGAAGTGCCGTTCGAGCAATTCGGCCGCACCGCCGTGCAGGCCGCCAAGCAGCGCATCATCCAGCGTGTGCGCGAGGGTGAGCGCAGCCGCATACGCGAGGAGTTCGCCGGCAAGGTTGGGGAGCTGCTGTCGGGGGAGGTCCAGCAGATCGAGCGCGGCAAGATCGTGGTGATGTTGAACAAGTTCCGCGAGGCGGAAGCGATCATCCCCTACCGCGACCAGAATCATCGCGAGCACTTCCATCAGGGCGACACCATTCGCGCTGTCTTGAAGCGGATCGAGGAAACGCCCAAAGGCCCGCGGCTCATTCTGTCGCGCGCCGATCCCCTGTTCGTGAAGGCGCTGTTCAAGCTCGAAGTCCCGGAGATTCAGCAGCAGATCGTCGAGATCCGCGCGACGGCGCGCGAAGCGGGCAGCCGCACGAAGATCGCCGTGTGGTCGCGCGACGACTCGATCGATCCGGTGGGCGCGTGCGTCGGGCTGAAAGGCTCCCGCGTGCAGGCCGTCGTGAACGAGCTCAACGGTGAGCGCATGGACATCGTGCCGTGGTCGTCGGACCCGGAGCGGTTCGCCAAATTATCGCTCGCGCCCGCGCGCGTGGCGCGGGTGTTTTCCGATCCCGAGTCGAAGACAATCCAGGCGATCGTGGACGAAGACCAGCTCTCGCTCGCGATCGGCCGCAACGGCCAGAACGTGCGCCTCGCCTCCGAGCTGACCGGCTGGAAGGTCGATCTCTACTCGAGCCGCGAGTGGCTGGAGCGCGGCGGCGAAGGGCCGCTGTTCGCGCCGCTCCCCCCGGCCGATCAGTCGTCCGTCACGCAGGTAGCGCTCACGGAGATGAAGGGATTGTCGCCGGAGCTCGTTGCGGTGCTGGAGACGGCCGGCAAGAAGACGCTGCAGGACATTCTGGATTTGGAGCGCGAAGACGTCGACCAAATCCCCGGCATGACGGCCGATCTCGCCGACAAGATGATGTCTTTCCTCAATGAGATGACTGAGGACGGCGGGGAAGAGGAAGAAGCTCCCAAGACTACGGCGTGAGCGATTCGCGCCTGCTGCGGCTGCTGGGGCTGGGTGTTCGGGCAGGCAGCGTCGTGATCGGAGTCGCTGGAGTGCGGGCGGGATTGCAGCGCGGCAAGCTGGTGTGCGTGGTGTTGGCGGGGGATGCCGGGCAGCGCACGCGCGACAAAGTCGAACGACTGGCGCAGGCGCGCGCGATCCCGGTGTTACGGGGTCCGGCGGCCGAAGCGCTAGGTGCGGCGCTCGGGCGGCCGCCCGTCCAGGCTGTCGGTGTCGCCGACCCGGCGTTGACGCAAGGACTGATGGCCGAAGGCTGATGGCTGATTAAGTGGAGGAATTGGGTGGCAACGACGCGAATTCATGACTTAGCGGCAGAGTTCGGCATCTCCAGCGAGCACCTGATGGGCATGCTCAAGGAGATGGACATCTTCGTGCGCAGCCATCTGACGCCGCTGAAGGACGAGCAGGTGTCGCTGATGCGTGCGCGCTGGGAGCGCGACAAGCGCAAACAGAAACAGCCATCGGCGCCGCCGAAGCGGCGCCGTACTGCCAAGGCCGTCGAGGTCGCGCCTCCGCCCGAGCCCGTGGCCGTCGGGATCGATGGCCGACCCAAGCGGCGCCGCCGCACGGCCGCCGAGGTCGCCGCCGCGGATGCCGCCGCAGCCGAAGTCGCAGCGGCCGAAGCCGCCGCCGCCGAGATCGCGCGTCTCGCGCTCGAGACGGCGGTTCGCGAGCAGGAAGAGGAACGCAGTGCGGCATCGCTCGAAGAGCGCGCGGCCGCGCTGTTCAAGGATCTTGCGCCAGCCGAAACAGCCGAGCCGGCAGCACCGGCGGCGAGTTTGACGTTCGCACCACCGCCCGCCGCCGCCCCATCAGCGCCGCTGTTTTCGCACCCCAGCGCACCCGCGCCGCCGCGGCCCTTCATTCCGACCCCGGTGCGTCCGCGGCCCGTCGCGCGGGGCGAACCGTCCCGTCCCGGCAGCGCGCCCTCCGTCCCGCCACGGCCCGTGGCATCGGCCGCGCCAGGGGCGCCGCCGCTCGACGATCGCCGCCGAGAGAAGGGGAAGAAGCGCAAGAAAGGCAAGAAATCGCTGGTCGATCAGGAAGCGGTCGCGCAAAACATCTCGCGCACGCTCAACACCCTGAACGCCCCGGTCGGCAAGAAGGGCGTCCACCGGCGGGAAGAGGGACCGACGTTCCGCGAAGTCCAGGAAGAGCGCCGGCAGGCGGAGCGCGAGCGCGAAAAGACGCTGGTGCGTGTGACGGAGTTCGTCACCGTATCGGAGCTCGCGAGCACGCTGAAAGTCCCGCCCACGCAGATCGTGACCTTTGCGTTCAAAGAGCTGGGCCAGATGGTCACCATCAATCAGCGGCTCGACTTCGACATGATCGAGCTGATTGCCTCGGCATTCGGTTTCCAGGCGGTGCGCGAAGAGGAATACGCCACCACCCAGACCGAAGAAACGAAAGACGCCGATGAGACGCTGCGGCCGCGGCCGCCGGTCGTCACGATCATGGGCCACGTCGATCACGGCAAGACGTCATTGCTCGACTACGTCCGCAAGGCGAATGTCGTCGCGGGGGAGGCGGGCGGCATCACGCAGCACATCGGCGCGTATCAGGTCACGCTGAAGGATGGCCGCAAAATCACATTCCTCGATACGCCTGGCCACGAAGCGTTCACAGCCATGCGCGCGCGCGGCGCCCAGGTGACCGACCTCGTGGTGCTGGTCGTCGCGGCCGACGACGCCATCATGCCGCAGACGGTCGAAGCGATTTCACATGCGAAGAACGCCGGCGTGCCGCTCGTCGTGGCGATCAACAAGATCGATCTCCCCTCGGCCAACGTGCAAAAGGTGAAGCAAGATCTCCTCGCGCACGGTGTCGTGCTCGAAGAGTTCGGCGGCACCACATTGATGACGCCGATCTCCGCCAAGAAGGGAACGGGAATCGACGCGCTGCTCGACCAGATTCTGCTGCAGGCCGAGCTGCTCGACCTCAAAGCGAACCCCGCGCGGCGGGCGCAAGGCTCCGTGCTCGAAGCGCAGCTCGATCCGGGGAAAGGCGCGCTCGCCACGATCCTGGTGCAGAACGGCACTCTGCGCATCGGCGACGACTTCATCTGCGGGCAGTACTCGGGTCGCGTGCGCGCGATGTATGACGAGCGCGGCGGGCCGGAGACGGAAGTGGGCCCGTCCACACCGGTGCAGATCCTCGGCTTTGAGGGTGTGCCGGAAGCGGGCGACAGCTTCCTCGCGATGGACGACGCCAGTGCCGCGCGCGACATCGCGCAAAAGCGTCAGCGTCTCGAGCGGGAAGCCCAGCATCGGCGGTCCGGACGGGTGAAGACGCTGGAAGACTTCATGGCCGAAGCTGCGGCTGGCGGCGTCGCGACGCTACGCATCATCATCAAGGCCGATCAGGGCGGCCCTGCCGAGGCGCTCGCCGACGCGCTGGCGCAGCTCTCGACGGCGGAGGTCAAAGTCGAAGTCGTGCACCGCGGCGTCGGCGCGATCACCGAGTCAGACGTGCTGCTGGCGCGGGCCTCGGGCGCGATCATCGTGGGCTTCCACGTGCGGCCCGACTCCAACGCGCGCGCGGCGGCCGACCGCGAACGGGTCGAAATCCGCACCTATCGCATCATCTACGAGGCCGTCGAAGAGGTGAAGCTGGCCATGGAAGGCCTGCTCGCCCCCGAGAAGAAGGAAGTCGTGCTGGGCGAGGCGGAGGTGCGCCAGATCTTCAAGATCGCGAAGCTCGGCACGATCGCGGGCTGCTTCGTACGCAGCGGCGTGATTCCGCGCACCGGCCGCGTGCGCGTCATTCGCAGCGGCGTCGAGGTCTACGACGGGACATTGGCGTCGTTGAAACGCTTCAAGGACGACGTGCGCGAAGTCCGCGAAGGGTTCGAGTGCGGCATGAGCGTCGAGAACTTCAACGACATCAAGGTCAGTGACTTGATCGAATCGTACCGCATCGAGGAGGTCGCGCGCTCCCTCAGCGCTGCTGAGTCGTGATCGTGGGAGTGATGGTGTGGGAGCTGCATCTTCCGGCGTGCCAGTCGCTCAAGGACAAACGCACGATCGTGAAGAGCCTCAAGGACCGGATGCACAACCGCTTCAACGTGTCGGTGGCGGAGACGGACCATCAAGACCTGTGGCAGCGCGCCGAGCTGACGGCCGCAGTGGTGAGCACCGACCGCCGCCACGCCGAAAGCGTCCTGCGCGAGGCGGATCAGCTGGTGGCCGGCGCGGACGGGGCACGCATCATCGACACCAGCACGAGCTATCTCTGACATGAAACGTCGTGCCCGCACCCATCGTCCCGAGCGCGTCAGCGAAATGGTTCGACAGGCGGTCGGCGCGTTTCTCACCAGCGACGTGCGCGATCCGCGGATCGGCTTCGTTACGGTCATCGGCGTCGAGGTCTCGCCGGATCTTTCACACGCCAATGTGCGCGTGAGCGTCATGGGATCCGATGAGGAAAAGGAGAAGTCGCTGGAAGGGCTCGCCAGTGCCGCGCGCTATCTGCGCGCGCAGCTCTCGCACGAGCTGCACCTGCGGACCAGCCCGGAGCTGCACTTTCATCTGGACCGCGGCATCGAGCACGCGCAGCGCATCGACCGTGTCCTGAAGGAGCTCAAGGAGTCGGACGACTGAGCGACGGCAGACCGGGGGGGGCGGGGGGCCTCCTTCTAGTGGCGAAGCCGGCCGGCCCCACGTCGCACGACGTCGTCGATATCGTCCGGCGCGCCCTCGGCGAGCAGCGGGTCGGGCATCTGGGAACGCTGGACCCATTTGCCAAGGGGTTGCTGGTGTTACTGATCGGCCGGGCGACGCGGCTCGCGCCGTTCGCGGCAGAGTGGTCCAAGTCGTACGAAGGCGTCATCCGGCTCGGCGTGACGACGGATACGGACGACGCGACGGGCGCGGTCATTGCGACAGCGCCCTGGACGGGCGTGACGCCCGCGGCGCTGGCCGATGTCATCGCCGGCTTTCGCGGCGGATATGCGCAGCGACCGCCCGCCTACTCGGCGGTGAAGATCGGGGGCGAGCGGGCGTACCGCCGCGCGCGGCGCGGTGAAGTCGTGACGCCGGAGCCGCGCCCCGTCGAAATCCGCGAGCTCGACATCGTCGAGGCCGCTGTGCCCGATCTCGAGTTTCGGGCGACCGTCAGCGCCGGCACGTACCTGCGGGCGCTGGCGCGGGATATCGGCGCGAAGCTGGGATGCGGCGCGCATTTGACGGCGCTGCGGCGGACGGCGGTTGGACCGCTGCGACTGGAGCATGCGGTCGCGCCCGAGGCGGTAACGTGGGACGCGTTGCAGGATGCGGCGGTGCTGGTCGCCGACCTCCCGCGCCGCCAGGTGAATAAGAAGGAACGGGACGCCGTATTGCACGGGCGACCGATCGCAGGCGGTCCGTCTGCGGGCGACGCGGAGCTGACGGCGGTGTTTGCGGGCGATGAGCTGCTAGCCGTTGCGCAGCAGGTGGGCGAGCTTCTGAAGCCACGGGTGGTGGTGGTGGACCGATGAAGCGGCCCGGGACCGTCGTCACCCTTGGTACCTTCGATGGTGTGCATCGCGGTCACCAGGCGGTGCTCGCGGAGGTGGCGCGACGGGCGCGGGCCGGCGGGCTGCAGAGCGTGCTCGTGACGTTCGAGCCGCATCCGCTCGCAGTGGTGAATCCGGCGGCTGCGCCGAAGCTGTTGACGCTGGCCGAGGAGAAGCGGGCGCTGGTGACGGCGCATGGCATCGACCAGTTCGTGTTGATGCCGTTTACGCCGGCGCTGGCGCAGCTCGATGCCGCGACATTCATCGCGACGCTGCGCGATACCTATGCGCTGCGCGAGCTCGTGATGGGATACGACCACGGCTTCGGGCGCGGACGCGCGGGGGACGTGGAGCTGGTGGCCCGGCTGGCGCAGGCGCAGGGGTTTGCGATGGCGGTGGTGGACGCGGTGCGTGAGGATGGCCAGCCGATTTCGTCCACGCTGATTCGCACCGCGCTGGCGCATGGCGATCTGGCGGCGGCGGCGCGGTGGTTGGGACGCTCCTACGGGATTCTCGGCACCGTGGTGCGCGGTGCCGGGCGGGGCCGGACGATCGGGGTGCCGACGATCAACTTGGAGCCGCCGGATGCGCGGAAGCTGTTGCCGCCTGATGGCGTCTACGCGGTGCGAGTAACGTTGGGGCCGGGAGCAGGGAGCGGGAAGCAGTTTGGTGGCATGATGAATCAGGGGCCGCGGCCGACGTTTGGCGAGCAGGCGCGGACGCTCGAGATTCATTTGTTCGATTTCGACGGCGATGTGTATGGGCAGATGGTCGATGTCACATGGGTCCATCGCCTGCGCGCGGTGCAGGCGTTTCCGTCCCGCGAAGCGTTGGTGACGCAGCTCGAGCGCGATCGCCAGGCCGCGCGGGCGACCCTCAACCAGTAGAGAGAGCTAGAGAGACGATGGCGAAGATTCGTTCGCGGCTGTACGTCATCGGAGCGCTGATTATTCTGAGCATCATTTCGCTCGTGCCGCGCAACACGCGGCAGCGCATCCCCGATCCGGTGACGGGCCGCATGCGGGATACGACGATCCGGCGAGTGCCGATCAACCTCGGACTGGACCTGCAGGGCGGAATTCACCTCGGGCTGGAAGTCGATCAGTCCAAGGGGCCGGTGCCCGACTGCGCCGACGCCATCCAGCGCGCCGAGCGCGTCGTGCGTACGCGCGTGGACGAGTTTGGGACCACGGAGCCGGTGGTGCAGATCCAGGGCCGCTGCCGTCTGATCGTCGAGCTCGCCGGTGAGAAGGATCCCGCGCGCGCCAAGGGCGTGGTGCAGCGCACCGCATTTCTCGAGTTTCGCATCACCGACATGAAGAACGCGTTCAAGGACGCGCTGCCGCAGATGGACGCCGTGCTGCGCAAAGCCGGCGTCAAGTCGCGGTCGGCCGCGCCCTCGGCGGTGGCGCAGCTGTTCGGCGGCGACACCAGCAAAGCGGCGCGCGATTCCGCGGCTGACGCGAATTCGCCCGGTGTGCTTTCGTCGCTCCTCTTCCAGGGACAGCTGCCCGGCGAATTCCTCGTGCCCGAAGAGCAGTGGGCGCTCGTCGACAGCCTGGTGCAGCGCTCCGACGTGGTCTCCGCGATGCCGCGGGGCGTGGAGCTGCGCTGGGGCGCGCAGTCCGAATCGCGCGGAGCGCGCGCCTATCGTGCCCTGTACGCGGTGGACGCCCGGCCGATCATCACGGGCGAGGAGCTGGTGAAGGCGGTCGCCCGGCGCGATCCGGTGACCAATCAGTCGGTGGTCACGTTCCAGCTGAGTCGCCGCGGTGCGCGCATCTTCTCACAGGAGACGGCCCGGCACATCCAGGACTACATGGCAATCATCCTGGACGGCCGTGTTCAGGGTCAGCCGCCGGTGATTCGCAGCCAGATCGGCGCCAACGGCCAAATCGAGCTCGGCACCAAGCCGCTCCAGGAAGCGAGCGATCTCGCGCTTGTGTTGCGGGCGGGGGCATTGCCGGCGCCGCTGACGATTGTGGAGGAGCATAGCATCGGCCCATCCCTTGGGGCGGATTCGATCCGGGATGGAGTGCGCGCCGGCGTGGTCGGCGTGGCGCTGGTCATCTTGATCATGGTCGGCTATTACCGGATGTCCGGGGCCCTCGCCGTCGCGGCACTCACGCTGTATTGCCTGTTCACCCTGGCCGGGCTCGCGGCGTTCGGATTTACGTTGACGCTGCCTGGCCTTGCGGGGTTCGTGCTGTCGATCGGCATCGCGGTGGACGCGAACGTGCTGATCTTTGAGCGCATCCGCGAAGAGCTGGTCCACGGCAAGTCCCTGCGGCTCGCCGTCGATGACGGATTCTTGCACGCGATGAATGCCATCGTCGACTCCAACGTCAGCACCGTGCTCACGGCCTTGATTCTCTACATGGTAGGCACGGGTCCCGTGAAGGGCTTCGCCATTACGCTGATCATCGGTATCGCCGCCTCGATGATCTCTGCGATCTTCGTCGTGAAGACGCTGTTTCTCATGTGGCTGTACCGGCGGCCGAACATGGTCACCCTGAGCATCTGATGATCAGACTCTTTGCGAACACGACATACGATTTCATCAAATGGCGCCGGATCGCCTTTTCGATCACGGGCCTCATCATGCTCATCGGTGCCGTCGATCTGGTCGCCCGGGGCCTCAACTACAGCATCGAGTTTACCGGCGGGACGCTGCTGCAGGTCGAATCGGCGAAGCGGGTCCCCACGAGCGACATCCGGCGGGAGCTCGATGCCGTGGGCCTCAACGGCGCCGAGATCAAGACCTTCGGATCCGACACCTCGTTCGTGATTAGCGCGCGCATTTCGCATGCGGCTGCGACGGACGAGGCGGCGGAGGCGGCCGTCAGCGCCGAAGTCCGGCGCGCGCTCGATCACAGCGTCGGCGCGGGGCAGTACACCGTGGTGCGTACCGAGGCGGTGCGGCCCAAGGTCGGACGGGAGCTCCAGGGCAAGGCGCTCACGGCGATCCTCCTCAGCTTCGTCGTGACGCTGATCTACCTCGCATTCCGCTTCGAGTGGCGCTTTGGCTTGGCGGCCGTCGTGGCCACCGCCCACGACGTCATCGCGACGATTGCGTTCATCAGCCTGATGCGCCTCGAGGTCAGCCTCATCGTGGTGGGCGCGGTGCTGACCGTGGTCGGATATTCGTTGAACGACACGATCATCATCTTCGACCGCGTGCGGGAAAACTTGCGCAAGTACCGGCGACAGAATCTCTACGAGATCCTGAATCTGTCGATCAACGAGACGTTGCCGCGCTCGGTACTGACGCACGGGACGACCATCGCGACGACGCTGGCGCTGCTTCTCCTGGCGGGCGAGGTGATCCGGCCGTTCGCCTGGGTCATGACATTCGGCATCTTCACCGGCACCTTCTCGTCGATCTATATCGCCGCGCCTGTGCTGCTCTGGATCGAGAAGCGCTGGCCCGGTGAGGATGCGCGCGGTGCCCGCGTGTTCGGATCGCGCGCCCCGACGCCGCAGTTCGCGCCCGCGACGCCTACCTCGTCGCCGTCGCCGCGCGCGCCGCAGCCCGCACGCTAGTCGATACGCACTGCCATCTCGGCGATGCCGCGTTCGACGTTGATCGCGCCGCCGTGTTGGCCCGCGCCAAAGCGGCCGGCGTGTCGCACGTCGTGGTGATCGGCGAATCGCTGCCAGGCAGCGCACGCGCGGCGGCCCTGGTCCTCGGGACACCGGGACTCTCCGCGACCGCCGGGATTCATCCCCACGAAGCCCACACGTGGTCGGACGACAGCGCGAAGCGGCTCCGTGATCTGGTGGCGTCCCCCGATGTTGTCGCGGTGGGCGAGACGGGACTCGATTACCACTACATGCATTCGCCGCGTGACACCCAGCGCCAGGCATTCGCGGCGCAGCTGGCGCTCGGTGCGGAGATGGGGAAGCCCGTCATCGTCCACGCGCGGGATGCCGACGACGACATGGCCGAAATGCTCGGTGCCCTGGGCGCGCGTCCTCCTGTCGTGGTCCTGCATAGTTTCTCCTCCGGCGACGCCGTGTGGAATGCAGGGATGGCGATCGATGCATATTTCTCGTTCAGCGGCATGATCACTTTCAAGAACTGGACGAGGACCGACCGTTTGACTACCTGTCCGCCCGAGCGCCTGCTGGTCGAAACCGACGCGCCCTACCTGGCACCCATCCCCCACCGCGGACGGCGCAACGAGCCCGGTTACGTGCGGGAGGTCGCGGCCCACGCCGCGGTACTGCGCGCTGAACCGTGGACCGAGCTGGCGCAGCGGACCAGCGCGAATGCCCGGCGCTGTTTCGGCGCCCGCCTGGAGTCCTCGCTATGACCGCAGCCGCGTTCCAAGTGCCGTCCGACATCGCCATCGCGCAGGCCGCGAAGCTCCGCCCCATCGCCGAGGTGGCAGCCGAGCTGGGCCTCGCGAACGACGAGCTCGAGCTCTACGGCAAGTACAAAGCGAAGATTGCGCTCAAGGCGCTGGAGCGTCGCGAGCCGAAGGGCCGGCTGGTGCTCGTCACCGGCATCAATCCGACGCCGGCAGGCGAGGGCAAGTCCACCGTGACCGTCGGAATCACGCAAGCGCTGCGCAAGCTCGGCAAGAACGCCATCCTCGCCATGCGGGAGCCTTCGCTCGGCCCGGTCTTCGGCGTGAAGGGGGGGGCGGCGGGCGGCGGCTACGCGCAGGTCGTGCCGATGGAGGACATCAACCTGCACTTCACCGGCGACTTCCACGCGATCACGAGCGCGCACAACCTGCTCTCGGCGCTGCTCGACGCGCATCTGCATCATGGCAACGCGCTCGGTCTCGACGTGCGGCGCATCACCTGGCCGCGCACGATCGACATGAACGATCGGGCGCTGCGCAGCATCATCGTCGGACTCGGCGGCATGAATGGCGGCCCGTCGCGTGAGGAGCGCTTCGTCATCATACCTGGCTCGGAAATCATGGCGATCCTCTCCCTGGCAACGGGTCTCCAGGATCTCGAGGCTCGGCTCGCGCGGGTCATCGTGGGGTTGCGCGGCGACAAGACCGCCGTGCGCGCCAGCGACCTCAAGGCCCAGGGCGCCATGACGCTGTTGCTCAAGGACGCGATCAATCCGAACCTCGTACAAACGCTCGAAGGCGGGCCCGCGCTCGTGCACTGCGGCCCCTTCGGCAACATCGCGCATGGGTGCAATTCGGTCGTGGCTACAAAGCTCGGTCTGGCGCTCGCCGACATCGTGCTGACCGAAGCGGGGTTCGGCGCAGACCTCGGGGCGGAGAAGTTCCTGAACATCAAGTGCCGCTTTGCCGGCCTGAAGCCCGAAGCGGCGATCATCGTGGCCACCGTGCGCGCGCTCAAGATGCACGGCGGCGTCGCCAAGGACCGTCTGGGCACTGCGGACCCTGCCGCGGTGCGGCGCGGCGCGGAGAATCTGCGCCGTCACATCCGCAACGTGAAAAAATTCGGGCTGCCGGTCGTCGTCGCGCTCAATCGCTTCATCACCGATACCGATGAAGAGGTGGAGGCGGTGCGTGCCGTCGGCACGGCCGAAGGCGTGGACGTGGTGCGCTGCGACGTGTGGGAAAAAGGCGGGGATGGCGGCTTGGCGGTCGCGGAAGCGCTCCTGGGTTTGCTCAAGACCGGCAAGTCCGCGTTCAAGCCGCTGTACGATGAGCGCCGTCCGATTCGGGAAAAGATCGAGACGATTGCGCGCGAAATTTACGGCGCGGCGGGCGTGAGCTTTGCGCCTCCCGCCGAGCGCGCCCTCGAGCTGTTGCCCAAACTTGGCTTGGGGGAGACGCCGGTGTGCATGGCCAAGACGCAGTACTCCTTCTCCGATGATGCCAGCCTGCTCGGCGCCCCGAGTGGCTTCACGCTGCAGGTGCGCGACATTCTGCCATCGGCGGGCGCGGGATTCGTCGTCGCGCTGGCGGGCGACATCATGACGATGCCGGGCCTCGGAAAGAGCCCCGCGGCCGAGCGGATTCGCCTTCATCCTGATGGGACGATCGAGGGGTTGTTCTAATGCGCGTCATCGCGACCGATGCGGCACCCAAGGCGATTGGCCCCTACAGTCAGGCAATCGCGAGCGAGAATTTGATCTTCACCGCCGGCCAGGTGGCGCTCGATCCGAAAAGTGGCGAGCTCGTGGGCCGCACTACTGCCGAGCAAACCGAGCAGGTCTTCGCGAATCTCAAGGCGGTGCTCGAGGCGGCGGGCGCGTCGCTCGCCAACGTGGTCAAAACCACGGTGTATCTCGCGGACATGGCCGATTTCGCGCAGATGAACGAGGTATACGCGAAGCACTTCGGCGCGCACAAGCCGGCCCGCTCCACGGTGCAGGCGGCCGGGCTGCCGAAAGCGGCCCGCGTCGAGATCGACGTCATCGCGCTGCAGCAGTAATCAGGGGGAGCGGATTGGGTCTGGTGGCCTGACCAGTCTTCAAAACTGTTTGGGCCCCGAAAGGGGCTCGGTAGGTTCGATTCCTACACGCTCCCGCCACCGCTTGCACTCGTCACTATATTGTCCCCGCGCCCATTCTCGTCTCCCTCACCCAGGAGCCGTGATGGCGCTGCTTTTTGCCCGCCTCCAGGCCGACGTCCCGCTCAAGCTGCGTCGTGGCGCGTGGTACCGCGTCGTCGAACTCAACGATCTCCAAGCAGTTATCGAGGTCAATCGCCGCAAAGTCGGCGTATTGCGTGCCTGGCTCGAGATCCAGCCGCGCCCGCCACGGCGCTGGAGCGTCGTACGAGTGGCGAAGGACAACCGCAAGGCGCCGGCGCACCTTCGGGGAACCTACGGCGTGTGTCCCAGCTGCCGCACCCGCGCGCCGCTCCCGAAGCGCACTGTGGACACACTGGTATGCGCTCGCTGCCGGCAGGAGTTTGAAATCAACTGGGACGAGTGACATTCGTCACTCCGAAATTGGCTGGGCACAGTTAGTATGTCGGTCCCCTGACGCCCGAGTGTCGACGATGGTGTGGGCCCGTCTGCAAGCTGACGTGAACTGCAATCTCCGGCGTGGTGGCTGGTACCGTCTCATCAAAGCGCAAGGTCTCGCCGCGCTGGTCGATGTAAAGGGAACGCCCGTAGCCGTTGTTCGCGCGTTTCTGCAGATGTCGAACACACCCCCACGCAAATGGACGGTTGTCCCACGGCCGCAGAACGTGCCGCGCTCGATTCAGATCGGCGAGCGATATGCCGTCTGCCCCTCGTGCCGCGATCGCGTCGCGCTCCGGGGGCACCCCGCCCGGATGCTGTGCGGGCGCTGCAGCGTTGAATTCGCCATCGATTGGGACGAGCGCTATCTCTCGTAGACGCTGAGACAAACCTGTAGGTCCTTTCGCGGCAGACGAGATTGTATCTTGTCTGCCGCGTGCTTCATGCCTACGTAATCCTCAATCCCGCCGCCGGGCGGGGGACGGCGCGTCGTGCCGAGTCCCTCGTGGCGCGCGCATTCCGCGCGCAGGGCTGGGCCGTGGACATCGAGCGGACCGAAGGCCCCGGGCATGGCCAGGAGCTGGCGCTGCGGGCGGTGCATCAGGGCGCGCGCCACGTGATCGCCGTAGGAGGGGACGGGACCGTCCACGAGGTGGCCAACGGCCTGCTTCGCGGCGATGCAGACGTCGCGTTGGGCGTTGTGCCAATGGGCTCGGGCAACGATTTCGCCAAATTGACCGGCATGTACGGACACGATCCGGTCCGCGCGGTGGCGCGTCTGGTCACGGCGACGTCGCGCCGTTTCGACGTGGGCCGCGTGCTGGATGAATGGTTCGTGAACAGTGTGGGATTCGGGTTCGGCCCAGCCGTGGTGAAGACGCGCAACGCATCGTCGAATCTCCGCGGCTTTCTCTCCTATCTGGTGCCCGTCGTGCAGACGTTTTTCCGGTTCGAGCCGCAGCTCTTCGACCTCGCGGCGCCCGGATTTCGGGAGCGGGGGTACATGATGATGATCGAGGTGTGCAACGGGACCACGGCGGGCGGGAGTTATCGCTTCGCGCCCGACGCCGATCCCGCCGACGGCAAGCTGGACGTCTGTCTCATCCGGCGGGTCTCCCTGCCGCGGTTCTTGCTTGCCCTTCCGCGCGTGCTGCGCGGCACCCACGTCGGCATGCGCGAGGTCGCGATCATCAAGACGGCAAAGCTCGCGCTTCGCTCGCCGGAGCAGCCGTTGGTCGCGCATATGGACGGCGAGCTGCGGGAGCCGGGGTTGCACGAATGTACGGTGGAGATTGAACGGGGAAGACTCAACGTGCTGGTGGCGCGATGAGGGGGTTGGGCGGTTGGGCGGTTTGGCGGTTTGTTGTCGCCGTCATGGTCTTTCTATCCGCCAATCCGCCGAACCGCCTAACCGCTCAGGACACAACCAGAGCTCGAGATACGAGCCACATCGTCCTCCCGGCCGACACGATGCATCACGTCGTCCGACCCATGGGCGCATTTTGGCGCTCCTTCCTGCTTCCCGGCTGGGGACAGGCGGTGACCGGACGCCAAATGACCGGCGCGGCATTCGTGGCGTGGGAGGGCGTCACCGCCATGATGACGCTCAAGGCGCAGCAGGAAGCGAACTACTTCAAGGCGATTCATTCCGCGAACCTGCGCCTCAAACGCCAGGAAGTGCAGGACTGGCTCGTGCTCTGGGTCTTCAATCATCTATTCTCCGGCGCGGAAGCGTACGTCTCCGCCCATCTGCGCGACTTCCCTCCCGATCTCAAGGTGCAAGCGTTTCCCAACGGCATCGGCATCACCGTTCCACTCCCTCCGCTGCCGCACCGGTGAACGCCGCCCCACTCGGCGTGTTCGATTCCGGCATCGGTGGGCTGACGGTGGCGCGCGCGCTATTCGAGCGCCTGCCGCGCGAGTCAATCATCTATTTCGGTGATACCGCGCGCGTCCCGTACGGTCCCAAGTCTCCCGATACGGTGCGGCGCTACAGCGCCGAGATCCTCGCCTACCTGCTCCAGCGCGGCGTGAAGGTGGTCGTGGTGGCGTGCAACACGAGCACCGCCCATGCGCTGAGCTATCTCAAAGAGCGCTCGCCGGTGCCCGTCGTGGGGGTCATCGAGCCGGGGGCGCGCGCGGCCGTCGCGGCGACCAAGACAGGAACGATTGGAGTGATCGGCACCGCCGGCACGATCGCGAGCGGCGCGTACGAGCGCGCGATCAAAGCGCCCCGGCCCGATGCGCGCGTGCATGGACAGGCCTGCCCGCTGTTCGTCCCGCTCGTCGAGGAAGGTTGGTTCGAGCATCCGGCGGCCGAGCTGATCGCGCGCGAGTATCTGGAGCCGTTGCAGCGCGCCAAAGTCGACGTGCTGGTCCTCGGCTGCACCCATTATCCGCTGCTCAAGCCGCTGCTCGCCCGCGTGATGGGACCCGGTGTGGAGCTGGTGGATTCGGCGGAAGAAACCGCGACCGCCGTCGCGCGTGAGCTGGAGCGGCTGAGTCTACTGACGGACGGCGGAAATCACGATCATCGCTTCGTGGTGTCGGACGACGAGCCGCATTTTCGGAAAGTCGGAGCGGTGTTCCTGGGCGAGAAGGTCAGGCAGGTTGAAGTCGTTCCGTTGTGAATTGCTTCAGCTCGACACCGGCCGCGGTGATCACCGCGTAACGGCCGCCATCGAGAAACGCCCCGGGGTTCAGATACGTGCGGCCATCGGGCAGCCGATCCACGACCGGGCGGTGGGTATGCGCCATGATGACGAGCCGGACGTCAGGACGACGTCCGAGGAAGTCCGCGGCCCAGCGCCGCTGCGCCTCGGATGCGCGGTCCAGCACGGCGCGGTCTTTGGTATTGTCGGCGAGATGGCGCGAAAACAGGTCGGCAATCCAGAAGCCGATCGTGGGATGGAGCACCCGAAAAACGGCGATGGTGGCCGGATGGCGCGTAAAGCGGTGCATGAACGTCCCGGTCCAATGCTGCTCCGTGAGGCCGTCACCATGCGCGATGAAGGCGCGCTGGCCCGCCAGCTCGAGCTCCGCCTCGCCGGCAAAGAACTCGATTCCCAGGTCCTGCGTGAAAAACGAGCCGCCCCAACGGTCGTGATTTCCCCCCACGAATGTGATCGGGATGCCCCGCGCCCGGACCTCCTGCAGCTTGGCGACCGTGGCAAAGTGTTTGCGGGGGATAACGCTATGATACTCGAACCAGAAGTCGAACAGATCGCCGGTCAGAACCAGGTGATCGCCGGCCCGCGGCACTTCATTGAGGAACGCATGAAACGCAGCCCCAACGGTGGGGGGGACCTGACCCAAGTGGGCGTCCGCAACCACGATAACGCGCGACACGGCCCAAGCTTAGGAAGCTGGAACCGCGCACGCAAGCACATTACTGTTGTCCCATGACGCAGAATCAAAAAGTCCTCGCTGCCATTGCCGTACTGGCCCTCGCCGGCATCGCGGCGAATCGTTTCTCGGGTCCCTTCGCTGCTGACGACGTCGGAGCGGCCTGTCGCCGCTACGTCGGCGAACAGCGCCGCACCTGTTACAGCCAGCTGCTGTCACAGCATCTGACCACGCGGGGTGTCGCGGACGCCGTGACGACGCTCGACAAACTGGCCATCGCCGATCCCGACGTCGCCGAGCACGCTCACGAATTCGCGCACGGCCTCGGCATCGAGGCGTACGGCAAGTCGTCCGATATCAGCCAGACCTTCGCGGCGTGCGGCGACGGATTTTCGTCCGGCTGCCGCCACGGCGTGATACAGGCGTATTTCGAAGCGAAGGACCACGTGACGCAGCCCGAGGTGGAAGCGCTGTGTCAACCGTTCAAGAGTCCCGGTGCCAGCCGCTGGGTCCTGTTTCAGTGCGTACACGGGATGGGGCACGGCCTGACGATGTTCCACGGCCACGACCTGCCGCGCGCGTTGACCGATTGCGACTTGCTCACGGATGGGTGGGATCGCGAGTCGTGCTACGGCGGCGCGTTCATGGAGAGCGTCATCAACGCGACCGCGCCGCATCATCCGGCGACCATGCTGGCCGCCTCGCATCATCACATGGCCGCCACGACGTTCAAAGCAATCGATCCCGCTGATCCGCTGTATCCCTGCTCCATTATGGCGGAGCGATACCTGCACGCGTGCTATCAGATGCAGACGTCAGTGATGTTGAACTTGAATCACGGCAATATCGGCGAAGCCGCGAAATCTTGCGAGGGCGCTCCCGCGCAGGTCCGTGCCGTCTGTTTTCAGAGCCTGGGTCGGGACATTACGTCGTACACGGCACGCGATCCGCAAAAGACGGCCGATCTTTGTAACAAGGCCAGTGAGCCGAACCGGGCGGGATGTTACTTCGGGGCGGTCAAGGCGTTGGTCGACTGGACGGCCACGACCCAATCGGCATTCAGTTTCTGTCGCATCGTGGGGCAGGACGTCGGCGGGATGACCTGCTATCAGGCGCTCGGAGAGGAGATCGCCACGCTGCTCGCGACGGGACCGGAGCGTGAAGAGCAGTGTCTGCGGGCGCAGGAGCAGCGGAGCGTGGCCGCGTGCCGCCAGGGTGCCGGATTGCCGCCGTCGCGTTGACTTTTGGAGTAGCGATCCGCATTCTCCCGCCATCATGAAGGCCACGTCGGAACGGCTGCGCCCGCTCAACGCGGGAGCCGTTCGTCCTGTCTCTAGGGACGACCGCAATCCCGGCATGCCGCTCGATTTGGATGCCGTCCGCGCGCTGCGGGTCAATCGCAGCGCCGTCGAGCGCCGCGCCGCCACGCTCACCACGCGCCGCACGGTAAAGAAGGAATGGGAGGCGGCGTGGTTGCTGCGCGCCATCACCTGTATCGATCTCACCACTCTGCAGGGCGACGACACGCCGGGAAACGTCCAGCGGCTCTGTGCCAAAGCGCGCCGCCCGCTGCGTCCCGACATCATCGATGCGCTCGGGGTCGGCCATCTCGACATCAAGGTCGGCGCGGTCTGCGTCTACCACGCGCTGGTGCCGACGGCCGTGGCTGCTCTCGAAGGCTCGGGGATCCCCGTCGCCGCGGTCTCGACCGGCTTTCCCGCCGGCCTGAATCCGTTCGCCCAGCGGCTCGAGGAAGTGCAGGCGTCCGTCGCCGCCGGCGCGCAAGAGATCGATATCGTCATCACTCGCGCGCACGTGCTCACCGGCGACTGGCCCGCGCTCTATGCCGAAGTGCGTGCGTTCCGCGACGCGTGCGGCCGGGCACACATGAAGGCGATCCTGGGCACCGGGGAGCTGGCGACGCTCACCAACGTGGCACGCGCCAGCATGGTCGCGATGATGGCGGGCGCCGATTTCATCAAAACCTCCACTGGCAAAGAGCCTGTCAACGCGGTGCTACCCGTCGGCGTCGTCATGACCCGGATGATCCGCGAGTACGAGCAACGCACGGGCGCGGTCGTCGGCTTTAAACCCGCCGGGGGGATCCGGGCCGCCAAGCAAGCGCTCGACTGGCTGATCCTTATGAAGGAAGAGCTGGGTGATCGCTGGCTGAAACCGGCGCTGTTCCGGATCGGCGCCAGCGCGCTGCTGACCGACATCGAGCGCCAGCTCGAGCACTTTGTGACCGGCCGCTACGCCGCGGCCCACCGCCATCCGATGGTATAAGATGACGACCGTCGCCAAGCTGTTCGAAACGATGGAGTACGGCCCGGCGCCGGAAAGCGACGCGCCCGCGCTAGCGTGGATCAAACAGCACGACAATGGGCGGTTCGGACACTTCATCAATGGCGTGTGGACGGCGCCAGCCGACGCGCAGTACTTCGAGACGATCAATCCCGCGACCACAGCGCTCCTGGCCCACGTGGCGCAAGGGACCAAGGCAGATGTCGACAGGGCCGTCGCCGCCGCCACGGCTGCCGCACCCGGCTGGGCGGGACTGCCCGCGCACGCACGCGCCCGCTACCTGTACGCGCTGGCGCGCGAGGTGCAGCGCCACGCCCGCCTGCTCGCCGTGCTCGAGAGCCTCGACAACGGTAAACCGATCCGAGAGACCCGCGATCTCGACATCCCGTTAGTCGCCCGGCACTTCTATCATCACGCCGGATGGGCGCAGCTCCGTGAGACCGAGTTTCCGGGGTACGTCCCGGTCGGCGTGGTGGGTCAGATCATACCATGGAATTTCCCGCTATTGATGGTTGCCTGGAAACTCGCGCCGGCTTTGGCGGCGGGAAACACCGTCATCATGAAGCCGGCGGAGTTCACCCCGCTGACCGCGCTCTGTTTTGCGGAGATCGCCCAGGCGGCGGGCGTGCCGCCCGGCGTCTTCAACGTCGTCACAGGCGATGGTGCCACC
>JBHEMG010000108.1:0-7773 GCA_046262715.1 Gemmatimonadales bacterium
AGTTTGCAGGGATCACCGGCAGCTCCGCCAACTTCCCGTTATCAAACAGCTCCCGCCACTCCTGACCGACGGAAGCCGGGTCGCGGAGGTAGTCCTCGTACATCGCCTGAACGAAGGCGGCGTTATGGGTACCGAAAACGAATTCGCTCACAGACTGCAATCTACAACGTATCTTATCTGACAGAATGGCACTGTCCCTTCTTGCGCTGGTCCTGCTGTGTCACCAGTCCTTCCCGTCCGATTCTTCTCTCAGAGCCCGTGTCGAGACGCGCATTGCACAGGCACCGGCGCGTGCGGTGGGGGTCTACTACCGCGATCTCGTCCGCGGCGATTCGCTCACCGTAGGCTCGGCGGTGCGCTTTCATGCCGCCAGCACGATGAAGATTCCGGTGATGATTCAGCTCTTCCGCGACCGCGACGCGGGGCTCCTGTCGCTGGACGATTCGCTCACGATCACCAACACATTTCGCTCGATCGCGGATACCTCTTCGTATCAGCTCGACCGGGCCGACGATTCCGACTCGTCGCTGTATGCGCGCGTCGGGCAGCGCGTGTCGATTCGGACGCTCATCGAGCTGATGGAGACGGTATCCAGCAATCTCGCGACCAACCTCTTGATCACGCGCGTCGATGCGAGGCGCGCAAACGCGACCGCGCACGCCCTGGGCGCCGATTCCATCCTGGTGCTGCGCGGCGTCGAAGACGGCAACGCCTACCGTGCCGGCCTCAACAACACGACCACCGCCCGCGATCTCGGCATCTTGCTCATGGCGATCGCGAATGGGAAAGCGGCCTCGGCCGCGTCGTGCAGGGAGATGCTGGCGATCCTCGGACGTCAGCAGTTCAACGAAGGGATTCCGGCCGGATTGCCGCCGGGCACGCGCGTGTACCACAAGACCGGGTGGATTGGACAAGTCGTCTATCACGACGCCGCGTTAGTCGAGCCCAACCCGGGCAATCGCTATGTGCTGGTGGTGCTGACGGCGGGCATTCAGAAGGACGACGATTCCTACGCGCTCGTGCGCGACCTGTCACACCTCGTGTTTCTCGCTCGGAGGTGACGATGAAGCTGATCACTACGATCGTGCGGCCCGAAGTGCTGCCCGACGTCAAGGCGGCGCTGTTTCGTGCCGGCATCACCGGCATCACGCTGAGCCGCGTGAGCGGCCATGGTGGCGAGCATGAAATCGTGAGTCAGTACCGCGGTACGACCCTCGTCATGGAATTCCATGAGAAAGTGAAGGTCGAAATGGTCTGCTCGGAGCCGTTCGTGCAGCCCTGTATCGACGCAATTCTCTCATCCGCGCGCACCGGCGCGGTGGGCGACGGCAAGATTTTCGTACAGCCGATCGAGCGCGTGATTCGCATCCGCACGGGCGAACAGAACAACGAAGCGCTGACGGCGGTGAACGCCACCGAGGTACAGCAGGCGGCGTTGCGCGCCGCTGACGACGAATGATGCAAGCCCCGGCTGTAAACGCCGGCGATACCGCCTGGGTGCTCGCGTCGAGCGCCCTGGTTCTGCTGATGACCGTCGGCCTGGCCTGCTTTTACAGCGGCCTGGTGCGTTCCAAGAACTCGCTCAACACGATGATGATGAGCATTGTGGCGATGGGCGCGATCGGCGTGCAATGGGTCGTGATCGGCTACTCGCTGTCGTTCGCGCCCGGTTCGTCGTGGCTCGGTGGTTTCTCCTGGGTGATGTTCAAGGGCGTGGGACTCGATCCGAATCCCTATGCACCGACGATTCCCCACCAGGCGCACGCGATTTATCAGGCGATGTTCGCCGTGATTACGCCGGCGCTCGTGTCGGGCGCGATCGTCGAACGCATGCGCTTCCGTGCCTATCTCGCCTTCCTTATCCTGTGGTCGACACTGGTGTACGCGCCGCTGGCGCATTGGGTGTGGGGCGCGGGGGGATGGCTGCAGAAGATGGGTGCGCTCGACTTCGCGGGAGGGACGGTCGTCCATGTGAGCGCCGGTGTTTCGGCGCTCGTGGCGGCGTGGTTTCTGGGACCGCGGCGCGACTTCCGCCGTATGCCCATGTCGCCGCACAATGTGCCGCTCGTGCTGATCGGAGCGGGGCTCCTCTGGTTCGGCTGGTTCGGTTTCAATGCGGGATCGGCGCTCGCGGCGAACGGGATCGCGGCGCTCGCCTTCGTGAACACCAATTCCGCCGCGGCCGCGGCGGTGCTCACGTGGGCGGTGCTCGACTCGATGCGCACCGGCAAGATCACGGCGGTCGGCGCGGCCACCGGCGCGGTCGTTGGTCTCGTGGGCATCACCCCCGCGGCGGGGTACGTCACCGCGCCGGCGGCACTCGCCATCGGCGTGCTGAGCGTCTTCATCAGTTATTTCGCGATTCAGCTCCGCTCGAGGAGCCGGCTGGACGATTCGCTCGACGTGTTCTCGTGTCATGGGTTGGCGGGTATCGGCGGGGCGCTGCTGACGGGCGTGTTCGCGTCCAAGGTCGCCAATCCGGGCGGCGGCGACGGAGTGCTGTCCGGTCATCCGGGGCAGCTGTTGGTGCAGCTGTACGCGGTGCTCGCCGCGGTCATCATCGCCGCGGTGGGGACGATCGCGATTCTGGCGCTGCTTCGTGCGACGTTCGGCACGCGGGCACGCATTGCCGACGAGATGATCGGACTCGATCTCAGCGAGCACGGCGAGGAGGCGTATTTCGGCGGGGAAGCGGGACTGGGGGGGACGGCCCTCGCACAAAGCGTGATCGTGTCGACGCACGCCGACGACGAGCCGGATCGCCGCAGCTAACTGACCCGGCGCGTCTTCCGTCTCATGAAATCCATGAGAATGAACTGGCCCAGGGTCATCGTGTTCGTGAAGTAGGCTTTGCCGCGGCAGATCGCGGAGACTTTCTTCACGAACTCGACCAGGCTGCGGTCGCGCGCCAGCATGAAGGTGTTGATCAAGATGCCGCTGCGGCGGCACAGCGCGACCTCGCGATAGGTCGACTGGAGAATGTGCGGGTCCAGGCCCATCGAGTTCACGTAGATCCGGCCGTCCGGCTGCGTCAGCGCCGACGGTTTGCCGTCGGTGATCATGATGATCTGCCGCATGTCTTTGCGCTGCCCCATCAAAATGCGGCGCGCGAGCTTCAGTCCCTCAGTCGTATTGGTGTGATACGGTCCCACCTGCGCGTGCGCGAGCTGTCCAATGGGAATCTCCTCGGCGGTGTCGTGGAACAGCACGACGCGCAGCGTGTCGCCGGGGAACTGCGTGCGGATCAGATGCGTCAGCGCCAGCGCGACTTTCTTCGCCGGCGTGAACCGATCTTCTCCGTACAGAATCATCGAGTGCGAGCAGTCGAGCATCAGCACCGTCGCCGACGACGAGCGGTACTCGGCCTGATACACCATCAAGTCGTCGTACTCGAGGTTGATCGGGACGCCTAACCCCTCGCGCTTCAGCGCGTGGGTGAGCGTCGCGTTGACATCGAGGTTCAGCGTATCACCGTACTCGTAGCGCTTGCTCGCAGCCTCCGCTTCGACGCCGGTCGCGAGGTGCTCGGTCTCGTGCGCGCCGAAGCTCGACTTCCCGATACTTCCCAAGAGGTGCTTCAGGGTGCGGTAGCCGAGAAAATCGATGCCTTTGTCGGTGAGATTGAATTGCACCTGTTGGGCGGCTTCTTTCGCCATGCCGCCTGGGCCCAGCACCGGCTGCTGCGCGCCAGGCATCTTCGGCGCCTGCTGCAGGTTGAGATAGCCCTCGTCCATCAGCTTCTGCACGATCTGATCGAGCAGATCGGCCAGCTGCTTCTGGAGCTCGGCGTCTTTCTGCGCGTCGCCGGTGGAATCGCCGCGCAGCACGTTGAGCATGTCGGGCGTGAGCTGGCCCGAATCCATGAGTGCCTGGAGAATCGCCTGGCGCAGTGCGTCGAGGGAGCGGTCCGAATCGTCCTCGCCGAATTCCCCCCAAAACGGATGCGACATGGGCCCGCCCGCGAACCCGGATTGCAGGAGAAAGTCGGCGAGCTGATCGAGCAAGGCCTGAAGGTTGAGCGTCTCGAGCAGACCCGGGACGTAGCGGCTGTAAGTCGTGTATTTCATCTCTCTACCCACAATGTCATGCGATCGCGACCTTTCACGCAATGACCGAAGCTGTGCGGCGCTACGGACTCGGGGCCCTCGCCCACCGCAACTTCCGCCTGTTTTTCATCGGTCAAGGCATCTCGCTCGTCGGCACGTGGCTGCAGAACGTGGGCGAGGGATGGCTCATCCTCACGCTGACCAATTCCCCCTTTTATGTCGGGCTCACCGCCGCGCTCAGCTCGATCGGCGTACTGGTGTTCAGCCTGTACGCGGGCGTCATCGCCGATCGCGTCGACAAGCGCCGCATCATCGTGTTCATGCAGATCGCGTTCATGCTCGAAGCGTTCGCGATCTCGATTCTGGTGTGGACGCATGTCGTGGCGGTCTGGCACGTGCTGGTGCTCGCGACGATCCTCGGCGTCGCCAGCGCGTTCGACATCCCGATGCGCCAGGCGTTCCTCGTCGAGATGGTCGGCAAAGACGACCTGATGAACGCGATCGCGCTCAACTCGTCGCTGTTTAATGGCGCGCGCGTCGTGGGCCCGGCGATCGCGGGACTCCTGATCGGGGCGTTCGGGATCGCGTGGTGCTATTTCTTGAACGGGCTGAGCTACATCGCGGTCATTGCCGGCCTGCTGTTCATGCGAATGCCCGCGGTCACGCTGCCGCCCAAGACCACGTCCGCGTGGACGGGGTTTCGCGAGGTGCTCACCTATCTCAAGGGGGAGCAGCGGATTCGGGTCCTCATGCTGTTGACCGCGATCCTGAGCGTGTTCGGCTTTCCCTATATCTCGATGATGCCGGTATTCGCCCGCGACGTGCTGCACCGTGGCGCCACGGGATACGGGGCACTGACGTCGTCGATCGGTATTGGTGCGGTCATCGGCGCGCTCGCTATCGCGCTCACCTCGGCCCGCATCCGGCGCAAAGGCCTGCTCATGCTGGTGGGAGGCACGGCGTTCGGGATCTTGTTGATCCTCTTTTCGGCATCCCGCGCCCTGGGAGTGTCGATGCTGCTACTGGGCTTCGCCGGCTGCGCGATGATCATCAACAACTCGATCTTGAACACCCTGCTGCAGACGAGCGCGCCCGATCATCTGCGCGGCCGCATCATGGGGTTTTACTCGTTCGTCTTCGTGGGCATGGCGCCGTTCGGAGCGTTCATGTTCGGCATCGCGGCGGAGCAGGTGGGCGTGCCGACCACGATTGCCGTGGGTGGGGCGATCGTCACACTCGCGGTCACGATCGCGGGCTTCACGGTCCCGTCCATCCGCGACGCGTGAGCTCGGCGACGATCAGATCCGCCGCGCCGTCGAATCCCAGCCGTTCCGCGTTCACCACGACGTCGTACTGCGTCAGGTCCTGGCGGTCGCGGCCATAGTGCAACTTGACGTACTGATCGCGGTGCAGGTCGGTCTCGTCGAGCACTTTGTCGATCGTGGCGGGATCGGCCCCCAGCCGGTCCACGGCGACCTTTTTGCGGAACGGCTTGGACGCGACGACGTACACGTGCAGCGCGTTCGCGCGGGTCGCGAGCAGCGCCTGCGCGCCCCGTCCGACGAGGACCACGCGGCCCTCGCTTGCAGCCTCGGCGATCACGCGCTCGGTCATCTGCACCACCAGGCCTTCTTCGTCGTCGATGGGCGGCGGCAGCCCGCCCTTGGTGATGAACATTTCGGGCGAGGCGGTCGCGAGCGTTCGTGCCAGCCGCTCGAGCAGGCCGGGGGAGCGTTCGTCGCGCCGCGCGACCTCGTCGGTCGACAAGCCGGCGCGCGTCGCCACCTGATCGACGAATTCGTTGTCGATCAGCGTCCAGCCGCCGCCCAGCCGCTCGACGACCATCTGCGCGATCGCCGAGCCGCCGGACGCGTATTGACGCGTGACCGTGACGAGCGGCTTTACGGGCGGAGATTGCGTCGGAGATCTCCAATGTTCAGCATTGGAATGCCGCCCTGCGTCGGTACCAGGATCACGAGATTGTTGGAGGACTTGAGCTCGCGCAGCACGTCGAAATACTGCCGCGTGAGCGCTTCTGGCGTGAGTGTCTGATTGAGCAGCCGCTGCTGCTCGGCCTGCAGTCGCGCGACCTCGACGCGGTGCCGCTCCGTCTCCACCTGCTGCTCCTGCGCAATCTTGTTGTTGATCGCCTGAATGACCTGCGCCGGTGGCTGCAAATCCCGCAGGAAGAACGCGGTCACGGTGGCGATCCGAAACGGCGGACCGCCGGCTCGCGGCTGCGTGACCAACGCCGAGTCCACCAACGCTTCCATCGTCGTGGCGATCTGCGTGCGTTTGGAGATGTCGTTGATGGAGTACTGGACCATGGCGTCGCGGACGCCTTTGCGTATCGCGTTGCGCACGGCGCTGTGGATCTGGTCCTCGTTGCCGATCTCGGTGTAGATGCGCGAAGCCTGCTGCGGATCGATTTGCCAACGCAGCCCTACGTCGACCGTCATACCCATCTGCTCGCTCGACAGCGCCGCGATCTCCTCGACTTGATCGCCGGTGAAGGGATACTGCTCTTCGCGCGTCGTATACCGCTCGACGGATGACCAGGGCGAGACCATCCGGATGCCGGGAAGCAGCGGCTTCGGATCCACGAATCCAAAGGCATGCCGCACGCCGACTTCGCCGGCGTTGACGACGACGAGCGCGGAGCCCAGCGCGATGATTACCCCGATCGCCAACGCCGCGTAGCTGAGGGCGCGCAGCATGCCGCCGATCGGCCGGCCGCTGCTCCCCTCGGTGCGGACGGTGGCCGCGCCGAGGCGAAGGAAGAAGGCGATGAGGAGGAGTACAAGACCAAAGACGAGCTTGCCCATGGCGACTCCGAATGGAGGGGACTAGGTGAAGAGGTTCGGCCCCGCTCCGGGTCCCGCAGATCCTTTGCCGAATGGGGGCTTCTGCTCCGAGCGCGCACGAACGTAGCCCAAGTCTTCGCTGCGCGCGATGCGCTTCTCTGCTACCAGGCCCTCCAGCACCAGCTCGCACGCCGACACCAACGTGGCGGGGTCCTTCTTGCCGGTGAGTCCCACCTGATCGATCAGCGCCAGCAGGCCCGGGACCACCGTAAAGCCTTTCAGGAGCGCTTCCGAGCGCTCGTCGGGAGTGATTTTCAGCGCACCGCCTTCGTCGAACCAGTGCACGATGTCGTCCACGTTCGCGCCGCCTACGCGTCCCTCGAACGTGCGCCCAGCGGCGCGCCGAATCAGGTCTTTGGCGATCGACTCCGATCCCTGCAGCTCGCCTTCGTACTCGAGCTCGAGCTTGCCTGTGATCGCCGGCAACGCGGCATACACGTCGGAGATGCGCGGGACGGTCGTCTTCTCTTTGGTGGCGATCGTCCGCCGCTCGGCGTTGGAGACGACATTATCGAGTACGCTGATCGGCAGGCGCTGCGACACGCCGCTGCGCCGGTCCACGCGCTTGTCTTCGCGCGCCTCGAACGCGATGCGCTCGATCAGCTCGGCCATGAAGTCGGGCACGCGGATTTGGCGTCCTCCGCCGTTGCGCTCGAGCCACGCCTCCTGCTGCGTGATCGCGGTGCCGAGCTCCACGCTCAGCGGGTAGTGCGTCGTGATCTCGGAGCCGATGCGATCCTTGAGCGGGGTGATGATTTTGCCCCGCGCCGTGTAGTCCTCGGGATTGGCGGTGAAGACGAGCGCCACATCCAGATTCAGGCGCACGGGATAGCCTTTGATCTGGACGTCGCCTTCCTGCATGA
>JBHEMG010000109.1:0-3199 GCA_046262715.1 Gemmatimonadales bacterium
CGCGACGGCGCCGCAGCGGCTTGAACCGCATCGTCGGCGCGTCGCTGAGCGCCGAGGCGGCGAGCGGTGTCGTGATGTTCGCAAACGCCGCCGACACGCGCGCACCCGCCGCTCCCCCGGCGGCGTCGCCGCTGAGGGCGCGCAGGAACGCCGCGACATCCGGGAAGCGCTCGGCCGGCTTCTTGCTCATCGCGCGATACACGGCGTCCGACACCTCGGGCGGCAGCTCGGGCCGCACCGCGGTGAGCCGCGGCACGGGCTCGAGCAGATGCTTGCGGATCAGCTCGCCCACCGACTCGCCGTCGAACGGCAGCTTTCCGGTCAGCGCCTGCCAGGTCAGGATGGCGAGCGAGTACTGATCGCTGCGGCCGTCCACCGGCTGCCCTTCGACCTGCTCGGGCGCCATGTAGCGCGGCGTGCCGATCGAGGCGCCGGTCTGCGTCAGCGACACGCTGCCAAACGCGCGTGCGATGCCGAAGTCGCACACCAGCGCCCACCCCGAATCCTCTATCATCACGTTTGCGGGCTTCACATCGCGATGCACCACCCCTTGGCGGTGCGCGTAGTGCAGGGCGCTGCCCACTTGTTGCACCACATTCAGCACTTCGGAAAGCGGCAGGCCGCCGCGCTCCTCGATGATCTGCTCGAGGGAGCGACCGCGGATCCGCTTCATTGTGTACCACAGGAAGGTGCTGCTCGCGCCGACGCGAAAAATCGGGACGATGTTGGGGTGATCGAGCGAGGCCGAGATCTTCCCCTCGCGCTCGAACCGCTCGGCAAAATCGCCCCCGCTCATGAGCTGCAGCGGCAGGACCTTGATCGCGACCTGGCGGTTGAGCTCCCGCTCTTGCGCCAGAAACACGAACGACATCCCCCCCCGGCCCAGCATGTCGTGAACGTGATAGTCCTTGCTCAAGTCACGACGCAGCGCCGCAAGCAGCTCTTGCAGCAGGAGGTTTTCCGGATTCCGCTCGCGGCGGCGCCGATCCGCGGCCCCCTCCGAGGCGCCGCAGCGCGTGCAGTACTCCGCCCCTTCGGCCAGCTCGGCCGAGCAGCGCGGGCACTTCACCGCCTCAGGGGACATGGTAGTCGGTTGCGGCCGTCACGACGTCCGAATTGCCGCCGAACGGCGCCCAGGCGCTGCAGCGATTCGTCTGATCGCACGCGCGCGCGCGCCAGTGATAGTTGTTGGAGCCCAGCAGCGGGGCGCTAAAGACGACCGCGACCGACGCGGTCGCGCCGGAGGCGACGCCCGTGCCGCGCGACAGACCGCTCGAGCCGTCGAACGCCGCATTCGTCTGCTTGGCCTCCAGCTCGATCACGAGCACGTCGCCCGGATCGGGATCGCTCACCGCCGCCTTGAACGTAACCGTCTGCTGGCCGCTGCCGCCTGTGCCGCCGCCGATGGGTATCACGGTCGCGCCGGTGAACTGATTCAATGAGAGCGCGTCGATCGACGGGTTTTCCGCCACCGCGTTCACCAGGAAGTCGGCGGCTAGCTCGGAATTACCGCCGAAGCTCACCCAGGCGCTGCAGCGCGCCGTCTTATCGCACGCGCGCGCCTGCCAATGATGCGCCGCGTTCTCGGCCAGACCGCGGGCGCGAATCCACGCCTGCTGGCCGACGGCAACGAACGCGCTCACCTGCGTCGGGGTATTGCTGAACGGACTCGCTACGGGAACGGCCTCGACTTCCAGGCGCACCGAGTCGCGCGCGTTCGAGTCGCTCACGACGGCTTTGAAGACGGTCACCGTGTCGGAATTGGTTTGCCCGATCACAATTGCCGTCACACTGTCGCCGCGTAGCTGCGCGATCGACTGTGGCGTCCCCGGCGCCCGCTCCCGCACGGCCGACAGCGTGAACGATCCTGTGTCCGCCGCTGCCAGCGTCGTCGCCTCGATCACGTACCGTCCCGTTGCCGGCGCCCGAAACCCGAGAATGCACGATGGTCCGGCCTGCCCGGGACAATCGTCGTTCTGCGCGAGCACGGTGCCGAGACTGTCCAGAAGAGTCAGATACGCATCGAACGCCGCGCTCGACAATCGCAGTGACAGCGTGTCGCCCGCGTTTGCGAGGAGACGGTATTGCTTCGCGAGACTTCCGGCGCGATCGGGGGCGCCGCAGTCGTCCAGAACGATCGTCCCGGTGACGATCGTGTCGGCGACCACGGGCGTCGGCGCGCACGGCGTGACTTTGAACGTCACATCGAGCGTGAACGGCGAACCGATCGCGCCCGGCGCGGTGATCGTGATTGTGCCCGTCTTCAGGCCGGCCGCGAGCGTATCGGCCGACAGCGTCACGACGGTCGAGTCGCGCGGCGGCGCGCCGCCGCTCGACGGCGACAGCGTGAGCCAGGGTTGGTCGCTGGTCGCGCTCCACGTGAGCGGCAGGCCCCCCGTGTTGTCGAGGTACACGACGAAGCTGCGCGGCCGGCGGCTGCCGGCGAGCGCGGAGTCGAGATTGGAGGCCGGCGTGACCTGCAGGTCGGGTGCCGGCGCGAGGACGTTGAAGGTGATGGGCACGTAGAACGTATCACCGGGCATCTCCACCGCGGTGAACGCGATCGAATCGTGACGGAGCGACTGCGACAGCGTATCGGCGCGCAGCGTCACGATCACGCTGTCCGGCGCGCCGCCGCTGTTGCTCGAGAGGATCACCCAAGGGGCGGGCGCGACCGCGCGCCACGAAAGTGTGGCACCTCCACCGTCCGCGCTCACGAGTCGCAGCGTGTCCGAAACGCCGTCCTGCGATCCCGCGTGCGCCGAATCGAGCACGACGGCGGGGCTGATGATGAGGCGGTCGCGAATTTGCGGTTTGACGAGCGAGTCGAGTCGGCACGTCGTGACGCTGCACGCGAGCGCCAAGAGCAAACAGCCCGTCGCCAACGATGTGGCGGCGGGCCGACTGCCGGATCGGTCCCAAAGGGGCGGGCGCATGACGTTCAAGTTGTGGTGATTGGGCCACTTATCCTATCACGCAATGGCCCGCAAGGCCGTGTGGCGCGTCACCAGCCCTTAACTATTGAGATTCCTGTACTTAGCCGCCTCTTCCGCTCCCTCCCCCACCACCACGCCCGCGCGCTCGCCTTGTTTCGCGATCTCCGCGCGCAGCGCGCGGATCTGCGCGTCGGTGTGTCCCGCTTCCCGGAGCTTCTTGTTCATCTCGACCGTCTTCACCGCGGCTTTCAACGTGCCGAGCG
>JBHEMG010000110.1:0-3767 GCA_046262715.1 Gemmatimonadales bacterium
GTACTACGCCGCCACACCCACTGAGGCGCAGCTCTGCACGGACGAAGAAATCGCGATCGTGGGCGGCGCCAACTCCGCCGGACAGGCCGCGGTGTTCCTTGCCGAAAGAACGAAGCGCGTCCACTTGCTGATTCGTGCCGACGGGCTCGCGCACACGATGTCACGCTACCTGATCAATCGCATCGAGGCCCATCCACGGATCGAGCTGCACGTCCGCACCGAGATCGTTGGTCTCGAAGGCAACGGGCATCTGGAAGAAGTGACGTTGCGCACGGGTGACGGTGCGCAGGTGCAAAAAAAGAAGATTCGCCATGTCTTTACCATGACCGGTGCCCAGCCGAGCACGCAGTGGCTCGCCGGTTGTCTCGCGCTCGATCGCAAAGGGTTCATCAAGACGGGATCGGGGCTGAGTGCCGAAGACCTCGCCCAGGCGAAATGGCCACTGCGCCGCGCGCCGCACCTGCTCGAGACGAGCCTGCCCGGCGTTTTTGCGGTCGGGGATGTGCGCAGCGGCAGCACGAAACGTGTTGCCTCGGCGGTGGGTGAAGGATCGATAGCGGTGGCGACGCTGCACCACTGGCTGACGGAGTAGCTACGCCTTAACGAGCTGCACCATCCGCCGCACCGCCTCCTCCAAACCCCAAAACACGGCGTTGCTGACGATCGAGTGGCCGATATTCAGCTCCTCGATCTCGGGAATCGCCGCGACCGGCTTCACGTTTTGATAGGTCAGCCCGTGCCCGGCATGCACGGCCAGTCCGATCTCTTTGGCGTGCGCCGCGGCGCGTTGCAGCTCACGGAGCGCCGTGCCGCCGCGCCGCCAGGTGTGGGCGTAGCGTCCCGTGTGCAGCTCGATCGCCGGCACGCCGAGTGCCTGCGCGATGTCGATCGCGCGGCGCGAAGGATCGATGAAGAGACTGACGCGAATTCCCGCATCCGCGAGCCGCGCGATGGCGGCCCGCAGCCGCCGATCGCTGCGCTTCAACGCCAATCCCCCTTCGGTGGTGATCTCGCGGCGCTTCTCCGGCACTAACGTCGCCTGAAACGGTTTGACGCGCGCGGCGATCGTGACGATTTCCGCCGTCGCGCCGAGCTCGAGGTTGAGCACGGTGCGCACACTGCGCGCCAGCGCCGTGACGTCCGCGTCCTGGATATGGCGCCGATCTTCGCGCAGATGCACGGTGATGCCATCGGCGCCCGCGCGCTCCGCGGCGGCCGCCGCCTGCACGACGTCCGGCTCGTCGGTTTTGCGCGCCTCGCGCAGCGTCGCAACGTGATCGATGTTGACGTAGAGACGCATGGTGTCTTACCTTCGGTTCGTCCTGACCACAGGTGTTGCCTCGTGAAGCGACGGCTCGCGCTTTGTCTCCTGCTGCTCTCCGGCACCGCGTGTGGCAAGAATCCCGGTCCGGGCGCCCCCATTCCCCAGTCGATGAACGAATCGCTCGCCCAATTTCTCGCCGCGGTCAAGGCCAACGATCAAAAGCGCATGGGGGAGTTGTGGGGGACGGAGCGGGGCCCCGCCGCGCGATCCATGAATCCCGATGTGTTGCGCCAGCGCCTCACCGTCATTCAGAAGTACCTCGCCCATACAGGCTACCGCATCATCGAAGGACCGCTGCTCGTGTCGGGGCGGGACGATCTCCGCACCTACCGCATCGAGCTGCAGCGTGCCACGTGCAGCCAGGTGATTCCGATCGATGTGGTCCAGACGCACAGCGGCGGGTGGCTGGTCTATGACGTGCATCTCGAGAGCGCCGGCAGTCCCGGCGGGCGGTGTCCTGCCGCGCCGGGCGGCTCGGGAGCGGGAACCCGTCCCTGAAAGGGCGCGTTTCACCTACTCAGTAAGCTCCAGCAGAATGCCGTTCGTCGATTTCGGGTGCAGAAAAGCGATTCGCCGTCCGCCGGCCCCGCGCCGGGGCGTTGCATCGACCAGTTGATAGCCGGCCGCTCGGGCGCGCGCGAGTGCGGCATCGAGATCAGGCACACGGTAGCAGACGTGATGGATACCGGGACCCCGTTTCGCAAGGAATTTCGCCACCGGACTCCGGGGATCGACCGGCTCAAGTAGCTCGACGTCTACGGGACCGAAGTGCAAGCTCACGATGGTCGCCCCGTCGGCTGTTTCCGGCGCTCCCGGGGTAAGACCCAGGACGTCACGATAGAACGGCAGGGCAGCGACGATGCTCGGGACGGCGATGCCGACGTGAGCGACTGAAGGGTTCATAGCAAGCCAAACTAACGTTTCTCGAGGGAGCGTGAAGGGTTATGGAAGACGTGAAGCAGCATCCTGAGGCGATCACCGACGCCACGTTCCAGACCGAAGTCGAACAGCACAAGGGACTCGCCGTCGTGGACTTTTGGGCCACCTGGTGCGGCCCGTGCCATATGGTCGCGCCGATCATGGATCAGCTGGCCGGCAAGTACAACGGCAAGGTGAAGATTGTGAAGGTGGACGTGGACGCCAATCAGCAAACGGCGATGCGCTTTAACGTCCGCTCGATTCCGAGTATTCTATTCTTCAAGGACGGGCGTCACGTGGATACGTTGGTGGGCGCCTATCCGTCGCAAGCGTTCGAGCAAAAGATCGAACAGCACCTTTCGTAGCTTCCTCCTCGGAGGACGATGCGCGCGAGCACCGCTCGCCTGACGAATTCGCCGGTTCGCCTCGCGGATCTCCAGTTTCCGCAGGTGAGCCGGCTTATTCATCGTACCCGCCTCGCGTTCATCCATCTCGATAATCTGCTGGCATTCGCCAAGCGCGACCGCGACGGCCGCATCGACGGCTATCTGGCCGCGCATCTCCCCGAGGAGTGCCTGTTGCTGTTCTTTCGCAAGGGCGAGGCCGTGAATGCGGCGACGATGCACAGCGCCGGCCGGCACGTCATCACGATCACCGAAGCGTTGAAGCGTATGCGGGCGGAAGTCGAGCGCGGCGATCTCACGTATTGTGCCGCGCCCATGGAGCAGCTCGCCTGGATGTATGCCTCGTGCGCGGGCGGCTATCAGTCCCGCATGATCGACGTCAAACAGCCTGAAAAATTTTTCCCGCTGTTGCAGCAGGAGAAGGTCTCCGGCGTGCTCGAGCTGATCTCCAACGGTCGCATCTCCTACCTCAAGTTCGATCAAGGGAAGTATTTGAGCGGTCACTTTTGCGACAAGCCGGGCGCCGTTCCGCCCGCCCGCTATCTGGAATCGTTGTTCGACCCGGCGGTCGATGGCGGCGCGCCTGCGATGTCGGCCGGAACCTTCCATGCCGACGACGAGCTGCCGGCCCAGGCCGCCACGGCACTCGTGAACACGTACCGGGAGCTGTACTGGCGCATCGTGGACGCCGTGGAGCGGGAATTTCCGGGCGAGGCGAGGCGGCGGGCGCAGAAGGTGACCGCCGCGATCGTGGACACGCATCAGGCGCTGGCGCTTTTGAGTGTCCCACGCGGGACCGACACGCCCGACGCGGTCGTGCGGCCCGAAGAGCTATCCATCGCACTCACGGATTGGGCGCTGCAGCTGCTCGAAGGCGCGGAGGTCATGATGCCTGGCACGGCCATGAAGGTGCTCAAGGACGCGACGCGCGAACATCGCTACGTGCTGCAGGCGGCCGGCTTCTACGGCCGTCTCCCGTGGCAGGTCACGTGGTGACGTGGCCGGCACTCTCTATGTCGTCGCGACGCCTCTAGGCAACCTCGGCGACCTCTCCCCGCGCGCCGCCGATACGCTGAAGCAGGTCGCGGTCGTCGCCGCCGAAGACACCCGCCACTCCAGAC
>JBHEMG010000111.1:0-7719 GCA_046262715.1 Gemmatimonadales bacterium
CTCGAGTTCGGGCTGTCGAATCGCGTGGCGGTCACAGCGCGGCTGCCGGTCGTGCGAGTGCGCGTGCAGGCGCGCCACGACTCCGGCACCGGCGGCCGTCAGCTCGATTCGTTGCTCGCCGATTCGACCTACCTGTTCGCGCCGATCGGCAACACGCGCCGCCGGGCGCTGTATTTCCCCGGCGACGTGGAAGTCGGCGCCAAGTACCGCGTGCTGGTTGGGCGTAATTATGCGACCAGTGTCGCGTTCGTCGTGCGACTTGCGACGGGCCACCAAGACTCGCCCAACGATCTATTCGACCTTCCCACAGGCGATCATCAAACCGATTTCGAGGTGCAAGGGGCGCAGGAGCTGATCGTCGCGGGGCGGCTGTGGCTCAATGCCGCGGTTCGCCTGGGCCATCAGATGGAAGGCACGCGAGAACGACGGGTCGGACCCCAGACACTGCTGCTCGTTCCAATCGCTGCCACCGCGCGGCTCAACTGGCGCCCCGGCGACTACGCGGCCTTGGATGTGGCGCCGATGTACCGGTTCGCGCCGATGTTCGCGATTGGTGTAACAGGAAGCGTCTGGACCAAACAGCAGGACCACTACAGCTACCGCGCGACGCAGGACTCGGTGGACGTGGCGACGCGGCTTGGCGCTCCCGTGTCTGCCGGCGTGCTCGACGCCGGGAGCGAGCAGCGGTGGCTACGCGTCGGGGTGGCGATGACCTACGTCGCGCCCTCTGTCGAGGGAAGCCTTTCGATCCAGCGAACCGTCAACGGCTCGGGCGCGCACGTGCCGGAGGCGACGGTGTTTCGGATTGTGATGCGGACTTCTCGCTGGCCGTTCTGAGCAGCTCGACCGCGTGGCGGCGTGCGGTCATCATATCCGCATCCCCCAGCATCCGGGCAACTTCCTTCTCTCGGCTTTCGCCGGTCACGACGACGACGTCGCTCGTGGCGACTCCCGCCTTCTTGCCCTTCGCCACGACGAGATGTTGATCGGCGTACGCGGCGATCTGCGGCAAGTGCGTGATGACGAGCGCCTGTCGCCCTTCCCGCGACACCGCGGTGAGTGCCTCACCAACGCGCACGCCGACTTCGCCCCCGATTCCCTGGTCGATTTCGTCGAACACCAGTGTAGGCACGACGTCGTGCGTCGCCAGCACGACCTTGATCGCCAGCATGAGACGCGACAACTCGCCACCGGAGGCTACGCGGGCCAGCGGTTTCAGCCCCATCCCGGCGTTCAGCTGCACTTCAAACATGATGGATTCTGCACCCGACTCTCGGGGCGCAGGGAGCGGGGAGCAGATCACTTCGAAGCGACCGCCGGGCATGCCGAGCGCGGGCAAGATCTTATTGACTGCCCGCGCCATTTTCTTGCCCCCCGCCAGCCGCTTTTTCGTCAGGGCCTCGGCTGCGCTGGCGAATTCCGCGGACGCCTTCGATCGCTCGTCTCCGATGTTCCGCAAATCGAGATCGGCCGTATCGAGCAGCTCGAGCTCGCGGGAGGAACGGTCGCGCGCGGCCAGCACGTCGGGAATCGTGGGCCCATGCTTCTGCTGCAGGCGAAATAGCAGATCGCGGCGCTGCTCTACGACCTCGAGCCTGCCGGGATCGGCTTCGATCGCGCTGGCGTAATCGCGCGCCGCCTGCGCGAGCTCCTCCGCATTGGCGAACGCCGCGTCGAGCAGCTCCTGCCACCGCCAGACGGAAGGATCCAGCCGCAGCAGCCCGGCGAGAATCTTCTGCGCCTTGGTGAGCCCTGTCGCGTCGACGGCCTCCTCCAGATCGCGCGCCAGCCGGCCCAGCTCCTCGGCGTGCGTGAGCCGCTTGGATTCGGTCTCGAGCGCGTCGTCCTCTCCCACCTTCGGCTTGGCCTTCTCGATCTCCTGCACTACATGTCGCAGGTAATCGGCTTTGCGCCGCACTTCCGATTGCCGGGACGACAGCTCCGCTTCGCGTTGCTCCAGCTCCTTGAGGCGGGCATGCGCGTCCCGGACGGCGACGCGCTCCACGTCGGCATCCGCGTACGCGTCGAGCATGTCGCGTTGTGCCTCCGGGCGCAGCAGCGACTGCGTCTCGTGCTGGCCGTGCAGGTCCACGAGTAACGCGCCGATCTCGGCGAGGACGCCAATTGCCGTGGGCGAGCCGTTGACCCAGGCGCGCGATTTCCCTTCGCGCAGCACTTCGCGCTTCAGGACCAGGCGGCCGTCCTCGAGCTCGATGCCGAGCGCGGCGAAGGGCGGGAGCAAATGCCGGTGGACGGCGGACGCGAACTCGAACGCGCCTTCGACAACGGTCTTCTCGGCGCCCGGCCGTACGATTTCTGCCGAGGCGCGCTCGCCGAGCAACAGGGCGAGGGCATCGACGACCATCGATTTCCCGGCACCGGTCTCGCCGGTGAGGACGTTGAGGCCCGGTTGAAACGGGAGCGTGACGTCGGCAATGACGGCGAGATCGCGAACGCGAAGCTCGGTCAGCATTTATTTCCGCGTGCGATCGGTCAAATCACCCCAGTGCATCTTCTTGCGCAGCCGCTTGAAGAAGCTCTCCGGCCCGAGCCGGATCAGGTGAATCGGCCGCTCGGCGCGCCGCACCTCGAGACGCTCCCCCGCCTGGATCGGCTGCCCGACCTGGCCGTCAAAGGACACGAGGACCTCGTCGCTCCAGGGTGGGATCGGCTGAATGGTCACGATGGCACTTGCCGCGAGCACGAGCGGCCGCACGGCGAGGGTGTGGGGACAGATCGCCGTCACGACGATGGCGTCGACGGTCGGCACGACGATCGGGCCACCCGCGGACATCGAGTATGCGGTCGAGCCCGTCGGCGTACTGACGATGATGCCGTCGGCGGAGTACTGCGCGACTTCGTCGCCGTCCACCGATACCTTGAGGCGTACCACACGCGCCACGCCGCCCTTGTGCACGACGACGTCGTTGAGGACGAGGGGCTCGACGCGGCCGGTCTTGGCGCCCTTCCCCGTAATCGCCGACTGCAGCGCGAGCCGCGGCTCAATCGTGTAGGCGCGGCGCGCGACCGCATCCAGTGCCCAGTCGAGCGAGTCCGGCCCGGCCGTCGTCATAAACCCCACCCGGCCGAGGTTGAGACCGAGGATGGGGACATTCGCGCCGTTGAGCAGACGTGCACCGCGCAGCAGCGTGCCGTCGCCGCCGAGCGTGATGAGGCAGTCGAGACGCTCCGCGTCGGCCATCGCCCCGGTGGGTGCTGGCCAGAGCGACTGAATGCGTTCTTCGCTAAACAGCGTGAGCCCGAGGCTCGCCGCCTTTTGCTGGAGCGTCGCGAGGAATGCGCCGAGATCCGGATAGTTGGGGTTGCCGACGACCCCGACGTTCATCGCGGGGTGAGCGACTCTTCGGCGGCCAGGGCGCGAATGCGGGCGGCGATGCCCTCGCCCGTCAAGCCGACATCGGTGAGCTGCTGCGCACGCGGCGCATGCTCGTAGGTGCGGTCCGGTACGCCCAGGGCAACCACGCGCAGATCGGGCGCCGTGGTCTGGACGAGCGCGGCCAGCGCCGCGCCGAAGCCGTTCACCACCGTGCCGTCCTCGACCGTGACGAGTAGCTTGTGATCGCGAGACAACGCGTCGAGCATTTCGCGATCCATCGGCTTCAAGAAACGCGCATTCACCACTGTCGGGTTCAGGCCGTCGGCGGCAAGAGACTCGGCGGCATCCAGGGCCGGCTTGCACATCACCCCGACCGCCAGAATTGCACAGTCCTTGCCACGTCGCAGAATTTCCCACGTGCCGTATGGGACGGCGCGCGCCTCCGCCGCCGGCGGTGCGTCGCCAGGCGCCTTGTCGCGCGGGTACCGGATCGAGAAGGGCCCGTCCGTGTGCGCGAGCGCGCAGCGCAGCAACCCGATGAGCTCGGCAGCGTCTTTCGGGGCCGTGACGGTCATGTGCGGCACCGCGAGCATGTACGCGATGTCGTACAGTCCCATGTGCGTCTGGCCGTCTTCGCCAACCATTCCGGCGCGGTCCAAGCAGAAAATCACCGGCAGCTTCTGAATTGCGACGTCGTGGATGATGCTGTCGTAGGCGCGTTGCAAAAATGTCGAATAGATCGCGACGACCGGGCGCACGCCCTGCGTCGCCAATCCGGCGGCGAATGTGGTTGCGTGCCCTTCGGCGATCCCCACGTCGAAGAAACGCTCGGGCCATTTCTTCTGGAAGATGTTGGTGCCGGTACCCGACGGCATCGCCGCGGTGATGGCGACGAGATCGGGATACTCGGCGGCGAGCTGCGTCAGCGCGTCGCCGAACACCTTGGTCCACTGGGGCGGCCCCGGATTCACCGGCCGCAGCTTGCCGGTGACGGGGTCGTACGGCGCGCGCGCATGGTACTTCTCGAGGTCGGGCTCGGGCAGTGGGAAGCCCTTCCCCTTTTCGGTGATAACGTGGACCACGCGTGGGCCTTTGAGCGTCTTCACAGTTTCGAAGGTGTGGAGCATCTGCTCGATGTTGTGCCCGTCGATGGGCCCGAAGTAGCGGAAGCCCAACTCCTCGAACAGCATCCCTGCCGACCAGAGATTCTTGATGCTCTCTTCGACGTTCTTCGCGAAGTCGACCAGTTTCTTGCCGCCGGCGATGTGCGACGCCCGCTCGATGACGTGCTTGACCTTTTCGCGGATCCGCACGGTGATGGGGCTGGCGACGATCGAGCCGAGGTATTTTTTGAGCGCGCCGACGTTGGGTGCGATCGACATGCCGTTGTCGTTCAGGACGACGATGATGTCTCGGCCCGAGTCGCCGGCATTGTTGAGCGCCTCGTAGGGAAGCCCGCATGTCATCGCGCCGTCGCCCACGACCGCGACCACCTCGAACGCTTCGCCCTTGAGATCGCGCGCGGTCGCCATGCCATACGCCGCCGACAGCGCCGTGCCGGCGTGCCCCGCCCCGAACTGATCATGCTCGCTCTCGTCCCGGCGCAGGAACCCCGACAGGCCGCCCTGCTGGCGCAGCGTGTGCAGCCGGTCGTTGCGTCCGGTGAGGATCTTCCAGGGATAGCCCTGATGGCCCACATCCCAGACGATCTTGTCGCGCGGCGATTCGAATGCGGCGCACAGCGCCACCGTCAGTTCGACGACGCCTAGCCCGGCGCCGATATGGCCGCCCGTCTGGGACACGACGTCGATCAGCCGTTGCCGCACCTCGTCCGCTAACTGCGGGAGCTCGTCGCTCGACAGGCCCTTGACGTCGTCTGGGCTGCGGATTGTCTCTAGAAGCACGGGCTCCTCATTTCGGATTGCGGATTTCGGATTGCGGATTGAACCTGGACGGATCAAATCCGCAATCAACAATCCGCAATCCGCAATCAGTTCGGTCGCGTGACAATGTAGTGCGCCAATTCAACCAGTATCGGAGAAGCTAACCCGGCATGCCGTAGATGGTCTACAGCCTTGGCCGCAAGCCGTTCCGCCTCCGCACGCGCGGCGCCGACGCCCAGCAAGGTCGCGAAGGTCGCCTTGGAGTGCGCGGCGTCTTTCCCGGCCGTCTTCCCCAGCTGATCGGAGGTCGCGGTCGCATCGAGCACGTCATCGGCGATCTGAAAGGCGAGCCCAATCGCTTCGCCATATGCGCGCAGTCCTTCGATGTGATTCGACGACGCTTCCGCGGAAAGCCCGCCGATCACACACGACGCCGAAATGAGCGCCCCGGTCTTGCGACGATGGACCTCCTCCAGCGCGGGCATCGGCAGCTCCTTGGCTTCGGCTTCCAGATCGAGCGCCTGGCCGCCGATCATGCCGCCCGCGCCCGCCGCGCGAAACAGCTCGAGGGCGATCTCGCGACCGCGCGGCTCGGGGAGCGCCAGCGCCCGCACACCGTGGGCGAGGACCCGCGCCGCCAGCGCGACCATTTCGTAGCCGGCGCGTGTCGCACGCGCCACGTCGAACGCGCGGTGCGCCGTCGGGCGGCCGCGACGCAAATCGTCGTTGTCCATACACGGCAGATCGTCGTGGACCAGCGAATAGGCGTGCACGACCTCGACGGCGGCGGCGAGCTCGGCGACGCCGGGAGCGGAGGAGCCCTGGAGGGCCTCGTGCGCCGCGAAGACGAGCGTCGGCCGGAGTCGCTTCCCTTCACCCAGCAGACTGTAGCGGATGACCGGATCGCCGGTGTCGGCCCACGTCCGCAGGACCGCGTCCACGCGCGTGCGCGCGTCAGCGAGGTAACTAGCTGCTTTCAATCTCGAGGACTTTTTTGACTTTGAGCTCGGCCTGGGCCAGCTGCTCGCGCGCCACGCGCAGTCGCTCGACGCCTTCCTCGAACAGCTTCAGCGCCTCATCCAGATCGAGGTCTTCGGCTTCGAGCGTGCGCACGATCGCTTCGAGGCGGTCGAGCTGCTCACTGAACTTGGGCATCGACCTCTCCGTCGCTCACGCGCAGGCGGAATTCCTTGCCCGTTGGCAGGTGGGCGATCCGCTTGAGCACGCGACCGTGGGCATCCCTCGCCACCGCGTAGCCGCGGGCCAAGACGCGAAGCGGGCTGAGCGCATCGAGCCGTCCGCTGTGCGCGCTGAGCAGCGCGCGGGATTTCTCCAAGCGTGAGTCCATGCACCGCACCAGCCGATCGCCATTGCGTTCCAGCCGCTCCACCACGTGCCGGGACGCGATGCGCAGTGCCCGCGCGAGGCGTTGTCCCAGCGCGCCGCACTGCAGGAGCACGTCGGCGCGGTCCGGGGTCGCGGCTTCAGCGGCCGCGGAGGGCGTGGCCGCGCGGAGATCAGCGACGAGATCGCAGAGCGTAGAATCGGTCTCGTGGCCGATCGCCGAAATGACGGGCATCGGCATGGCGGCAACGGCGCGCGCGACCCGCTCGCTATTGAACGCCCACAGATCTTCGACCGACCCGCCGCCTCTCGCCACCAGCAGCACATCCACCGGGAGGCGCTTGATGCGGTGCAGCGCGGAGCATACGGACGCCTCTGCCTTGGCGCCCTGCACCTGGGCCGGAACGACGATCAGCTCGGCAACGGGCCAGCGGCGGCCGATGACGGCCTCGATGTCACGCAGCGCGGCGCCATCGGGACTGGTGACGACGGCAATGCGCGATGGAAACAGCGGCAAGCGGCGTTTGCGCGCCGGATCAAGCAACCCGTCCTTGGTGAGTGATGCCTTGGCCTTTTCGAAGGCGAGCTTCCAGAGACCGCCCTCCGCCGTCGATAGCAGCTCGGTGACCGTGAGCTGGAACTCGCCCTTCTCCTCGTACATCGAGGGGCGGGCGAACACGAAGACCTGCATCCCATCAACGGGCGCGGGCAGCATGTAGTTCTGCTTGGCGAACATGACGCAGCGCAGCTGCGCCGATTTGTCGCGCAGGGAGAAATACCAGTGTCCGCTGCGCCACGCCTTAAAGCCGGCGATCTCGCCGCGCACCCAGAGCGGCGGCAGGCCCGCTTCGACCACGGCGCGAGCACGCCGCGTCACCTCCCCCACGGTCCACGCGCCCTCGGCGGACGCGGCGCTGAAGAGATCTAGGCTTCTTGCTGGAGGGCCCACTGCCGCGCCGCCTGGACGGTGTTGTACAGCAGCATCGTGATCGTCATCGGCCCGACGCCGCCCGGCACGGGCGTGATCGCCGACGCGACGCGGCGGGCTTCCTCGAAGTGCACGTCACCCACCAGCCGATAGCCCTGCTTCCGCGAGGGATCGTCGACGCGATTGACGCCGACATCGATCACGACGGCACCCGGCTTCACCATGTC
>JBHEMG010000112.1:0-4784 GCA_046262715.1 Gemmatimonadales bacterium
GCCCGCTGCAGGGCCGTGCGGACAGCGAGTGGCAACGGAGTCCCGGCGGGAAGTGGAGCCCGGCGCAGATCGTCGAACACCTGGCACTCGGTCTCAGCTTGAGCGCCCAAACCCTCCTCTCGCGGAAGGACCACGCGCCCATGACGAGGCGCCGGCGCACACCAGCCGAACAGGTTGCGCGGTTCTTCATCTTTGGATTGCGCTGGTTTCCTCCCGGGCGTAAAGCACCCGAACGCACGACACCACCGCCGCAAATCGTTCGCGCTGCGGCCGAGGCCCATTTTGTCGATGCCATCGAGGCGTGGGACCAGGTGGATCGCGCGCTGTTACCCGCGCGCCGCGCCGACTTGTTCGTGAAGCATCCCCGGCTGGGCGATCTCACGATCGACGAGTGGAGTCGGTTCCACTTCATCCATGCCCGCCATCACGCCCGGCAGATCAAGCAGCGCCTCGGTGCATGAGCCGCAAGCGAGAGAAGGACAAAGTGGTGGTTCGCGTGCCGAATCCCGACGCGCCGGTCAAGGGACGCCTGAAGACTCCTTCACACAAGGTCCATCCGTCCAAGAAGGGATATCACCGGCGCGAAAAACATCCACGCCGACCCGCAGACGAGTAATTGACATCCGCTGAAGCGGGCGGTAGATGTGCAGTGAGGTGTAACCAGCAGATCTCCCGAAGGGTCGTACCCACGAGGAGGGGTTACATGATTCAGCGGTTCCTGAAGGCCGTGGCACCTGCAGCAACACTGCTGTGCGCCGCGATGGCGCCCCCCAGCGGTCCCGCGGTCACATCGTATGCCACCGCTTACGCCAGATATCGCACTGCCATTCCCGCCTTCGCCCGAAAATACGGTTTACGATGCTCCGCCTGTCACACGGTATGGCCCGAGTTGAATGCGTTTGGCCAGCGCTTCAAGGACAACGGCTATCAACTCGGCAATGACCGCGACTCGCCGATCTGGCAGAGCAACGGCTACTGGCCCATTGCCATGCGCACGACGCCGCAGATTCACATGGAGAACACGACGCATCAGCCGACGGACGCCGGCGAGTCGACGATCACACAGGTGGGATTCGACCTCTCCGGCATCGATTTCCTGCTGCTCGGCACGCTGTACAAGAACATCACCTTCGGCCTGGTCCCAACGCTCGATCCCGATGGCACGGCCGGGGTCGAAGCGGCGTTCGTGCGGCTCGACAATCTCGGCAACTCGCCCTGGGCCAATCTCAAGCTCGGCAAGTTCGAGCTGGACAACCAACTCTCCGAGAAGCGCTTTACATGGCTGTCGAACAACGGCGGTTTCCTCTACGCCTACCATTACCAGCCCGCCGGCAGCGTCGATACTTACGCGTTCGGTTTGGGCGACAACCAGATCGGCGCAGAATTCTCCGGCCATTCGATCAACAGTTATACACGCTACAGCGTCGCGCTGCTGGCGACGGATGACGGCGAACCCGGTTTGCCCACCGGCAAGGGCGCCGACGCGATGGTCACGCTCAGTCAGGCGTGGGCGTTCGGCAACGGGTTGGGGCCGCAGCGCGTCGGTGTGTTCGGGTACCTTGGGCATCGTCCCACCGCATTCGAAACGATCGGGGGCGCGCCGATTCCCGGCACGGCGACCGGATTCAAGCCGTTCGTCCGGCTTGGCGCGACCGCGCAAGTATGGCTCGGCAACCTCGAGTTGTTGCCGATGATTTCTCACGCATCGGATGACGCCGCCCTGGGCGGCAGTACGCAGAAACCCACGTGGAACACGGCGATGCTCGAAGCGCATTTCGTCGCGAACACGCGGCTCCTGGTGCAAGGACGCTATGAGGCCCTGCGGATGTCCAAGCAGGCGGATCCGGCGACGCCCAAGACGTTCGGCGATGCGGATGCGTTCGCGGTCGGGATTCGCGCGTATCCGTTCCTGTTCAGTCGTGACGGCATGGCATTCCATGGCGAAGTCGCGATGACCCGGACGACCGGCATGGCGCCGCTCTCGGGCAATGGGAGCGGCGTCGATGCGCTCACCCCTGACACGAAGATCTGGAGCCGAAGCCTGTTCCTCGGCTTCGACTTTGCGTTCTGAGAGGAGCCAAGACATGAAACCGCAAACGGGATTTATATCGCTCCTGTCGGTTTGTGGCACGATGCTCCTGCTGGCCGCTGCCACGCCCGCTGCCGCGCAGCAGACACACGTCGGTGGGTTGACCGGTCACGCCGCGGCCGGGAAGTCGTTGTACACGCGCTACTGCGCCGGCTGTCACGGCGACGACGGCGATGCCCAAGGCGAGAACGCCATGTGGATCGATCCCAAACCTCGGGATTTCACGATGGCGACGTTCAAGTGCCGCTCGACACCGTCGGGCTCACTGCCGACGGATGAGGATCTGTACAATGCGATGACTCGCGGCTTCGTGACCACCAATATGCCGCCGTGGGTCGCGCTCTCGCCGCAGAATCGCGTGGATCTCGTGGCCTACATCAAGACGTTTTCGCCGAGCTGGAAGACCGCCAAGCCCGGCGCGCCGATTGCGATCGCGCCCGAAACGCCCGTGACGATTCAAAGCATTTTGCACGGGCGCGAGCTGTTCCAACGCCTGGAATGCTGGAAGTGTCACGGTCCCGCGGGTCACGGCGACGGTCCCTCGGCACACGAGTTGACCGACAGTAAGGAAGATCCGATTCGTCCGTACAATTTTTCCACAGGTTCCCGCTTCATGTGCGGTACGACCAACACCGATTTGTACCGGATTTTCATGACGGGACTCGACGGCTCGCCGATGCCCTCGTTCGCCGATCAGCTACAACCGGCGGAAGCGTGGGATCTCGTGCATTTCTTGCGCACGCTGCAACCGCTGCGGACGCGGGAATCGACCATTTGGCACGAGTGGGCGGCGAGCCACGGGAGCGAACTCAAGCCTATTGGTCCAGAGGGAGGGCAGTAACGATGATGCGTTTTACCGCGCTCGCGGCCGTGGTGGTCCTCGGAGGCAGCATGGCCTTCGCTCCGACGAAGCCGCGGCCGGCGGGCACCATCAGCGGCAAGGTCACCTATACGGGTACGCTGCCGCGGATCCGGCCGATCGATATGTCCAAGGAGCCCTCCTGTGTATCGCAGCATCCGGCGCCGGTGACGACGGAGGATGCCGTCACGGGTGCGGGCAACAGCGTTCGCTACGTCGTCCTGTACATCTCCGCCGGCGACCAGGGCGCCGCGGCCGCCACGGACACCGTGCATTACGATCAGAAGGGTTGCCAGTACCTGCCGCATGTGGCGGTCATGCAGGTTCATCAACCGCTGGCAGTGTTCAACGACGATCCGACATCGCACAACATTCACCCGTTGGCCCGAGTGAACGCCGAATGGAACAAGTCGCAGCCGAAGGGTGCGCCGCCGATTCGGACGTCGTGGGAGCAGCCTGAGTTCATCGCCGTGAAGTGCAACGTGCATCCCTGGATGCACGGGTATTTCGCGGTGCTGTCGACGCCGCATTTCGCCGTGACCGACTCGACCGGCGCCTTCAGCATCACGGGTCTGCCACCCGGCAAGTACACGGTGACGGCCTGGCACGAGCGCTTCGGCACGCGGAGCGAAGAGGTGACAATCGGTGGGAGCGAGACGAAGAGCGCCAATTTCGTCTTGACCGCGCGGCCCTACTAACCGATGGGGCGGCTTTTCGCCGTCGTCGTCACGATCATCGCGCTGGTGTCGGCGGCGATTTTCGCGCTGCGCATCTGGTGGCTCCCGCCCGATATCTCGACCCACGGCGGCGCGATCGATCGTCAGCTGAACGAGACGATGGTGACGGCCGGCATCCTCTTCGTCGCGGCGCAGCTCGCGCTCGCCGCCTTCGTCTGGCGCTTCGAGGCGCGCGCCGGCGCGCCGGCGCGCCCGATCAAGACGTTCCCCGGGGGCGTGACGCCGATGGTGGTGATCGCGACCGTGCTTGTCGGGATCGAGGCCCTGGCGCTGACGTTGGTGGGTTCGAAGGTGTGGGCGCAGGTGTATCAGTCGCCTCCGGCATCCGGCGCGATGCAAGTCGAGGTCCTGGCCGAGCAATTCGCGTATTACTTCCGCTACGCCGGCCCAGACGGCCGGTTCGGGGCGATCCACGCCGAGAAGATGAGCGACGCGGATCAAAACTTCTTCGGCCTCGATCCCGCCAACGACACCACGGCGCGGGACGACATCGTCGTCGCGACGCTCGTAATTCCCATCAATCGCCCGATCGCGTTGCGCATGTACGCCAAGGACGTGAGCCACTCGTTCTACGTCCCCGAGTTACGCATTCAGCAGGACTTCGTCCCCGGCATGGTCATTCCGCTGCATTTCACGGCGACGGCACCCGGCAAGTATGAGCTCGTGTGCACGCAACTGTGTGGTCTGGGCCATTACAACATGCGCGCCTACATCGAAGTGAAGACGCCGGCGGATTTCGATCAGTGGCTGAAGCAGCAGGCACCCGCCCTATGACTCACGTCGCCGCGCAGCCACACGCGGCACCGCCGCACCAGAGCTTCCTGCGGCGCCACGTCTTCAGCGTCGATCACAAGGTCATCGGCCGGCAGTATCTGGATCTGGCACTCGTGGCGGTGTTCACCGGCATGCTGCTCTCCTGGATCATGCGCTTCCATTTGGGCTGGCCGGAGACACCGGTGCCCGGACTGGGGAAACTCGCGCCCACGAGCGCGGCGGGTGGTGTGATCACGCCGGAGTACTACCTGCAGCTGATGACGATGCACGGCACGATCATGGTGTTCTTCGTGCTGACGACGGCGCCATTCGCGGGCTTCGGCAA
>JBHEMG010000113.1:0-32474 GCA_046262715.1 Gemmatimonadales bacterium
CGCCGGCGCCATGTTCGCGTTGGGGGAGACGGCGTCCGGCGCCGTCGTACTCGCGAACTTCGTAGACATCATGGATCGGGTCACTCCCCTGGCTGCCGCGGCGGACATCAAGTACGTCGCCGTCGCGAAGGGCGAGGTCACCGCCACGGCTACCATCGGCGCGAATGGAGTGGCGACTGGCGTAACGTCAGGGGATGCCGGTATCGTGGCGACCGCGCCGAACGGTGTCGCCGGCACGGCGGCGCTGCATGTCGATGCGGCGCCTCCGCCTTCAGGCCTCCCCGAAACGCGGTTCAGCGAGCTGCACTATGACAACACCGGTACGGACGTTGGCGAGTCCATCGAGCTCGAAGGAGCGGCTGGGACGGACCTGACGGGATGGACGATCGTGCTCTACGACGGAAACGGCGGCGCCACCTATAACACACAAACCCTTGGCCAGGTGATTCCCGCGACGTGCGGCGCGCGGGGCGTCGTATTTCTCAGCTATCCTACCAACGGCATCCAGAACGGCAGTCCTGACGGCATGGCGTTGGTGAATCCGAGCGGCGGTGTCGTCGAATTCCTGTCCTACGAAGGCACCTTCACCGCGACGAATGGGCCCGCAAACGGCATCTTGTCGACCGACATCGTTGCCTCCGAGGCCTCGTCCTCGCCTATCGGGCAGTCGCTGCAACGGAATGCCGCGAACGTGTGGAGCCTCGCGACGAGCTCGTTCGGAAGCTGCAACGGGGGCGGACCGCCGCCACCTCCCGCTAGCACGATCACGTTCTCGGGACGCTTGCCGTCGGATCCGCCACTCCCCGTGGGATTCGAGGATCAGCTCTTCGGCACGTTGCACGATGGCAGTGGAGCAACCGTCCCGACGACGCTCATCTGGACGGCCGAGACCCCGGCGCTCGCCAGCATCGACCAGAACGGTGTGATGCACGCGCTCGGCGCGGGCACCGCGACATTCCGCGCCACCGCGGGGGACGGCACGACGGCGACGTACTCCCTGCCGACACGCGTTGCCGTCGCGAGCACGACGGCGCAGTACGCCGGCAACGCCGAGTTCGGAGAGCCGGCGGACGGCGATCCGAGCGACGACTTCATCGTGCGCCACGATGAGTACACGAGCTCGTATAACAGCAGCCGCGGCTCGCCGAACTGGGTGAGCTACGACCTGGAGGCGACGCATTTCGGTCCCGAGGACCGGTGCGACTGCTTCACGTTCGATCCCGCGTTACCCGCGAGTTTCCCGCAGTACACGACGGCCGACTACACCGGCGCCGGCGCGATCGCCGGCTATGGCATCGATCGCGGACATCTCGCGCGCTCGTTCGACCGCACGTCCGCCAGCCTCGACAACGCGTACACGTTCTACTTCAGCAACGTCGTGCCGCAGGTCGCCGACTTAAATCAGGGCCCCTGGGCAAGCTTCGAGAATTACCTGGGTGATCTCGCGCGGTTCAGCGACAAAGAGGTGTACATCATCGCCGGGGCGTCGGGCAACAAGGGAACGATCAAGAACGAGGGCAAGATCACAATCCCCACACACACGTGGAAAGTCGCGGTCATCATGCCGCGCAATCACGGGCTCGGCGACGTGCATTCGTATCAGGATGTCCAGGTGATCGCGGTCGTGATGCCCAACGAGCCGGGCATTCGCAACGTGCCGTGGGAGAACTACCAGACGACGGTCGACGCCGTGGAGGCCTTGAGCGGGTACGATCTACTGGCGCGCTTGCCCGATCCCATCGAGATCGCGGTCGAGAGCAACACCAAGCCGCCAGTCGCGAGGACGGACGGGCCATATACGTCGTTGCCGCATCTCGCCCTGGTGATGAGCGGCGCTAGCTCCAGCGATCCGGACGGCGACGCCCTGACCTTTGATTGGTCGTTCGGCGATGGCGCTGCGCAGTCAGGTGTGTCGGTCGCGCACGCGTACGCCAGCGCTGGCACGTTCACGATCCGGCTGATCGCGACCGACATTCGGGGGCTGGCCGATACGACATTCACGTCGGCGGCGGTTCAGGCTCCCGCGCAGACGCTGGCGGATGCCCAGGCGGCCGTGGATCAGCTGCTGGGGAACCACGCGATCGACGCGGGTGACGGCAAGTGGCTCACGAACAAGCTCGGTCTCACAAGCAAGCTCCTCGGCCAGGCGACGACGGTCGCGGCCGTCAATCAACTCGAGGAAGTGTTGCGACGGTTGCCGGACATGGGTCCGGGCACGAGCGCATTGGCGAACACGGTGCGCGAACTCATTCAGTCGCTGACGTCCTAATCGGGAGATGTCTATGCGCACCGGATGGATCACCGTAGCTGTAATACTCGTGCCGTTCACGGGGATGGCGCAGACCCCGGCGACGCCGCTGCGCATCGCGGCGAGCAGCCAGGCATCGGTCGAGGTCCACCTCAACGCCCGCCGAGTTGGGAATAGTTGGTACGAGGAAGACGCGAGCCTCTCGGGACCGTCGCGGATCGCGATCAGCTATGGGCAGCCACACGCGCGCGGCCGGAAGATCGAGGGCGGCTTGATCCCGCTCGATACCGTTTGGCGTTTTGGTGCCAACATGGCCACCACGCTGCATAGCGACATCGATATCACGATCGGCGACCTGAAAATTGCAAAGGGCGATTATAGTCTCTTCCTTCTTTACACGCGGGCGGGTTACTCACTCATCGTGAATCGCGGCACCGGCCAGTGGGGTACCGATCACGACGCAGGTAAAGATGTTGGCCGGGTAGCGATGACAAGCCGTGCCATGGCGGAACCGGAGCCCGCATTGTCGATCTACTTGGTCCCGGACTCGCCACAGCCGACCACCGGGTACGCCGATCTGCGCGGCACGCTACGCATAAAATGGGGAACGACGGAGCTGACGACGAATTGGCGAGTGGATCAATGAGCGACGAGCGCTACCCGATCGGCAAGTTCACCCCGGTCACGCAGCTCTCGTCAGTAGAACGGAGCGCCTGCATCGCGCAGATCGCGGACGCGCCGGCAAATTTTCGTCGGGCAGTCGCGGGATTGAGCGACGCGCAGCTCGACACCCCCTATCGCGACGGTGGCTGGACCGTGCGCCAGGTCGCCCACCATATCCCAGACAGCCACATGAACGCGTATATCCGCTTTAAGTGGGGTCTGACGGAGCAGGTGCCCGCCATCAAGACGTACGAGGAGGACGATTGGGCGAAGACGCCGGAGGTGCGCGCGCCCATCGCCATGTCGCTCGACTTGCTCAGCGCGTTGCACGTGCGGTGGGTGGCGCTGCTTCGGGCGATGGGAGCGGAACACTTCGCGCGGACCATCAAGCATCCCGAATGGGGTACGCCATCGCTCGACACGCTGCTGGCGTTGTACGCGTGGCATGGGCGCCATCATACCGCGCACGTCACCGCGTTGCGGCAACGCCTGGGATGGAGAGAGGCGCAATAATGGTCGATTTCCCCGACGACGATCTCGAAGAGGAGTTCCCTTTGGGTGACGGCAGTGCCGACACCGAGGGCGTCGTTATGTGCCCGTACTGCGGCGAACCGAATGAGATCGGTATCGATGCGGGGGGCGGATCGTTTCAGGACTATGTCGAAGATTGTCAGGTCTGCTGCCGGCCGTGGCGCGTGACCGTCGCGTACGACGAAGCAGGAAAAGCGCAGATCTCCGCAGTGCCACTCGACGAATAACCCGCGCGCGTAGTGGGATTAGTCGAGAATTACCCACCACGAGCGACTACGCCCGTGGCTGCGTCGCGGTAACTTCCTTCGCGTGGGCAACACTATCCTATTGGTAGACGACGATCCGGACATCCGATTGGTGTTGGGTGAGTTCCTCACCGAGCACGGTTTCGATGTGCAATCCGCCCGGGATGGCCGTCACGCACTACAGCTGCTCGCGCATATGGATTCGCCCGACCTGATTCTGCTCGACTACAAGATGCCGGTGATGAGCGGAATCCAGTTTCTCGCTCGCAGACGCTGGAACCCGCGCCTGCGTGGGATCCCGGTGGTGGTACTGTCTGCATGGAACCGGCAGTGGACCGGCTCGCGGGTCGATGCGCTGGAGGTGTTGTCGAAGCCAGTCGACCTCGAGCGCCTACTGGCGCTCGTGCAACGCGCCTGCGACGGCTCGGTCACCTCCCGCACGACGGATCGCCGTCGTGCGGATGCAGTGGCGCAGCGCTATCATCTTGCCCGCAGTCCCGACAGGAGAGCCCGCCGGGCGCCGTAGCCCCGCTGCGCTAGCGGGCCGCTTCGTATCTGCGCCCCACCTCGTCCCAGTTTACGACATTCCACCACGCCGCTACGTAGTCCGCGCGCCGGTTCTGATACTTCAAATAGTAGGCGTGCTCCCACACATCCAGCCCAAGAATTGGGACCTTGTTGTCGATCAGCGGGCTGTCCTGATTCGGCCGGCCTGCGAGCTCGAGCTTTTCGTTCGCCACGGTCAACCACGCCCAGCCGCTGCCGAATTGGGAGGTCGCGGCGGTGGCGAGCTGCTCTTTGAATTTCCCGAACTCGCCGAAGGTCCGCCTCATGGCGTCGGCGAGGGAGCCTGTCGGCTCACCGCCGCCGCCCTGGCCGGCCGGCGCCATAATCGTCCAGAACAACGAGTGATTGTGGTGCCCGCCGCCATTGTTGCGAACCGCCGTGCGGATGTCCTCGGGGACGGCGTTCAGCCCGCGCAACAGGTCCTCGAGATTCTTGCCTGAGAGCTCGGGGTGTTTGCTGAGGGCGTTATTGAGGTTGGTGATGTAGGTCTGATGATGCTTGCCGTGGTGGATTTGCATCGTCTGCGCATCGATGTGCGGCTCTAACGCGGCAAATTCATACGGCAGCTGAGGCAGTGTATGCTGTGCGTCGCCTGCGGTTTTGGCCGCGCTCTGCTCTTTGGTCTGCGCCATTGCGTTTCTGTCCCTTTGAAGGTGCTTGTCAAACCCCGCATTGCGTGGCACGGTTCCGACCATATCTTGGCACCGCGGACGATACCGTCTCTCCCACTTCCGGAGGCGCTCGTGGCGGAGTTTCTGCTGCGGTGGTTTCACTACCTGGGTGGCATTACGTGGATTGGTCTCCTGTACTACTTCAATTTTGTCCAGGGACCGTTCATGGCGGAGGCGGATCCGGCGGCGAAAAGCACCGCGACTCAAAAGCTGCTGCCGCGCGCGTTACGCTGGTTTCGCGGCGGCGCGATTCTGACCTTTTTCACCGGGATCGCGATCCTCGGCCAGCGTTTCGGCGAGTCGCCGCTTGGCAGTGGTGCCTGGAGTACCCCGTGGGCGATCACCATCCTGACCGGCGGGCTGTTCGGAACGTTGATGTTCCTCAACGTTGTGCTCGTCATTTGGCCCAAACAGCGCGTCGTGATCGCGTCGGCCACGGCGGTTGCATCGGGTGGTCAGGCCAACGCTGCCGCGCCCGCGGCCGCGCGCCGCGCCTTCCTCGCCTCTCGCACCAACGTCGTGTTCTCGATCCCAATGCTGTTCTTTATGGGTGCCGCGTCCCATTTCACGGTGCCGGCGGGCGGCAATCACACGGCGTATTGGGCAAGCGTGATCGTGCTGGCAGCGCTGCTCGAGATCAATTGCTTGACGGCTACCGTGGGAGCGACGACGAAGCCGATCGAGAAAATTCCCGGTGTGATCATCACAGGCTTTGTGGTGTGGGCCATTACGTACGGGCTCGTTCGGGCCTTGTTATCGGCCTGACGGCATAACTGATGGCGTCGGTCACGCTGCGCCGCCTCAGCAAAGTGTACGCCGGCGGTATCCAGGCGTTGCACCATCTCGATCTCGACGTGCGAGACGGCGAGCTGCTCGTTCTGCTCGGTCCGTCCGGATCGGGCAAGACGACGGTCCTGCGCTGCATCGCGGGCCTGGAGCAGCCCACCAGCGGCGACGTCGTCATCGGCGAGCGCGTCGTGACACACGCGACGCCCGCCGAGCGGGACGTTGCTATGGTGTTTCAGCACCCCGCGTTGTATCCCCATCTGACCGTTCACGAAAACATCGCATTCCCCTTGGACATCCGCGGGGTCAGTGGGGCGCAAGCGAGCCGACGGGTGGTGGAAACGGCGAGGCGCCTGGGCCTGCAGGAGCTGCTTGACCGCATGCCGGGACAGCTGTCGGAGGGCGAGCGGCAGCGCGCGGCGCTCGGTCGGGCCATCGTACGTGGTCCACAAGTCTTTCTTCTCGATGAGCCGCTGTCGCGGTCGGACGCGAAGCTGCGGATTGAGCTGCGGGGTGAGCTACTCGCGCTGCATCGCGCACTCGGCGCCACGATGATCTACGTGACGCACGATCAGACGGAGGCGATGACAATGGGGCAGCGCATCGCCGTGCTGCACGAAGGCCGGCTGCGGCAGCTCGGCACGCCGGAAGAGGTGTACCAGCGGCCGGCGGACGTCCATGTTGCGCGTTTTGTCGGCACGCCGGGCATGAATGTGCTGCAGGGGCGCGGGCGAGCGGGGCAGGCCGACAAGGGACGCGTCATCGAGGCAGGAAGTCTCGTCATTCCCGTGGAGCTGGCGACCTACGATGGGGAGCTGCAGCTCGGCATACGGCCGGAATTCGTCGGACTGTGCGCCGTGGATCAGGGCGTTGGCAACGCCGACGTGCTGGTCGTGGAGCCGTTAGGCAGCGAGACGCTGGTGCATTTGAATGCCGGCGGGCAGCCGCTCGTGGCGCGCCTGCCGGGCTTTGCCGACGTGCGCGTGGGCACGCGTGTCGGCGTGAAGGTGGACCGCCGGCGCCTCTATCTCTTCGATGCCGCCGGAGCGCCGCTGGCGTGAGCCTCCGCCCCCGGCTCTGGGCGGCGGGCGCGGCGGCGGCCGCGGCGCTCGCGGCCGCGATCGTCCTCGTGGTGGTACACACCGCGCAGCGACGATATGAGCGGGCATTCGCGTTCCGCATTGCCGGTACGACAGCCGCGTACATCACCACGGTGGCACCAGCACCGCCGCCACCGCCTCCTCCCAGACGTGCGCCGCGCGCCCGCGGAAGACCGGCCTCCCCCCCAACAGCGCCGCCCCCACCTCCGCCGGCGGCGTCGGGCGCAGCGCGCAGCTACGACCTGCCATCACTGCTCACGTTGGCGCGCGCTCTGCGGACGCTCCCTGGGTGGTCCTCGGAAGTGGAGGTCTACTTCGGCACCGCCCCGCTCGTAGACGCGACCACGGCGCCTCTCGCTCCGGAGGATTTGCAGCCCGGGCCTCGCTGGCGGGACGGCGCGGCGCTGGTGCCGTTGCGCGACCGCGAAGGTCGAGACGTCGTCGGGGCGGTTGCTGTGCGTCCCCATCGGGTGCCTCACGGCCCGCTTCCGGGGGGGCTCGGCTTCGCCTTTCCCGCTGCGCTGCTTGCCGTGGGCGCGGCGACCGCGATCGCGTTTCGCGCGCGGTCATTGCGGCACGGCGGCTACGTCGGCGCCGCGCTGCTCCTTGCCGTCGCGGCGTATCTCGATGTCCACGCAGCTGCCAAACAGAGTACGGACCGTTGGCTTGTCGATACGCGGCGGTTGCTGCAGGAAGCAGCCACCCGCATGCCGACGCCTGCGTCACGCGTCCCACTGAGCGAGCTCGCGTCGCTTGTGGCGGACGGCGGCGAGTTGGTCCCGGGCGACCCCGGCGAATCCGCGCCGCGACGCCTGCGCATCGATGGCGAGCGGCGCGCGGTCGCCGCTGTGCTGCTCGGTCCCGGCCGATGGGTAGAGCTGCGGTCCGTGCCTGCCGAGCTCGGAGCCCCGCGGTGGCTGGCACTGCTCATCCCATGTGCGCTGGTCGGTCCGCTGGCGATCCTGCTCCTGCGGTGGGCCGAGCGCACGCCACCTCGACCGCGCCGACAGACCGCGATTGCCTGGGGATTTCTTGCGCCCGCGGCCGTGCACATATCGGTCTTCACCGTCGGACCATTGCTGTACGCCGTATACCTGGCCTCTCGTTCGAATTTTGGTCCGGTGCTGCGTGATCCCGTAATGTGGATTTCATTCCGCAACACCGTTGTCTATGCGATGTACGTCCCAGTTTCCCTCGCGCTGGCCCTGGGCGCCGCAGTCGCGGTCCACAGCTATCGGAATAGGTGGCCCGGTCGCCTGCTGCGCACGACCTTCCTGCTGCCGTACGTCTCCTCCGTGGTGGCAACCGCGCTGATCTGGCAATTGATCTATCGCGCCGGTGCGCTGGGCCTTGGCCGTCCCGACTGGCTCAGCAACCCGCGCACCGCGTTGCCCGCGCTGATGCTCGTGTCGGTCTGGGCACACGTCGGTGGACAGATGCTGGTTTTCCTCGCCGGTCTCCAGCGCATACCTCAGGCATACACCGATTCCGCGCTCGTCGATGGAGCAGGAGCGTGGCGCTGTTTCTGGCGGATCACGCTGCCACTGCTCCGTCCCATCGCCTGGTTTGTGCTGTTAACCGGGCTGCTCGGGGCCATGCAGATGTTTACGCTTGTGTTCGTGCTGACACAGGGTGGTCCCGGATTTCACACGACCGATGTTTTGGTTCATCACATCTATCAGACGGGTTTCGCGTCACAGGCATTTGGGATGGCCGCGGCGCTTGGCGTACTCATGCTCGTGGGGCTCGTGGTATTCCGCTGGCCGCAGCTCAGGCTCCTGCACGAGGCGCTCCGGCGTGCGTAAGCTGCCGGTCTGGCTCGCGGGGCTGCTCATGCTCGCCCCCTTCCTCTATATGATCTGTGTCTCATTCATGGGTGAGGCGGAGCTGCTGCGGTGGCCCCCACCGCTTCTTCCACACGCTCCGTCGGGCGCCAATTACACCGGTGCGCTCGAAGCACTGCCGTACATGCGAGTGCTCCTGAACACGGCCATCCTCGCCGGGTGTGTCATGGTGGGCCAAGTGCTCACCAGTGCCGCCGCTGGGTACGCATTTGCCCGCATCCAATTTCCTGGGCGCGAGGGGCTCTTCACGCTGCTGCTGGCGATGCTGGCCATTCCCGCGATCCTCCTCGTCATCCCCCGATATGCGTTGATCAACGCGCTGGGCTGGGTAGACACCTATCCGGGGCTCATCTCAACCGAGCTAGTCTCCGTCTGGGGTATTTTCCTGATGCGGCAGGCATTCGTGATGCTGCCGCGTGATGTGGAAGACGCCGCTCGCCTCGACGGGGCCAGTGAGTGGACGCTGTTCTGGCGAGTCACTCTGCCGCTTACAAAGCCTGCTGTGGCCGCGCTCGCGGTGCTCGCGTTCGTGGATCAGTGGCGGAACTTCCTTTGGCCACTCGTTGTGACGCGCTCGGCCGAGATGGAAGTCGCCGAGCTGGCGCTCGCGCATTTTCATACCACGTATGCGAGTAACTGGCCTTATCAGATGGCTGCGGCCGTCCTCGTCACGCTGCCGATCCTGGTCGTGTGCCTGCTCGCGCAGCGCTACCTGATGCAGGGCGTGCCCGTCACAGGCGCACGAATCCGCCTCTAAGCACCCTCCACCGACCTTCCTGGTTGTGGCTCAGAAGTTGCGAAGACCCTAAACAGCGAGCATGGCCAGGCATCTCTACATCACGGGTCCAGTGCTGCAATTCAGAGCATCGGGCGAATAGTGGCCGGGCGCGTTGTACCAAATCGCGGCAAATGCCGCATCAATCAGGAGAACGAACGTGCGCCGGTCCATGACCCCACTTTTGATCGCGCTCATTGCCCTGTCTACACGCGGGGCGGCGCAATCTGACGTCGCGCCGACGGCACCCAAAGGTTTGCGCCCTCACGCGCTAACGTTCGGCTTCGTTGCGACGCTGGGTGCCAATTGGCAGATGGAAGGCGCCGAGGTCGGGTATGTGCGCCGGCTGGAGCACGGCCTTGCCGCGATCTCCCTTTCGGGACGCGTCGGAACGTTCATCAACGAGAGCACGATGCTCGGTGGCACAAAGGGCATGGTGTTCGGCGCCACGGTCGCTGGTCGCACGAAGATGAAATCGATCGCGCAATTCGGCGAAGAGGAGCACGGCACCGGCATCGGGTTCGATATGACGTTCGAGATGACCGGGTACATGGCATCTGGCTCCCCACTGTCGCAAGGCTCCCGCTGGGCCGCCGTTTCGGTGTTGCCCTCCGTGAGCATTGGCACCGGCGACGCGCCCCACTTCGGCATCGTGATCGGTCCGACCGCCTATCTGGGCAGTGGGAAGCCCTCCGTACGTGGCATGTTGGCGTTCCGGGGTGAGGCGCCGCTGGCGCGCCGGGAGCGTCGTCCCTAGGTTAGCGACCCTATGGTCGCGCCGACGCTGACTTCGGACCACCCCGGCCTCGAGGTCCTCGCCGAAGTTGCAAGAGTATTGGCCGCCGGGCGCCCCGCTGAAGAAGGGCTCGCCGGCGTGGTTGGCGTGCTCCGCCGTGGCCTCTCTTTACGCCGTTGCCGCCTCTGGCTGCGCTCGGCTAACGGTTCCCGCTTTCTTCCGATCACCGCGCCTGATGACGACACCCAGGCGCCCGGCCATACATCGGAGGTAGCGGGCTGGGTCGCCGAGGGCCCACACCGCGAGCTTACCGCAGACGGTGGCACGCTGCTGCGGCTGCCGCTGATCCACGAGGATGAGGGGCTCGGCTGCTTCGAGGTGATCATCCCCCACGGCCCAGTCGAGCGCATGGCCCACGACGTTCTCGTCGTCGTAGCGCAGATGCTGGCGCCCGTGCTCGCGGCCACCGAGCTGTCGCAGGATCTCGCGTCAGAAGTCGCGCTGCGCACGCGCGAATTCGAGGCCCAGCGAAACTTCGCGGCCCGCATCATCGATTCGCTTCCCGTGGGCCTGTACGTCATCGACAGGGCCTACCGTATCCGTGCCTGGAACCGCAAGCGCGAGGCCGGAACGCAGGGTGTGTCGCGCGAAGAGGCGCTGGGGCGCGAAGTCTTCGAGGTGCTCGACCGCCAGCCGCGTGATCTGCTTAAAGTCGAGTACGATCGCGTCTTCGCGACCGGCGAAATCCAGCAGATGGAGACCGATTCGCAGGCGACCGGAGAAGCCCGACACTATCGCATCACCAAAATTCCGATGCGCCTGGACGATGAGGACATTTCCCACGTCATCACCATCGGCGAGGATGTGACGGCGTGGCGCCAGGCGTTGCAGCGCCTCGCGCAGAGCGAGAAGCTCGCCGCCGTGGGGCAGTTGGCCGCGGGCGTCATGCATGAGATCAACAACCCCCTGGCGACGATTCTCGCGTGCAGCGAAGCGCTCGCGCTCCGCACCGACGCGTTGCCCGAGAAGGAGCGCCAGGCACACGAGGAGTACCTGCACATCATCGATACCGAGGTGCAGCGCTGCCGCCGCATCGTGGACGGGTTGCTCGACTTCTCGCGCCCCAAGAAGAGTGCGCACAAGGCCTCCACCGATATCGGCGCGGTGATCGAGCAGACGTTGTTCCTGCTCAAGCACCATGAACGCTTTAAATGGCTGACGATCGAGCGGCAGTTCGGACAGGGCCTGCCGCTATTCCAGGCCGATGGCGAGCGCCTGGTGCAATGCTTTATGGCGTTGATGTTGAACGCCATGGACGCGATGAACGCGCGTGGCGTGCTCACGGTGCGGACGCGCACGAACCCGCAGCGGAGCGATGAGATTCTGGTCGAGTTCATCGATACCGGCACCGGGATCCCGCAGGAAGACCTGTCCAAGATCTTCGAGCCGTTCTTCACGACGAAGCCGCAGGGGCGGGGCACTGGCCTCGGACTCTCCGTGGCGTACGGCATCATTGAAGAGCATCGCGGCCGCATCGAGGTCGAGTCGCAGATGGGGGTGGGGACGAACTTCAAGGTCTTCCTACCGGTCGGATGAAAATTCTCGTCATCGAAGACGACAGGACGGTCGGTGAGTACGTGCGCCGCGGCCTGGACGAAGCAGGCTATCACGTCGATCTCGTCGGCGACGGCGACGAAGGGCTGCGGCGCGCGAGCGGCAAAGGCGCGAGCTACGACATGATGGTCCTGGATCTGCGCCTGCCCAAGCTGTCCGGCATCGACGTGCTCCGCACGCTACGCGATCGCGGCATCAGTTTGCCGGTGCTTGTGCTGACCGCGCAGGATTCCCTCGACTTCAAGGTGCAGGCGTTGCGCATGGGCGCGGACGACTACGTCACGAAGCCGTTCGCGTTCGAGGAGCTGCTGGCCCGCGTCGAGGCGCTGGGCCGGCGGCCCAAAGCGATCTCCCCGCCCACCTTGAAAGTCGCGGGGCTGGTGCTGGACACGGGGAGCCGGGCAGTTACGCGCGACGGCAAGCCGATCGAGCTGACGCCCAAGGAATACGCCGTGCTGGAGTATCTGATGCGTCACCAGGGCCGTGTCATGTCGCGTACGCTGATTACCGAGTATGCCTGGGACTACCATTTCGATCCGGGCACCAACATCGTGGACGTTGTGATCACGCGGCTGCGCAAGAAGATCGATCATGCCGATGAACCCAAGCTGATTCACACGGTGCGCGGCGTGGGCTACGTGGTGCGGGCGTGACATGGAGAGTATTCGCGGGCGGTTGACCATCTGGTACGCCACCGCGCTCATTCTCAGCATCGCGGTCTTTGCCGTCGTCCTGTACTTCGCTCGCCGCAGCGCGACCTATCAGGATCTCGACCGCCGCATTCAGTCCGAAGCCGATCTCACCGCCGGCATCCTCGCCGAGAGTTATCGCGCGCGCGGCGTGCTGGTGGAGAAGGACACCGCGGGCCGGCCGGTCCTGACGCCGGAGGTCGCGGCGGTGCTCGAAGTGGTCCCCGACTTCCTGCTGGTGACGAGTCGGGACGGCCGGCTGCTATTTGCCTCGCCCGACGCGCGCGCACTCACCTTCGCCGAGTTCGAGCAGCTCAACGCGATCCCCCGTCCGCCCGTGTCCCCGGGCCCGCGCGTGCCGGGCCTCTATCGCATCGAGCCGAACGGGCCGTCGCTCCACTACGTCCTCCGCGCCGTGCCTGACGCGGGCGAGCAGTTCGGCGCGATTTTCGCCGGTGCGAACACGCGCTCTGCCGAGCTGCGGCTGGAACAGCTGCTCACGACCATCGTGATCGCGTTTGTCGTGGGGGTGGTGCCGGCGATTCTCGTCGGCGGTTGGATCGCGGCGCGCGCGCTCGAGCCGATCGATCGCATGATCACGGAGGTCCGCGAGATCAGCGATGGGCGGACGCTGCATCGCCGCCTGGCGGTACCGATGGCGCGCGACGAGCTGAGCCGGCTCGCAGAAACGCTCAATCAGATGATGACCCGATTGGAGCGCAGTTTCGTGGCGCTGCGCCGCTTCACCGCCGACGCGAGCCACGAGCTGAAGACGCCGCTCACCGTAGTACGCGCCGGCGTGGAGCGCGCGATCACCCGTCCCGGCGTGCCGCAAGAGACGCTCGCGCCGCTCGAGGAGACGCTGCAGCAAGTGAACCGCATGACCGAGCTGCTCGATTCCTTGCTGACCCTCGCGCGGGCCGACGAAGGGCGCGCCGAGCTGCATCGCGAGCTGGTGGATCTCCGCGAGATCATCGAGGAAACCGGAGAAACGGGGGAGCTGCTCGCGGAGCACGCGGGCGTGGGCATCGATATCCGTCTCCCAGCCGAGCCCGTGGTGCTTCCCGTGGACCGCAGTCGCATGCGACAACTCGCGCTCAATCTCATCGAAAACGCGGTCAAGTATACGCCGCGCGGGGGCCAGGTGTCGGTCGAGCTCGGCAGCACGGACGGCCGCGTCACATTTAGCGTTGCCGATACCGGCATCGGGATCGCCGCGGGCGATTTGCCGCACGTGTTCGATCGGTTCTGGCGCGCCGACTCCGCGCGCACGCGCACCAGCGAGCGCGCGGGAACAGGTTTAGGACTCGCCATCTGCAAGTGGATCGCTGAGGCACATGGCGGAACCATCGAGGTCCAAAGCCGGCCCGGCCGGGGGACGACCTTCACGGTCGCACTGCCGCACGGGTAGATCCACATTCCTTTGTTATCCTGCCGTCATGTGCGCGTACGCACCCAATAACTCGTTGCCTATATCGTCAAATGAGATTCTCGAGAGACTGGGTGGGGTGCCTGCGAGTATCCTCTCAGTGATCTCAATCCAAAGAGGTGGTTGAACATCGCCGCGGAAGGGTCATTCGGCTGTCATCGTATTGTAATGTTCGATCTACTGGCGGCGGTAATTCTGGCGGGTACTTATTACAGAGGCGACCACTCCCCGGGAGGGAACGGCGGTGTTCAATAACCTGATCGAGTCCAATCGTAAGCCGAATAAGAAAGGCGCGTTTGGCCTTGGTTTCGTGTCGCTGGTCGGACACAGCGTCATCGTGCTGGCGGCGGTGGTGGCGACGCTGACCGCGGGACAAAAGAAAGAAGAGAATACGCTCGACACCGCGATGGTCTTCCTCAATCAGGACGAGCAGAAAAAGCCGGAGGAGGCGCCGCCGATCGTCGACGTCCCGCAGCTCAAGGGTTTCCAGACGGTCGTCGCGCCGACGGACATCCCCACGAACATTCCGCCAATCAATCTGCAGGAACACTTCGACCCGAAAGATTATACCGGTACGGGCGTCGAGGGCGGGGTCGGGACGGGCATCGTGCCGTCCTCCGATCAGGTGTTCATGGAGTCGGTGGTGGAAGAGCGTCCCGAGGTGCTGTCCGGCCCCGCGCTCAACTATCCCGATTTGCTGCGACAGGCAGGTGTCCAAGGACGCGTGTTGGTGCAGGCGATCATCGATACGACGGGCCGGGCCGAGCCGCCGTCGGTGAAGATCATCCAGAGTCCCAATCCAGGCTTCGACCAATCGGCCAAACAATACGTGCTGCGGGCGCTGTTCCGTCCCGCGCGTGTGCATGGCCGAGCGGTTCGCGTGCTGGTGAATCTGCCGATCGACTTCAAAATCAAGAGATAGGGAGACACGATGAGTTACGCTGAACTATGGTCGTCGATGGGCCTGTTCGCCAAAGGCATTGTGGTCGTCATGTTCATTATGTCGGCGTGGTCCTGGGCCGTCAGCATTTCGAAGTACCTCTACCTCCGCAAATCGCAGAAGGAAACGCGCAAGTTCGCGCCGGAATTCTCGCGCTATCTGCAGGAAGAGCAGCTGGACGGCGCGATCGCGCTCGCTGAGAAAAACAAGAAGAGCCATGTCGCGCGCGTGCTGGGCGAGGCGCTGGCGGAAGTGAAGCCGCTGCTGCGCGACCGGGCGACGATCACCGCGGGCGACATCAACTCGGCCGAGCGTGCCGTCGAGCGGCAGATGCTGATCATCACCACCGAGCTGAAGCGCGGCCTCGGCATTCTGGCGACGACCGGCGCGACCGCACCGTTCGTCGGCTTGCTCGGAACCACGATGGGTATCGTCACCGCGTTCCAAGGCATGTCGGCATCGGGCGGCTCGGGCTCGCTCGCGGCGATCACGGGCGGCGTCGCCGAGGCACTGATCACGACGGCGTTCGGTCTGCTCGTCGCGATTCCGGCGGTGTGGCTCTACAACTACTTCGCCACCAAGATCGACTTCCTGACGGTGGAAATGACCTATACGTCGAAAGAGCTGATCGACTACCTCATCAAGAGTGTCGGCAGCGAATTCGGCCGGTCGATCTTCACCAAGGAATTCCAGACTCAGAAGACGTCGCAGACCAGCGGCCCGATCAAGGGATAACGGGCCATGGCGATGTCGTCGGGCAAGAGCGAGCGGGCCGTCGCGGCCAACATCAACGTCACGCCGATGATCGACGTGATGTTGGTGCTGCTGATTATCTTCATGATCGTGACGCCCGCGATTACCGCCGGATTCCAGGCGACGATCCCGCGCGCCAAGAATCCCGAAGCGCGCGAGGAGACCGAGGGCGAGATTCGGCTCGGCATCGATCGCGACGGGAAGTTCTATCTCGACATCACGGGCGCGAGCGGTAAGTACACGGGCCCGCGCTATATCAGCGATGAGGACCTCCCGGGCCAGCTGACGGCGCTCTACGCCGCTCGGACCGTGGACAAAATCCTGTACCTCAAAGCGGACGTAGGCATCGAGTACTCGCGCGTCCAGGTGGCGCTCGAGATCGCCCGCAAAGCCGGAGTGCGTGTGGTCGGCGCCATCGCCGAACAGGAACGCACCGCCAAGCCGGAGCACTGACCTATGGCCATGGGAAGCGGCGGGACAGGCAGCGGGCTCAGCGCCGACATCAACGTCACCCCGATGATCGACGTGTTGCTCGTGCTCCTCATCATCTTCATGATCACACTGCCCCTCTCGCGTCGGGCGTTCGACGTGCAGGTGCCGCCCGAGCAGAAAAACCAGCCGCGCCAGAAGCAGACGCAAAGCGATCAGATCGTGCTCGAGCTGGCCCCGGACGGTTCGTATTCGATCAACCGGCAGCCGGTCACGTTCGAACAACTCGACGCCAAATTTCATGAGCTATACGATCAGCGGCCCGCGAAATTGCTGTTCATCAAGGCCGCGCCCAACCGGAAATACGGCGACATCGTGCGCGCGATGGATGTGGCCCGCGGCGCCGGCGTGCAAGTCATCGGCTTCACACCGTCAGAAGGTGCCGCCGCAGCGCATTGATGTCTCAGGCTGCACCTGAGGCACGGGGCACGGCGCGAAACCGTGCCCCACTTTTCTTTATAGGGTATGTATAAGCAATGTCTGCACCACGGCGTGCCCCCTTCGACGCGTACGCGCTGCCGTTGCCGAGGCGACGCGAAGGGCCCGCGGCCGCTGTGTCGTTCCTCATTCACGTCGCGATCGCCGTTCTCGTCCTGTGGCGCGGCGCGGCGCTGTTCAAAGCGGGCGGAGGCGGAGGTACCGGGCCGCGCGGCGGCGGCGGCGGAGGTGGCCGCCCCGCGGTGAGCTGGTTTGCGCTGCCTTCGGTCGCAACCGCGCAGGCGCAGGATATCACCCAGGCGCCGCCCGCCGTCACCGTGCCGACCGTCGCGCCGCCGGTCGTTGAGCCGGTCAAGATCGATGTTCCACCCTCCACCGCAGTCATCACCCCGCCGGCTGCGGTGGGCACGGGAACGGGGACCACCGGTGGTCCCGGTCAGGGTCCGGGCACGGGAGGCGGGACGGGAACTGGCACCGGTATGGGTGCGGGGGCGGATTCCGGGTCTGGCTCGGGCGGCGGCCCGGGTTACATTTTCCCCGCCTCGCCGCGGTGGACGATTTTCCCACCGCCAGGAGCGCCGCGCGACACGCGCGGACGGCGCCACGAGGTGCGGTTCTGGGTCACGGCGGAGGGTCGCGTCACGCGGGTCGAAGTGACGCCGCCCATCAAGGATGCCGGATATCGGCGCGAGTTCAACGAACGGATGATGGGCTATCTGTTCAATCCAGCCACGACTCGTGATGGCCAAGCCGTCGATTACGTCGCCAGCGTCACCGTCATCCCCTAGCTCCACGTCCCGGACCGAAAGCAGGGCGTAGCGTGCGGCAGCTCTTCAAGCGCAAGCCGATCGCGGAGCTCCTGGTCGGCGAGCTCGAAACGCCGCAGTCCCTGCGGCGAGTGCTCAGCGGCGGCGATCTCATCATGCTGGCCATCGGCGCGGTGATCGGCGCGGGAATCTTCGGCGCGATCGGGACCGCCGCCGCCGGCCAATACGATTCCGCCGGGCACATGGTGCGCGCCGGAGCTGGCCCCGCGCTCGTCTTCTCATTTCTGTTGCTCGGCATCTGCTGCGCGCTCGCGGGCCTCTGCTACGCCGAGCTTGCTGCCATGATCCCGCAGGCCGGCAGCGCCTATGCCTATTCGTACGCGACGCTCGGCGAGGTGGTCGCCTGGATCATCGGGTGGGATCTGATCCTCGAGTACGCCGTAGGCAACGTGGCCGTCGCCATCTCCTGGGCGGACTACTTCAAATCCTTCATCAGCTATTTCGGCGTCCACCTGCCCGACTTTCTGACGACCGGCTATCGCACAGCGCTGCTCAGCCCGACGCCGGAGGTGCACGCCCTGCTCGAGCGCGCGCCGCACGTCGCGGGAATCCCGATTCTCGTCAATCTGCCGGCGTACATCATCGTCGGGCTGATCACCTGGCTGCTGCTCATGGGCGTGCGCGAGAGCGCGCGCACCAACAACGTGCTGGTCGTCATCAAGCTGCTCGTCCTGGGATTGTTCATCGTGGCCGGTCTGTCGCACATCAACCCCGAGAACTACCACCCGTTCACACCGAACGGCTGGCGGGGAATCCATCAGGGTGCGGCGATCGTGTTCTTCGCGTACATCGGATTTGACGCGATCTCGACGGCGGCAGAGGAAACGAAGAATCCACAGCGCAATCTGCCGATCGGCATACTCGGCGGCCTGGCGATTTGCACTTTGATTTACGTGATCGTGGGGGCCGTGCTCACGGGAATGGCGAAATACACCGATCTCGGCGTCGCCGACCCGTTGGCGAAGGCGCTCGATGTGGCGGGCTTCAAGACAGTGGGTTGGATCGTCTCGCTCGGGGCGATCGTCTCGATGTCGGCCGTGCTGCTCGTCTTCCAATACGGGCAGCCACGCATCTTCTTCGCGATGGCGCGTGACGGCCTGCTTCCGCCATGGGCGGCGAAGATTTCCGCCACGCGCCGCGTCCCGTACATCACGACGATCGTCACCGGTGCATTTGTGGCGCTTTGGGCACTGATCGGCGACGCGAATGAGACCTACAATCTCACCAACATCGGCACGCTATTCGCGTTCGCCCTCGTCTCGGCGGGCGTTCTCGTCTTGCGCCAGACCGAACCCAATCGTCCCCGTCCGTTCCGGGTGGCCTGGGTGTGGGCCGTCGCTCCCGTGTCTGTGGTATTGTGCGTCTACGTGATGCTGGGATTGCCGCTCGAAACGTGGGTTCGTTTCGCGGTGTGGTTGGCAATCGGTCTGGTCCTGTACGTAGGATACGGATTCGGGCACAGCCGGATCCGGCAGACACGACCGGGGCAGTCGCTCTAGGAGAGCAGCGGGACGGCGAGCCGCAAGGCGCCCACGGGGGCGTCGACGGCCCCGCCGCCACCGGCAAAGCGCGCGCGCGGGACTTCCTTCCGAATCTTCTCTCGCAACGCGGCGAGCAGCGGTGATCCCGGGCGCAGCAGCCCACCCGCCGTTGCGAGCATAATCGCGTCTGTCTCTCCAAAATGTTGCGTCAACACGCGCACCAACCGCGACAGCTCGGCTGCCGCTTCCTCGATGATGCGCTGCGCCACCGTCTCGCCCTCCCGCGCCGCGTTGAGCACGTGCGGCGCGAGCGCCGCGACCTGCCCGGATGTCGCCGTGGCCGTCCAGCGAATGAGATCATCGAAGTTCTGCAGTCCCAGCGCGACCAGAAGGCGCTCGAGCAGGGTGGATGATTCTTCCAGGCCATCGCGCGAGCGTGCCGCCGCCGCGAGCGCACGCCGGCCGAGCCAGTAGCCGCCACCTTCGTCGCCCAGCTGCCAGCCGTGCCCGCCGGCGCGATGCAGCCGGCCATCGGCCACGCGCGCGTACGCGATTGATCCGGTCCCCGCATTGACCAGAATGCCCGGCGCATCGCCGAACGCCGCCGCGAGCGCGATCTCGATGTCGCCGCGCACGTCCACGCGCTCCGCGACGCCGGTCGCGCCGATGGCTTTGGCGAGCGCTTCCTGCTCGGGCGCGCGTCCCGCGCCAGCCGCGCCCACGAGCGCGATCGTCGCGGGGAGGGTCACACCGGCTTGCAGCGCCGCCCGCCGGGCGACGTCGAGGATAACCGCCGCGGAGCGTTCCGCACCGCCCGGCCGCATCGCTGAGCCAGGGCCCTCCGCGCGCGCGAGCACCTGGCCGCGCGCGTCCCCGACTACAACCGCGGTATGGGACCCGCCGCAGTCGATGCCTAAGAGAATGGCGTTGGACGTCATTGAGCCACGGCTTGCGGGGCGATGTTCCGCAGGTCAGATCGTCCGACGAATGAGGAGAGCATCCCCACCGCGACGGTGATGGCAGTTCCGAGTGGCACATACCACCACCAGGAGAGGCCCGCCAGCCAGTGCAGCGGGAAATGCGGGATGACGGCTCCCAGTACCACGGGCGACATGAGGACGACGCTCACGCCGATCGCGACAATCACGTCGATCTGACGGGTTCGCGGCCATGCCCCGCCCAGGATGTAGGTCCCAAGCAGGCTGCCGTATGTGAGGGATGCGATGCTCAGTGCCAGCTGCACGACGGGCGTCTCTCGATCGCCGATGAAGGCGATGGCGCCTACCACGAGGATCGCGGTCCAGAATAACGTCAGCCAGCGTCCCACCCACAGCAGGTGTGCGAGGTCGTGGCGGCCTGTGAGGGGAGCGTAGAAATCGTGAGTGGAGGCGGAAGCGAGCGAGTTGACGGCTGAGGCGTGGCTGCTCATGGCGGCCGCCAGGATCCCCGCGACCACGAGACCGGCGAGTCCGGTAGGAAGCTGCGTGATCACGAACGTCGGGTAGATCGCGTCGCTTCGCATGACGCCATTATCCGCGCCCGCAAGCCACAGGCTCGTGCCGACGAGCAGGAAAAGCGCGAACTGCGCGATAATGAACACGCCGGAGCCGATAAGTGCCCGCTGCGCGTCGCGCAGGCCCCGGGCGGCCAGCAGTCGCTGGACGATCAGGTGATCGGTGCCGTGTGATGCGGCGGCGAGAAGCGCGCCACCCACCAAGCCTCCCCAGAACGTGTACAGGACCTTGAAGGAGGGTCGAAAATCCAGTACGGCAAGCTTTCCTGCGTCCCACGCGCGCCCGTACGCCTGGACACCGCCGGCGTTGTGCGTGGCGACGATCACCGTCGCGATGCCGCCCAGCAAGTACACGCCGAGTTGGATGACGTCCACCCACACGACGGCGCGCAGGCCGCCGAACCAGGTGTAGAGGAGTGTCACGATGCCGATCGCCAGGATCCCGAACGCGAGCGCCTTGTCGGTGGGATTTCCATATACGATGATGGCGAGCGGAATCGCCGTCGCGAAGATCCGCACGCAATCGGCGAGTGCACGCGTGAGGAGGAAAATACCGGAGGCCGTGCGCCGAGCCGCGATTCCGAAGCGTCGTTCCAGACGCTGATACGCGGTGTCTTGTGTGCCCTCGAAATAGCCAGGGAGCAGCAACTTGGCGACGCCGATGCGACCGACCAGATACCCGAACGCGATTTGCAGGAACGTAAGATTGCCGCGGGCCGCGAGACCAGGGACCGAGATCACGGTGACGGCCGATGTCTCCGTCGCCACGACCGACAGCATCAACGCCCACCACGGAAGTCCGCGGTGTCCAAGAAAATAGTCCGTGGCGTCGCGCTGGCGTCCGGCCAGCAGCAAGCCGAAGACGATGACTGCGGTGAAATAGACAACGATGACGGCGATGTCGAGCGGACGCATCTAGAAAAGAAAAGGCCCGCGACCTGCGCGGGCCCTGCCTGCGTTGTCAGGAAGGATCAACGCTCAAACCGTGAACGACGATCCGCAGCCGCAGCCGCCGGAGGCGTTCGGATTCTCGAACGCAAACCCCGACTCCTGGAAATTGCTCTTGTAGTCGATGACCGTACCGTTCAGGTATTGTGAGCTGAACTCATCGACAAACAGCCGCACGCCCGCGCTTTCGACCACGACGTCGTCCGCGGCGGGCTGCTCTTCGATGTTCAGGCTGTAGCGGAAACCGGAGCAGCCGCCCGGCAACACCGCCACGCGCAGCCCGGCCGAATCGTGCGACACCTTCTCCTCGGCCAGGAACTTCTTGACCTCTTCGCCCGCCCGCTCGGTGAGCGTGAGTGCAACCGATTTTTGGGTCGTCCCCATCATATCCTCCAGTCTGACACCAACTTAGACAGGAGCGGCAAGCCTGTCAACGGCTGTCTCCGGCTTGCCATGTGGGCGCGCAGCCCCCCAATTGTTGGCCCATGCAACTCACCTACGCCGACTGGCTGATCATCGCGCTGTACTTCGCGTTCAACATTGGGATCGGATTCTATTACAAGGCGCGGGCGGGGACGAGCACTGCGGAGTTTTTCCTCTCGGGCCGCAACGTGCCCTGGTGGCTCGCCGGGACGTCGATGGTGGCGACGACGTTCGCCGCGGACACGCCGCTGGTCGTGACCGGTTTCGTGGCGCGCAACGGTATCGCGGGGAACTGGCTGTGGTGGTGCTTCGTCGCGAGCGGCATGCTGACGGTGTTCTTCTACGCGCGGCTGTGGCGCCGCGCGGGCGTGATGACCGACGTCGAATTCGCCGAGATCCGCTACGCCGGCAAGCCCGCCGCATTCCTGCGCGGGTTCCGCGCACTGTATCTCGGCATTTTGATCAACTGCATCATCCTTGGCTGGGTCAACCTGGCCATGGTGAAAATCCTGCAGCTGATCTTCGGCGTCGGGAAGCTGGAAGCCCTCATGATCGTGCTTGGGATGATCGCGCTCACCTCCGCGATCTCCACACTGTCAGGCCTGTGGGGGGTGCTGGTCACCGACGTGTTCCAGTTCGTCGTAAAAATGAGCATGGTGATCATCCTCGCCGTGTTCGCCGTGCGCGCCGTGGGTGGCATCGAGATGATGAAGTCCAAACTGATCGCGGGCGGGCGCAGCGACGTACTGCACTTCATCCCCGACATGCATTCGGCATGGATGCCAATGATCACCTTCCTCGTCTACATCTCCCTCAATTGGTGGGCGACCTGGTATCCCGGCGCCGAGCCGGGGGGGGGTGGGTATGTGGCGCAACGGATGTTCAGCGCCAAGGACGAGCGCCACTCACTGCTTGCGACGTTGTGGTTCAACATCGCGCATTACGCGATTCGCCCCTGGCCGTGGATTCTCGTGGCGATGGCGTCGCTGATCCTCTATCCGGGGCTGGCGGATCCGGAGACCGGCTATATCCACGTGCTCATCGACCATCTGCCGCCCGCGCTGCGCGGTCTCATGGTGGCCGCGTTCGCCGCGGCCTACATGTCCACGATCGCGACGCAGCTCAACTGGGGCGCCAGCTACCTCGTCAACGACTTCTGGCGCCGTTTCGTCAAGCGCGACGCGGACGAGAAGTACTACGTCACCGCGTCGAAGCTCGCGACGGTATTGCTCACGGTGATTTCCGGCGTCGTCACGTTTTACATGGGCTCGATCGGTGGCGCGTGGAAACTCCTCATCGTGACCGGCGCCGGGACGGGGGGCGTGCTGTTGCTGCGATGGTATTGGTGGCGCATCAACGCGTGGAGCGAAGTCTCCGCCATGATCAGCGCCTTTGTCGTCTCGCTCACGCTGCAGCTGGGATTCGGCCTGGACACCGACCAGCCGAGACAGTTCGCCTGGATCATGATCACCACCGTGGCCATCACCTCAGCCGTCTGGCTGGCGGTCACGTTCCTGACCGCCCCCGAGCCGCGCGAGAAACTGATCGCTTTTTACCGTCGCACGCGGCCCTCAGTCAGCGGCTGGGCGCCGATTGCCGCGCTCGCTCCCGAGGTCCGGGCCGCGAGTGACGGGCTGTCCAACCTGGTCGACTGGATTGCGGGATGCGCGCTGATCTATGGCGTGCTGTTCGGCGTGGGGAAACTGCTGCTGCACGAGACGCGGCCGGGGCTGATCATGCTGGCGGTGGGGATCGCGGGGGGCTTCGTGATTTACCGCGATCTGTCGCGACGCGGCTGGGCTACTGTGGTGGAGTGAGCGCATCCACCACCAGATCGGCAACGCGCGGGCGTACCCGGCCGATGCGGTTGTTTTCCCGGGTCGGGTTGACGCGATTGGTGAGGAGGATGATGTAGAGGTCTTTGTCGGGATCGATCCAGATAGACGTGCCGGTAAATCCCGTGTGCCCGAACGCGTGCGGTCCGAGCTTCGTACCACCGCTCGAGCTCTCTGACGGCGTATCCCACCCCAACGCTCGCGATGAGCCCGGCGGCATCTCCTGCCGCGTGGTGAATGCGCGTACCTGCCCGGAGTCCTGCCGCCACGCCCGCAGAATCCAGCTGCCGAAGCGCGCCAGGTCGCTCGCCGAACTGAACAGCCCCGCATGACCCGACACCCCGCCGAGCTTCCACGCGTTCTCGTCGTGCACCGTGCCGCGGATGATCGTACCGTCCTGACTTCGCTCGGTCGGTGCGATCCGGTCTCGCCAATCGGGCGGGGGGAGAAACCGCGTGCTCGTCATGACCAGGGGTTGAAACAGGTGCGCGTCGAGATACGCGTCGAGCCGTTGACCCGCGAGCCCCTCGACGATCTGCGTGAGCACTATGGCGCCGAGATCGGAGTACACGAACGTGTCGCCAGGCTGGCGTTGCAGCGCGGTGGTATCCACCAGCGCGAACGCCGTGGTGCGTGTCGTCGTCTCGATGTAGAGCGGACGCCAGGCGGGGACCCCCGATGAGTGCGTGAGCAGATGACGGATCGTGACGCGGTCCTTGCCGGGCCCGCGAAACGCCGGCACGTAGCGCTGCACGGGGGCATCGAGATCGAGCTTCCCCTCGCCCACAAGGATCATGCACGCGGTCGTCAGACCAATCACCTTGGTGAGCGACGCGAGGTCGTAGACGGTCTCCGTCGTCACGGGACGCGGGTCATCCGCGCCGTAATGACCGACGGCCGTGAGTAGCAGGATGCTATCGTGCCGTCCGACCGCCAGAACAGCTCCCGGAAACGCGCTGTCCACCTGGGAATGCAGGTAGGAAATGACTGGTTGAAACCGGGTGACCGGTGTGATGCGGCCGGGAGGGCTGCAAGCCACGACGCCCGCGGCGGCCACCAGCGCCGCGGCGTGACGCATCACGGGATGATCATCCGTGCCGGAGGACGCGGCGGTGGAATGGTCGAATCGGGTAGGGTAAGTCCGTACCCGATCCCATACGCGGGAGGAATACGAATGGGCAGCGTGCCGTGTACCGGCGCATACCCCAGCAAGGCCCGGCCCGCGGCCCGCTCCGCGGCCCGCACGCCGCTCCAGGCGATCAGGTACGATTTCACGGTCGGCGTCTGATTGAGCAGATACGGGCTGCCGAGCGACACGAGCACCACTGGCTTACTGGAGTCCGTCACCGTCACGAGGCGCGCGAGTGAATCGGGGAGGGCAATGTTTCCCTTCCATGAGATAGGCCGCACGTTCATTGCGAAGATGACGGTCGGCGCCCGGCCGATCACGACGCGCGCGGAGTCGTATGACGCGGGGCCCGACTGCGGCCACAGCCGGAAGAAGCTCACGGTGTCGCCGCCGAGACGCAGCATCTCGAGCATGCGCTGCCCGACGTAGCTGTTCAACTCGTCCCCGTACGCGATCAGCGCGACCCGGCTGCGGGTACGGCGCAGCCGGCCGACGGTGCCTGTGGTATCGCGCACGAGGGTGAGCGAGCGCTGCGCGATGTCGTCGGCCGCGTCGAGAAACGCCTTCGAGCCGACAATGCGCGCAATCGAATCGAGCGGTACGGTCCGCCGCGCGAACAAACCGAGGCCGCTCTTGATCTCGAGCACGCGCCGTACGGAGGCGTCGAGTCGCGCGGCCGTGATGCGCCCGCTCTGCAGCGCGGTGAGCATCGAGGCGATGGCGGAGTCGGGATCGGCCGGCATGAGCAGCAGATCCGAGCCCGCCTCGAAGGCCCGCACCGCCGCTTCCCCCGCGCCGTATTTCGCGACAATCGATCCCATCATCAGGGCGTCGGTGACCACCATGCCGCGGAACTTCAGCGAGTCCCGCAGCAGTCCGGTCAGCACGGCGCTGGAGAGGGTGGCGGGGAGATCGCCGCCGAACGCGGGGAAGGCGATGTGCGCGCTCATCACGATCGCGGCGCCGGCGTCGATGCCGGCGCGGAACGGCACCAGTTCGATGGAATCGAGGTGCGCATACGTCGCGCGAATTGTGGGCAGCCCGATGTGTGAATCGACGTCGGTATCGCCATGCCCGGGGAAATGCTTCAGCGTCGCGAGCATGCCGTGCTCCTGCAGCCCGTGCACGTAGGCGCGCACCAGCTTTGCGACGGCCTGCGGATTCTCGCCGAACGAGCGGATGTTGATGATGGGATTCAGGGGATTATTGTTGACGTCGGCATCCGGCGCGAAATTGACGTGGATACCGACGGCGCGACCTTCGAGCGCGGCGACCCGGCCGATCGTATAGGCGTCGCGCTCGTCGCCGGTCGCACCCGCGGCCATGATCATGGGAAACGCCGTCGCGCCAACCACGCGCATTCCCGCTCCCCATTCGAGGTCGGCGGAGACGAGCAACGGGAGCGGGGAACGGCGCTGCAGGACGTTGAGCTTGGCGGCGATGTCGTAAGGCGAGCCCGCGGAAATGATGATGCCGCCCACCTCGAGCGTATCGACCCAGCGCGTCGCGATCTGGAAGGCGGAATCGTCGAGCGCGGCGTAGTTTCCGCCGAGCCACGGCACTACGAGCTGCGCGATTTTCTGGCGTGGTGTGAGCTTCGAGAGGATCGCGTCAACGGCCACCGGGGCGGGTGACCGAGGCGCCGCGGTGGTTCGGCCGCCACACGCCGCCAGCAACATCACGATCAGGAGTCTATGCGCGCGCATTATCTCGTTTGGCTTGCGTTGGGGCTTAACTGCTCCAGTGGAGCGCGGCTTCCCAGTCCGGCTGCCGCCCGCGTGCGACCGGGAATCGAAGTGGTGCTCGCGGATTCCATCCACGTGATTGCCGGCCGACGTCTCGGGCTGCTGACGAATCACACGGGGATCGATCGTCAGGGCCGCCGTGACGTCGACCTGCTGCTGGCCGCCCATGTGCAATTGACGGTGCTGTTCAGCCCGGAGCACGGTCTGCGCGGCACCGAGGACCGTCCCGGGCTGCCGGATGAGCGTGATTCCCTCAGCGGCCTTCCAATCTACAGCCTTTATGGTGGATCGCGTAGCGCAGCGCGGATGGCGCTCGATTCGATTGATGTGTTGCTGATCGACATGCAGGACGTCGGGGCGCGCTACTACACCTACATCGCGTCGGCCGTGCAGCTGATGCGCGAGGCGACACGAGCGGGCAAACGCGTCGTCGTGCTCGACCGTCCTGACCCGATCGGCGGAGTCGCAGTGCAGGGCAATGTCCATCAGGACGTGCAGGATCCTGATTCCGGTCCGGCGCGGGTCGGGTTCCTGCCCATCGCTATGCGCCACGGCATGACGATGGGCGAGCTGGCCCGGCTCGCGAACGACGTACTGGGGATCCATGCCGATCTTGTGGTGGTGCCGGCGCTGGGGTGGCAGCGGTCCATGTTCTACGACTCCACCGGGCTGCCCTGGGTCAAGCCGTCCCCCAACCTGCCGGATCTTCAAAGCGCGCTGAACTACCCTGGCCTGTGTCTCTTCGAGGGTACGAACCTGTCGGTCGGTCGTGGCACAACCCTCGCCTTTCAGGTGGTGGGCGCGCCGTGGCTCGATACGGGAGCGGTGCTGGGGCGGCTCCGTGATCTGGCTCTGCGCGGTGTGGAGATCCGGGGTGCGGTATTTACCCCGCTCGCGCCGACCGACTTCAAGTACGCGGGGGTCCCGCTGCATGGTCTGCAGGTCGTCGTCCGCGATCGCGCGCAGTACGATCCGACCGAGGTCGCGGTGGCGTTGCTCGAGGCGATCCGGGCCGTACATCCGGGACAATTTGAGTTCAAGCCCGAGACGTTCGATCGATTGGCCGCGGGACCAGGACTGCGCCACCAGCTCGAGATGGGGACGCCCGTAGCGGTGATCTGGGGGGAGTGGGACCGCCAGCTGGCGCGATTTCGAGAAGGCCGCAAGAAGTATCTGATTTATTGAGGCGCACTCCGTTCGGGCTGCGGGGTACAACAACGCATGGAACATCCCCCAGAGAAAAAACCCGGACCCGTCGAGATTCCGGAGCCGCCAAATCCACTCGAGCCCGCCCCGTGGGAGCCGCAGCGTCAGCCGCAAATCCCCCAACGTCCCGTTGACGAGCGCGGCATGTCGTCCTCGATGTAATAAGCAGTACTGCGTTTAGCCCTACCGTCATCCGGGCAGGCGATTAGCTTCCCCCCGGCATGAATGTCATTCCCCAAAGCGTCAAGGATGGGTTTGTTGGCTTGACCGGTCCGGTGGCGCGGGCCTTGATCCGTGGCGGCGTGCATCCCAACACGATTACCACGTTGGGCACGCTGCTGGTGATCGGGTCGGGCGTCGCGTACGGGTTTGGCGCAATCAGGCTGGCGGGTGTGCTGCTGCTCTCCAGCGGCATCTTCGATATTCTCGATGGCCAGGTGGCGCGTCAGGGTGGTAAGATGACGACGTTCGGCGCTTTCTACGACTCGACGCTCGACCGAGTCGGTGAAGGCGCGGTGTTTACCGGCCTGATCTTCTATTTTCTTACCGGGCCGTTGCCGAGCGAGCTCATGACGCGCGCGATCGCCGCGGGTTTAGTGGCGCTGGTTGCCTCGCTACTCGTCTCGTATACCCGCGCCCGCGCGGAAGCGCTGGGCGTGGAATGCAAAGTCGGAATCGCCGCCCGGGCCGAGCGCATTCTGCTCCTGGGGATCCCGTCGCTCCTGTTCGGCGCCGGACCGGCGCGTCCCGGCGTTATGCTGTTCTGGATTGTCGCTGTGCTCGCGACCGTCTCCGCGATCACTGTGGTCCAACGGGTAGCGCACGTCGCGCGGGTGGCGCGCGGCGCGCCGCCGCCCTCGCCTATTCCAAAACGTGAGACGTTGCCCGGAGTCGCGGCGGCACGCCGCAAGGGATCGTGATGGCACGGCAGCAGACAGCGGTTGCGACGGGAGGCGGCCGGGAAATCGCGCCCGCCACGGGAAAATTGGGCGTGATGTTGGTCGGCCTGGGCGCCGTCTCCACGACGTTCATCGCGGGTGTCGAAAACGTCCGCCGCGGGCGCGCGACGCCGATCGGTTCGCTCAGCCAAATGGCGACGATCCGTCTCGGCAAGCGCACGGAGAAACGCGCACCGAAGATCAAGGACTTCGTGCCGCTCGCGGATCTGTCGGATCTCGTGTTCGCTGCCTGGGATCCCATTCCCGACGACGCCTATACCGCGGCCGTCAAAGCCGGCGTGTTGGACAAGCACGAGCATCTCGAGCCGATCAAGGATTTTCTCGCGGGCATCAAGCCGATGCCGGCGGTGTTCGACCAGTACTACGTGAAGCGCCTGCAGGGCACCAACGTCAAGCGCGGCAAGAACAAACGCGAGCTCGCGGAGCAGCTGCGCGAGGACATGCGCGCCTTCAAGAAAAGCGCCGGGGTCGACCGGCTGGTCATCGTGTGGTGCGCATCGACCGAGGTGTTCCTCACGCCCGGACCCGCGCATCAGTCGCTGGCGGCGTTCGAGAAAGCGATGGAGCAGAACGATCAGTCGATCGCGCCGTCGATGCTGTACGCGTACGCCGCGCTGATGGAGAACGTGCCCTTCGCCAACGGGGCGCCCAACCTCACCGTCGATCTGCCCGTCATGGAGCGGCTTGCCGAGGAGCGGCACGTGCCGATCGGCGGCAAGGATTTCAAGACCGGCCAGACGATGATGAAAAGCGTGCTCGCGCCCGCCTTCAAGGCGCGGATGCTGGGCCTGTCCGTCTGGTACTCCACCAACATCCTGGGCAACCGCGATGGCGAAGTGCTGGACGACCCCGAGTCGTTCAAGACCAAGGAAGAATCGAAACTCGGCCTGCTCGAGCAGATCCTGCAGCCGGAGCTCTATCCCGAGCTGTACGGCAAGGTCTATCACAAGGTCCGGATCAACTACTACCCGCCGCGCGGTGATAATAAGGAAGGGTGGGACAACATCGACATCTTCGGATGGCTCGGCTATCCGATGCAGATCAAGGTCGATTTCCTGTGCCGCGACTCGATCCTCGCCGCGCCCCTCGTGCTCGATCTGGCACTGTTCTTTGACTTAGCCGGCCGGGCGGGGTTGTCGGGGATCCAGGAGTGGCTGTCGTTCTATTTCAAGAGTCCGCATACCGCACCGGGGCTGTACGCCGAGAACGACCTCTTCATTCAACAAACCAAGTTCAAGAATACGCTGCGCTGGATGATGGGTGAGGAACAGATCACGCACCTCGGCGTGGAATACTACGAGTACGCCGACCGATAATCCTTCCGTCCCGTTAGGAGTCTTCCGTCGATGACGTTCTTCGCACTGCAGCAGCACGCTGCCGGAGGCGAGGCTGCCCTCGTCCTTCCCGATCTCAATCAGGCCAGCTTCCTCGGCGGCATCGGAGGGCGCGGCCTGCTGCTGTGGGGTCTCGTGATCTGCGCGCTGGGCCTGTTGTTCGGGCTCGCCACGTACACCCAGCTCAAGAACCTGCCGGTGCATCGCGCGATGCGCGAGATCTCCGAACTGATCTACGAGACGTGCAAGACGTATCTGCTCACTCAGGGCCGCTTCCTGCTTATTCTTTGGCTCTTCATCGGGGCCATCGTCGCCGTGTACTTCGGCACGCTGGCCCAGACGACGGACGCCTCGGGCGCGCTCGTACGTGGCTTCCCGGCGATCAAAGTCATCGTCATCCTGCTCTTCAGCCTGATCGGCATCGCCGGCAGCTACGGCGTGGCCTGGTTCGGGATCCGCGTGAATACCTTCGCAAACTCGCGCACGGCGTTCGCCAGCCTCACGGGGAAACCGTATTCCAACCACGCGATTCCTCTGAAGGCCGGAATGAGCATCGGGATGCTGCTGATCAGCGTCGAGCTGCTGCTCATGCTGCTGATTCTGCTCTTCGTCCCGGGGGACTACGCGGGGCCGTGCTTCATCGGATTCGCGATCGGCGAGTCGCTGGGCGCCGCGGCACTGCGCGTCGCGGGCGGCATCTTCACCAAGATCGCCGATATCGGGGCCGACCTCATGAAGATCGTCTTCAAGATCAAGGAAGACGATGCCCGCAATCCCGGCGTGATCGCCGACTGCACCGGCGACAACGCCGGCGATTCGGTCGGGCCCAGCGCCGACGGCTTCGAGACCTACGGCGTCACGGGTGTCGCGCTGATCTCCTTCATTCTCCTCGCGGTCCATGAGCCGCTCGTCAAGGTACAGCTGCTCGTGTGGATCTTCGCGATGCGCGTGATGATGGTCGTCGCGTCCGGCGCGTCGTACTTCCTCAACGCCGCCGTGGTCAAGGCGAAGTATCGTATGGCCGACCACATGAACTACGAAGCGCCCCTCACCACCCTCGTGTGGCTCACCTCGCTGCTGTCGGTGGCCCTCACGTTCCTCGCATCACGGCTGCTGATTCCGAACATCGGCGGCGATCCCACGCTGTGGTGGAAGCTGTCGCTGGTGATCACGTGCGGCACGCTGGCGGGTGCGATCATTCCGGAGTTCGTGAAGGTGTTCACGTCGGTCGGCTCGCGGCACGTGCGCGAGGTCGTAACCTCCTCGCGCGAAGGCGGCGCGTCGTTGAACATTCTCTCCGGGTTCGTAGCCGGGAATTTCAGCGCGTTCTGGCTGGGGATGACGATGATGGTGCTCATGGCCATCGCGTATGGCATCAGCACGGCGGGACTCGTGAGCTTGATGATCGCGCCGGCGGTATTCGCGTTCGGCCTGGTCGCGTTTGGCTTCCTCGGCATGGGGCCGGTGACCATCGCGGTCGATTCCTACGGCCCCGTCACGGACAACGCGCAGTCGGTCTACGAGCTGTCCCTGATCGAGCAGGTGCCCAACGTGCGCGCCGAGATCACGAAGGACTTCGGCTTCGAGCCGAACTTCGCGGTGGCCAAGGAGAACCTCGAGGAGAACGACGGGGCGGGGAATACCTTCAAGGCGACCGCGAAACCGGTGTTGATCGGGACAGCGGTCGTCGGGGCGACGACGATGATTTTCTCGATTATCGTCGCGCTGACCAGGGGACTGCAGCCGGAGCTCTTGTCGAACCTGTCGATTCTGCATCCGCCGTTCCTGCTCGGGCTGATCACGGGCGGCGCGGTGATTTACTGGTTCACCGGCGCATCGACGCAGGCCGTGACGACGGGCGCCTACCGCGCCGTCGAGTTCATCAAAGCGAACATCCGGCTCGAGGGCACGACACGGGCGTCGGTGTCCGACAGCAAGAAGGTGGTGGCGATCTGCACGCAATACGCGCAGAAGGGGATGTTCAACATTTTCCTGACGGTCTTTTTCGCGACGCTCGCGTTCGCGTTCTTCGAGCCGTACTTCTTCATCGGCTATCTGATCTCGATCGCCCTGTTCGGCCTCTACCAGGCCATCTTCATGGCCAATGCGGGCGGCGCATGGGACAACGCCAAGAAGATCGTCGAGACCGAGCTGAAGCAGAAAGGGACCCCGCTGCACGATGCGACCGTAGTGGGCGACACCGTCGGCGATCCCTTCAAGGACACCTCCTCGGTCGCCATGAATCCGATCATCAAGTTCACGACGCTGTTCGGGCTGCTCGCCGTCGAGCTGGCGGTGTCGCTCACCGCCGAGCGCGGCGCGCGGCTGAGCCTCATCCTCGCTGGCGCGTTCCTGGTGGTCGCACTCGTGTTCGTCTGGCGTTCGTTCTACGCGATGCGGATCGAATCCGCCGTGCGCAGCGCCCTCGCCCCCGCTCCCGCTCCCCCGCGCGCGCAGGTGCGCTATCGGGAACTGCATGTCGGCCACCCAGATCGCCGTCACGGCGTTCGGCGCCGTCGCCATCGTCTGGGTGCTGTGGTACTTCCTGTTCTCCCG
>JBHEMG010000114.1:0-3847 GCA_046262715.1 Gemmatimonadales bacterium
GCATAACGCTGCTCACGCGGCGCGACGCGGTAGCCGCAACCAGCCCTTTGACTGCGGCACGCGTCGCCAAATGGCCAACTGGGTGTCGCCCACGAGCCAATGCAAATACGCCACGTGTTACGCCAGACGGCCGATTGAGGCACGGCGCGCTGTTGTCGATTGACTCTTCTAAACCGATCCGGGCTGGGTCGGCGCCAGAAGGGTCGCTCATGAAGGTCAGGCACCTGGCCGTAGCGGCCATCCTGTTGCTTCTGCAGATTGCGCTCGCGGGCGCCTTTGAACAAAGCGCCGAAGCATCTGCCATCAATTTTGGGAACCGTATCAACTGGCACCTAAATCCATACTACGATGGGGCAGGCGCCGCCATAAATGGCGTCCAGGGCAAGATGTACATAAAGACGGCGACAGGGCCGGGCCCCGTGTCTTTCCAGGACTTTCTCTTAAATGCGAGCAACACCTCGGGCCAGCAGGCCTTTGTCCAACTCGGCAGCCGGTCGGGAAATGTCCGGAATGGCGTGACCTGTGGCAGTGAGTCGTCGACGAACGTCAGTACCGCGCATTTCTATCTAGTCTACAAACACTATTCGGACGCCTGTGAGACGCATGTTGATCTCGGGGTCTGGGGCAGCACGAACAACTACAGGATGATGGGCCTGCGGCTGGACACGACTGCGGGGTGCGTCATCTATTCGCTCGATGGCGCAAGGAAAGGGTGCGTGGCTGGGCCGTGGCCGACGGCTTGGATCGCAGGCGTGATTGGGGAAACCAACGACACGTGTACGCAAATGTATATGAAGGCGCAGGACCCAGTTTCGCCCTACGACACTCTTCAGTTTTACTCGTCCACGGGCGGCTACCGTTATTTCACCGGTGATTCTAGCTTCACCGTGGTCTTGTATCACCCGTCGTTGTACTCGTACGGACATCCCAACGGATCCGTGACAACTGCGAGCGCCTCCGGACCGTCGCCATTGCCAGGAGAATGCTGATGAAGCAGCCTTATCTTAGGGGTGGGCGCACTTTCCGGCCGATTCATTCTTCGGGGCGGGCACAGCGCGCGGCGGTCACGGCTTTCGCGGCGATGACACTGGTCGCCGTGCTGTCTGCCTGCGGTCGGGGGGGCTCGGGAAGTGTGTCCGGACCAACAGCCGAAGACGGCGCATCAGCAACGCGTGCCCTCGGGGGGCCTCCAGTTGCTGCCCCGCCGGGCTGTATCCGTCGTCCCGCTTTCACCGTTAACGGCCGCGATGTGTCGGGTGGCGAGCGGCTCAATGAGAGTTCTGGCCGCTATCCAGTTGACAGACGCAGTTTCGATGCCAGTGTGGCCTTGCAACCATCCGGTTCCAACTCGGACGTGGCTGTTTATGTAGCCAAGCCCGGTAGCATGACCAGTGAGATCGTGAACGATAGATCGGCCTCAGCGCAGGTCGTTGGGGAGCCGACGGTTGGCCCGCCCGACGCCGCCGGCAACCGTCGGGTCTCGTATGACTGGAATGGGAAAGACGGCCGGCCGTTGTCGTCGGGAGATTATGATGTGTATGTCATCTGGACAATTGCAGTCGGAGAGTGCGCTTCAGATTCTGGCTCGGTCAACGTTAGCGACGTCCTCATAACGCTGAAATAGTAAAGCGATCGGCTCGACTCGACAGCCCGCACGTCACAACTGGCGCGCGGGCGGTTAATTCGACCTAACGTACCACTTACTTCGCGCCGGCGATGGCCATTGACAGCCACGAGCCCGCGCCGCTTCGCCTGGCGTTGGACGCGTGTTTAGATGCCACCAGCGTCCTCGTGAACAACGAAGCGGTGTTCATACTTCGCCCTGGCGAGTTGTAAAGACGGATCGTCAGAGGGCTTCGTGCGTCAAGTAGAAGGCATGAGCGAGGCAGAACTCAAGGACGAGATCCGCGGGGCCGCGAGGTAACGTCATCGCGGTTCGCCGCGACGAGTTCCGCAGAGCTAGGCCGCCTAGGTTCTCAAGCCCGCCAAAGTTAATGTCGGCGGGCACGGGCCGCGAGCGGGCACAGTCCTGGCTACCACAGCCGATTCCGCGGCCCCTGCGTCGCTCATCGGTCGGTGGTCTCGTGCTGGAAGAGCGTGTAGAGCAGCGTGAGGGACGGGACGACGAGCACCGCCGTCACGACCAGCGCGACGAGCAGTGCAGTCAGCGTGGCGCGCGGCGCGGCGGAGTCGGCGATCGTGGTGGTGCGCTCGAGCAGGTAGGGGTATTGCCCCGCGGCCCAGCCCCACAGCACGGCGGCCACCGCCCCGGCGGCAGTGACGCGCGCGGTGAGGTAGCGCCGCTGCGCCAACAGCACGACAGAGACGACGCCGGAGACTGCGCTGAGCACCATCAGCGGCAGCCCGCGGCGCGTCAGGCCGTGGAACAGCTCTGGCGCGTCGGCCCGCAGCACCAGCACGCCGGCCGCGGCGACGATCCCGACGGCGACGCCCGTCACGATGGCGCGACGCCTGAACCTCTCGGCCAGGTCGTCGTCGCCGCCGCGCGTGGCATCACCGGTGAGGTAGACGGCGGCAAGGTAGGCGCACGAGCCGACGGCGAGCACTCCCCCGAGGACCGACGTCGGGTTCCACCAGCTGTCGATGGGGTCCCCCGCGGCGTTTCCGGCCGGGACGCGTCCCGACGCGATGCCGCCCGCGACTGCGCCGAGGAAGAACGGCGTCAGCACGCTCGACACGGCGAACACCGCGCCGAAGAGCTGCTTGAGCCGCACCTCTGGTACCGACTTGCGGAACGCGAAACCGGCCCCGCGCAGGATCACCCCGAGCGCGGCCAGGGTCAGCGGCACGTAGAGCGTCGACATGATCGACGCGAAAGCCGTCGGGAACCCGGTCCACAGCACGACGAGCGCGAAGATCAGCCAGACGTGGTTGGCCTCCCACAGCGGCCCGATGGAGTGCTCGATGAGCGTACGGGTCGCGCGCCCGCGCGCCGGGTTGCCCGCGACCAGGTCCCAGAACCCGCCGCCGAAGTCCGCGCCGCCGAACAGCGCGTACGCCGTGAGGCCGACGAACAACGCGGCCAGCACCGCCTCGGCGAGGGTCACGGTGCCATCGGCACGGGCTCGGCGGGCGACGCCTCGTCCTCGGGGTGCGCGGGCCGCGGCATCGCCGCGAGGCGGCGGAGGATGAACACTGTCGCGACCGTGAGCACGGCGTAGACCGCGATGAGTGCGAAGTAGCCGTAGCGGATGTTCGGCGCGTGCGTCACGGCGTCGGCCGTGCGCAGGATCCGGTAGACGATCCAGGGCTGACGGCCGACCTCGGTGACGACCCAGCCGCACTCCAGCGCGAGCACGGCCGCCGGACCGGCGGCGAGCGCCGCGACCAGGAAGAGACGTGCGCGCGGCAGGCGACGGCGACGCCACCAAATCAGACCGAACCATCCGGATAGCCCGACCAGCGCGGTGCCGATCAGCACCATGAGCTGAAACGCCGTTCGCACAACGGGCACCGGTGGCCGGTCGGCCGGCGGGACGGAGTCGAGACCGACGACCTCGTGGTGCGGATCGTGGAACGCCAGCAGCGACGCCCCGTGCGGAATCGTGACGGCGCCGATCGTCGAGCCGTCCGCGCGGGTCAGCCCGCCGATGCGCAGCTCGGCGCCTCTCGTCGTACGCCGGATTCCCTCGAGCGCGGCGAACTTGACCGGCTGGCGGTGCGCGACAAACCGGGCCGCCCAGTCGCCGACGACGACCTGCGGCACCGCGAGGGCGGCGCCGAGCGTGAACGACAGCAGGAACCCCAGACGGTGGTAGCGGTCACGCTTGCCGCGCAGCATCGCACCGGCGTAGACCGCGGCGACGCCGAAGCCGGTGACCATGTA
>JBHEMG010000115.1:0-10959 GCA_046262715.1 Gemmatimonadales bacterium
AGCATGGCGGTTTCTCTTCGTGGTATTTCCCGGCGTGGATGGCATCTCACACCTTAAGGACCCGTTTCATCCGGCGGTGCTCGCGAGTTACCGCCTGGTCGATCGCGCCCTCGGCGACTTCGTCGCGCGTGTCAAACACCGCGATGAGGAACTGCCGGCGTTCTTCGTCGTGTCCGATCACGGCATGACTGTCATGCGCGACCATTGCGACGTGGCTGTGCTGCTCGAGCGCGCCGGGGTTCCAACCGTCCGTCACCCCGTTCACGTCTGGCGCGGAAGCGCCCGGGCCGCGACGATGGTGTCAGGCAACGCCAGCGTCCAACTCTACTTCGATCCGCGGTCCGGACGGGAACGGCCCGCCACGGAATCGGAGCTTCCGACTGGAATCGTGGATCGGCTGCTGGCGCTGCCCGCCGTTCGGCTCGGCGCCTACCGGGATGACAGTGGGGGGATCGTGGTCCGCACGGCAACGGCGCAGGCACGGATCACCGCAGCGGGAGAAGTAATCCGCTATGTCCCGGAGCATGGCGACCCGCTCGGTTTGGGAGGCTATGTGGAGCTGGAAGATCGGGAGTTGCTGTCCCGCACCCGGATAACGGACGTCCCCGACGCGCCGCGCCAGTTGCTGCAGTTATTGCAATCGCCGCGTTCCGGCGACCTCGTCCTCGCCGCGGCACCGGGCGCCGACTTCCGCGGCCCCTGGGAAATCCCGGAGCACCGGGCCGGACACGGGAGTCTCATTGCGGAACATATGGAAGTCCCGATTGCCGCAAGCATACCTCTTCCCGAAACTCCCCTCCGTACGGTAGATCTGATGCCGACGGTTTTGGAACACCTGGGCATTGTTATTCCTGAGGGCGCACTGCTCGATGGCGTCCCCTTTTCCAAACTCGCAGCCGCACGGGAATCTTTGGTCCGATGAGGAGATCGATGCCCCCACGTTTGTTCGCTGTCGTGGCCCTGCTGCGCCTGGCGATCGCCGGATACTCAGCCAGCGCCGGGCCGGTGCGCCATCTCGATCCGGAAAGGCCGCGTGATCGGACCGTGCTCGATCACACGACGATCACGCCCGGCTCCAAGCCCGACGAACTGCTGCTCGAGCTGCCGGCCGTCGACCTGCCGGCGGGGAGTGTCGTGGAGCAGCCGGCGTCGGCCGGGGAGTTTCCCGTAAACGGGTCGATTTACGCGCTGCACGCCGAGCTCTGGGATGAGCGCGGGCAACGGCTCCCTAGCGAGCTCCTGCACCACATGAACGTCATGGATCCTGGCGAGCGAGAGCTCTTCCTGCCCATTTCGCGGCGCATTCTGGCGTCGGGAATGGAGACGGGTGAGATCCGTTTTCCCTGGCTGCTGTTCGGCGCGCGCATCCACGCGGGTCAGCGGGTTCTGGCGAATGCCATGATCCATAACGCGTCTGCGGTGAGCTATCATGGCGTGCGAGTGCGGTTGGTGCTCAGCTACGTCCCCGATCACCGGCCATGGCCATTTTTCTCCGTGTTGCCGTGGCAGCTCGACGTGGGGTTCCCGGTTGGCGACAAAACGTTCGACCTCCCGCCGGGACGCAGCGAGCGTTCGTACGAAGGCAGCCCGGCGGTGGAGGGGAAGCTTGTCGTCATCGGCGGCCACATGCACGAGTACGGCCGGACGATCGAGTTCTGGGACGTGACCACGGGCAAAATGCTCTGGCACGGCGAGCCGGGCCCGACGCCGCCCGGTGAACCGGCGGCGGTGCCCCTGACAAAGTTCTACAGCCTGACAGGCATTGGTCTCCGTATCACTCCGCGGCATCGCTATCGCGTGCGCGTGATTTACGAGAATCCGACGGACAGGACGATTACGGCAGGGGGAATGGGCGTGGTCGGCGGTCTGTTCATGCCCGATCGCAATGCGGTGTGGCCGAAAACCGACGCCAGCGACGCGTTATATCAGCAGGACCTGCGACACTTCATGGGGAGTCCTGGGGCACCGGCGGTTATGTCGGCGATGCCCGCCATGCACTCACACGTCGGACACTAATTGTGCCACCCGCCGGGGCGCGGTCGCCTCGGCGGTTTGCATGATGCCCAGCGTCATTGCGGCTACCATCAGTCCGGCGAGCGCGTCCACCGCGTAATGGAACTGGCCGTACACCACCGCCAGAATGAGCCCCGCGGTGAATGGCAGCAGCACGAGCCCGAGGGCCCGCCAATAGCGTAGCGCCATGCCGGTGGCCACGACGGAGGCCGCGACGTGCGATGAGGGAAATGCCGCGCCCCAGGAGTCTCCGCGATCGAGCAGCCAAGCGGCAAAGCGCGCCGGAGCAACGCTTGTCGCCGCGTTGTGAGCGCCACCGAACGCGTATCGCGGGCCTGCCACGGGGAAAAACAAGAACACCACATAGCAGAGGTAGAACGTCGCCATGACCGCGAAGATTGTGTGGCGCGACGCGTCGCGCCGGCCCGCCATCCATAACGCGAACGGCGAGGCGTACAGGATCGGATAGTAGGCGAGATAGCAGGCGTGTAGGAACCACGACAGCACCAGATTCGGCGACTCGCGAATCCAGCGATACGAGATCTGCGAGCCGAATACCCACGCTTCCAACCGCTGGATCAGGAGATCGTTTTGAAACCCGGCGCTGAGGGTGAGGACCCCGATCTCGCCGTACAGCGCGGGGAGCAACAGCATCGGATACCAGTCGCCCAGGAAGCGGCCGATCGGTCCGGACTCGCGTGCGCGAGGCGCGAGCACGACCAGAAGCGCGATCAGGGCGTGCGCGGTCAACACCCATGGCCATCCGCGAATGCCTTCACCACGGAACGACAGCAACACGGCACCCGTCGCGATGATGACGTAGATGCCGGTCGCAATGTCGATTGCGGTAAATCGACGCCAGAGCGTCTTCACAGCCATCCTGCCTCCCGATACCAATTCGCGGCGCGCCGTAGCCCGGTTTCGAGCTCGATCTCGCCGCGCCAGCCCGTGTCCCGCGTCAGTGCGTCGCTCCGGCACGTCCACGCCGGCGCAAGATATTCGTTGGCCTTATCGGCCGACAGCAAGGTGGCGCGCCCGGTAATATGCGCAAGGGTCCCTGCCGCCCAAAGCACGCCGCGCGCCACGAGCGGCGGCACGGGAATGACGCGCGGCGCGCGGACGCCCAAGGCCCGCCCGGTCGCGAGGACCAGCTCTCGACTCGAGGTCATAACCGGATGCGCGGCGAAATACACACGTCCGGCCGCAGCGGGCGACGTGGCCGCCGCGATGAGCGCGCGCGCCAAATCCTCCGCATGAATGACCGACAGTTCCTGCGATCCGTCACCGCACACGGGAACGACGCCGCGGTTGGCCAGCTGAAAGATCTTGAGCGTGCCCCGATCCCACTCGCCGTAGACCACGGGCGGGCGCACGATGGACCAGGGCAGGGACGCGGGGGTCGCGCGCACCAGAACCTCGGCTGCGAGCTTGGACCGCCCGTATTCCGTGACCGGAGCCGGATGGCGGGTTTCATCGATCGGATGGCCCAGCGTGGTCGGGCCGGCAACGGCGAGCGAGGAAACGAGCAGGAACCGCTGCGCACCCGCGTCGTGGGCCGCCTCGAGGACGTTCGCCGTGCCGTCGCGGTTGGTGGCCATGAAGTCGGCGGCGTTCTTTGCAGCGATTTTTCCGGCGACGTGATAAACGACCGCCGCGCCGCTACAGCCCTCGCGCAGGGCGGCCGCGTTGTCCAGATCGCCGCTCACCAGGCGCACCGCGGTGTCCCAGCCGAGCTCGCGTGCCAGCGCCGGGCGCCGCACCAGTGCGGTGACCGTGTCGCCGCGCGCGCGCAGCGCCTTGACCAGGTGCGCACCGACGAAGCCGGTGCCCCCGGTCACAAAGACGTTCACAGTGGCTTGTCGTAAACGCGGTAGGTCTTGGAGTCGCGGAAGCCGAGCGCTTGCGCGCCCTGGTTCATCACGGCGTTATCCTCGAGAATCCATCCTGCCTCGCCGCGCGGCATGCCATGCTTGACCGAGTTCTCCCATGTGCGATGATACAGCACCGCGTCTATCGCACGACCGCGAAACTCCGGAACCACCCCCAGCAGCATGACGCGAGCGCGGTTAATCTTGCGCGAGTACCACAACACTTTGAGGATGCCCGGAAACATCCGGCCCGAGCGGTTGTGCAAGAGCGCCAGATTGAAATCCGGAAGACTCACCGCGAATCCCACCACGTCGTTGCCACGCTCGGCGAAAAGGACGAGGTCCGGCACGACGATCGGCTTCAGCTGCTTGGCGAGATGGTCGATCTCCGCATCAGTCAACGGTACGAAGCCCCAGTTCTTTTCCCAGGCGCTGTTGTACAGTTTCTTGATGAGCTCGACCTCCGCGTCGAACCGCTTCAAATCGAGCGTGCGGAGCGTGATGCCGTTCCGCTCCAGCGCGCGCCGCCCGATCCGCAGGATGCGTTCCGGAGCGGCCTCCGCGCCGCCTCCCTCATAGGCCAGCAGATCCTTGGCTTTCTTGAAGCCGTAGCGCTCGTGGAGTGCTTCGTAGTATGAGAAGTTGTACGGCATCATCAGCGACGGCGGCGTGCCGTTGTTCTTGATCAGCAGCCCGCAATCGTCATTGGTCGACGGGTTCATGGGGCCGCGCATCGTGTCGAAGCCCTTGCCGCGCAGCCAGGCGGCGGCCGTATCGAAGAGCGCCGAGGCGACTGCTTGATCGTCTACGGACTCGAAGAATCCGTAGAATCCGACGCGGTCCTGATGCTCCTGGTTGTGCATGGCGTTCTTGATCGCGCCGATTCGTCCGAGCGCCTGGCCGTTGCGCCGCGCCACCCACAACTGGGCCTCGGCGTGCTCCCAGAACGGATTCTTGCCGGGCGAAAGCAGAATGTGCATGTCGCGCCGCAGCTGGGGCACCCACAACGGTTCATGGCGGTAGTGATCGTACGGGAAGGCGATGAAGCTCTTGAGATCACGCCCGCTGGTGACGGGCGTGATCTCCACTGCGGTCAGATGACCCCCAGCTCTTTTCCGAGCCGGCCGAACACTTCCAGGGCGAGGTCGATCTGGTCAGCGGTATGCGTCGCCATGAGGCTGGTGCGCAGCCGGCACTGGGACGGCGGCACCGCGGGCGGAACGACGGGATTGGTGAAGACCCCGGCGTCGAACAGCTTGCGCCAGAACAGGAAGGTCGTCTCCAAGGGCCCGATCAACACCGGGATAATCGGCGTCTCGGTCGGCCCGATTTCGAAGCCCAGCGAGCGCATCCCCTCCTGCAGCCGGCGCGTGTTGCGCCACAGCTGCTCGCGCCGTTCCGGCTCGCGCTGCATCACGTGCAGCGCGGCGAGCACACCCGCGGTATTGGCAGGCGGCAAAGCGGCGGTGAAGATGAGCGGGCGCGAGTGATGGCGCAGATAGTGGATGACGTTCTCCGACCCCGCCGCGAAGCCGCCAATGGACGCGAGCGACTTCGAGAAAGTGCCGACGATCAGATCGACTTCCTCGATCAGGTCGAAGTGGGCCGCCGTGCCGTCTCCGTTCGGGCCGAGCACGCCGACCGAATGGGCGTCATCGAGGGCAAGGGCCGCGCCGTACTTCTGGCAGATCCGCAGCAGGCCCGGCACATCGGCGATGTCGCCTTCCATGGAATAGATGCCGTCCACGATGACCATCGTCCCCGTGCCTTCGGGCACCTTTTGCAGCTTGCGCTCGAGGCCGGCGAGATCGCCATGGTTGAACCGCATTGTCTCGCCGTGAGACATCTTGGCGCCGTCCACGATGGACGCGTGGTCGAGCTTGTCGAGGAAGACGACGTCGCTGCGGCCTACCAACGCGGAAATCACGCCGAGATTGGCCTGATAGCCGGTCGAGAAGACGAGGCAGGCTTCTTTGCCGAAGAACTCGGCGAGCTCGGTTTCGAGCTGCTCGTGCAGGTCGAGCGTGCCATTCAGGAAGCGGCTTCCGGTGCAGCCCGAGCCATAGCGCTCGAGGGCGTTGCGCGCGGCAGCCAGGACTTCGGGATGGTGCGTGAGGCCGAGATAGTTATTCGACCCCATCATGACCCGCTCTTTGCCCTCGATGATGACGACGGTGTCTTCGGAGCGGGAGATGGGTTTGAAGTACGGATACAGCCCCGCAGCTTGGACTTCGCGCGCCCGGGTGAAATTCTTACACTTGTCGAACAGCGCGATATGCTGCAGGGTCTCTGTGCGCACGAATCCTCGTGTTTTATGGAAGCGGTGGTACAGCTTAGCCCGGCCGTCTGAAATTGGCAAGGGTGAGTCGCTGCTTGACTTAGCCGCTTGTGTGAGACTTGCCACAGCCTCCCGGCCGATGGGGTCGTACCCTAGATTCTGGTGTTGTCCGAACTCGTCGTTCCGTCCGGAGGCTCATAGTGGGTGCATACGTCGTGCGCATCCTGGGCGTTTCCGCCCTGTTGGTTTCGCTTGCTTCTGTTCCTGCTGCTGCCCAGGGCCGCGTGCATCCTCGCTGGGAAATACCGGGATTCGATTTCCGTGCCGACGGCGTCTGGCGCGTACGCGCGCGCGAAGTGAAAGCGACACGCGCCCGTCTGTTATCGGCGGGACAGTTCAGCCTGTTGAACGCGCGTGTCCCGCGCGTGAGTCCGAATCAACAAGCGGGGCCGCAGCCCGCAGCTGCCGCCCTGACGGGCGCGCTGGAAGTCCCCGCGATCCTGCTCCGGTTCAAGGATTCGCCCGCTGCGCCGTTCGCTGCGGCGAGTTATGACTCCGTGCTGTTCGACACCATTCCGCCCATAGGCAAGCCGTACACCTATCGCTCGTACTACCGGGAGCTGTCGGATGGGGTCTTCGATATTCGGGGCAAGGCCTATGGCTACGCGACGCTCGACAGCAGCGAAAACTTCTATGCTGGCGGCACCTCCAGCAGTTGTGCAGTAGGGAATCCGTTTGGCTCGACCAATTGCAATGGATTATTCAGCAGTCTCGCTATCAGTCGCATGCAGTCCGCGCTGACGCAGTCACTCACGAAGCTCGACGCCACCATCGACTTCGCACAATACGTCGACCCCGCCACGGGGGTGGTGCCAGTCGTGTTGTTCCTGCACCAGGCGATGGGCGGCGAATGCGGCCCCCGGAACAACCCGCAGAACCATCTGTGGGCGCACCGCTACTCGCTGCAGACTACATTCACCACAAACGACAATGATCCGTTCCACGTCGGACAGAAGGTCAAGATCAGCGACTACATCCTGCAGCCGAGCGTGGGCGGCGCATCGTCGTGTACGGCGTCGCAGATCATGCCGATCGGGACCGTCGCTCACGAGACCGGACACGTCTTCGGCCTGCCCGACTTGTACGACACCAGCGACCTGACCGAGGGCATCGGGCAATGGGGACTCATGAGCTCGGGCAGCTTCACCTCCGCAAACAGCCCGTCCCGGATGGAAGCGTGGTCGCTGAACGAGCTCGGATGGATTACGCTGGCGCCGGCGACGACGACCGGCACGTACACATTCGACGCCGCGCCATTTTCCGATACTGCATTTGTCGCCCGTGTGCAGGGCGCCAACCCCCGTGGCGAATATTTTCTGCTCGAGAATCGGCAACGGCAGCAGTCCGATAGCGCGTTGATTCGCATTCACTGCGCCTGGGTAGGATCGCCGGCCGGGTGCGGCGGCGGCCTCCTCATTTGGCACGTCGATTCCGCGAAGCTCGCGCAAGGGATGTTCAGCAATACGGTCAATTCGGGATCGATCCACGGACTCGCGGTGGTGCAGGCCGACGGCTTAAACAATCTCGACGTCTCGACCAGCGCGGGTTGTACGCTCGGGGCTGTCGTGGCGGGCTGTTCGGATCGAGGCGATGCGGGCGATCTCTATCCTGGTACCACAGACAACTCCGGGCTGGTGTTCCGCACCAATCCCGCGGCGCGCAAGAACGCGGATGCCACCTTCGCGGGCTTCGCGGTGGATTCCGTGCGACAGCTCGTCCCGGATCGCACGCTCTCGTTTCGGTTGCGATTTGGCGCGCTTACGCTGGTGCGGGCCATCGTGACCGGGCCCACTGTTCAGTTCGACGGGGCCGACTTCGCGCAATTTCTCGATCTGCTCGAGGAAGGATCGAGCCATACCATCGCGTTCCCGAGCCCGCAGATATCCGCACCTGGCGACACACGCTGGACGTTCGTGTCGTGGTCCGACGGGGGCGCTGCGAGTCATACCATCACCGGTCACCTGGCGGGCGACACCATCACGGCAACGGTGGCGACCGAGTTTCGGATCGTGGCGGCAGCGGGCAGCGGTGGCACCATCCAGTCCGATACGGCGATCGATCTCGCGGGCACCTTTATCCAGCAGGGACGCGCGGTGACGCTCACCGCCGTACCGAATTCGGGGGAGACTTTCGGCGGGTGGTCCGGTGATACTGCCACGCTGAACGCGGTGCTCGTGCTACCGATGCAGCGGCACTACAACCTGGTCGCAACGTTTGGGACGCTGGCAATCTCCTCCGCCACCGCACGGCCCAACGGCGTGATGGGCGTGGCGTACGTCGACACGCTCCGCAACAGCGGCGGCACCGGCACGAACAGCTGGACAGTCACGAGTGGCGCATTGCCCCTTGGCCTCACGCTCGACGGGCCGTCCGGCGTGATCTCCGGATACCCCAAGCAATCCGGCACTTTCAATTTTACGGCGACGGTATCTTCGGGCGCGCAGAATCAGGCGAAGGCCTTCACCCTCTCGGTGACGGTCCCGACCCTCGCGACGGCGAATGTGACGGCGCAGCTGCTCGGCCCGACCGCACCGCTCACTGCGGACGAAGTGCGCTATCTCGATTTCCTGGGAAATAGCAACGGTATCTTCGACATCGGCGACTTCCTCGCCTGGGTCAAGACCACCGGGGCGCCGCTGAGCGCCGCGACAGCGCAAAGCAATCGGCGGAAAGGAGGCCGGCCATGAGACGCGTCTTCACGGGGATCTTCCTCGCCGGCGTGCTCACAACCGCACTGAGCTGCGGCGGCGGCGATCCCACAGCCTCGGGACCGGGGCTGCTAAAGGTCCGACTGACCTCACCCAACTCCGGCGCAGACTCGGCGATCGTGCTGACGATCACCGGTCCCGCCAGCCTCACGAGCGCGACCGCGGGCATGGGGTTGCGGCTGTTCCCGCAGGCGCTGGGTGGCACCAGCACACGTTTCGCTTTGACAGGGCAGCTGACGAACGGCGCGACGATCTTGACGATCGGCGTGCCGGACGTGAGCGCGCTCAGTCAATACAGCGGAGCGATCAACGGCGTCGCCCAGCCGAACTATCAGCTCCGCATCCTGCCAGGCGGCTACGCGCTCGCGTTGACGCGTTAGTCGCCGGCCCCGGCGGCGAGTGGCGCCTCCCAGGCTTGCATCAGCCCTTCCTCGAGCCGGCGGCGCAAATCCTGATACAGCGCTAGCAGTCGCCGGCATTCGTCGGTCAGCGTTGTCGCGCCTCCCCCCGGGCCGCCGGCACGGGATACGACCATCGGGCGGCCAAGCGCTTCCTCCATTTGCTGGATCGAGCTCCACGCCGTGCGATAACTGATCCCCGCTTCTGCTGCTGCATCCTTAATCGACCGCACGCGGTCCACCGCATCGAGCAGCCGCGCTTCGCGCTCACCCAGGACAGGCGTGCCGCGCCGGGTCAGCGTCACCAGCGCGCGAGGAACCAAGTCAGGAAAATTCATACGACCTCCTCAATTCAATTTTTTTTATCGTTCGGTGATGCACCGGGCACGGAGCACTCTCCCGCGAGCGGAACGAACGCCGCGTCGCCGGTGGGCAGCCGCAGCGCGAGCAAGCGGACGCGCCATTCCGCCATCGCCCACCTGCTGAATCGCGTCGCGTCGGGATTCTCAGACGCCGAACGAATCACGTACAACGTGTAAGGATTGCCGAGCGCGGTATCGGCAGTGAACAGCACGCGCGAGTCGAGCCCTTGCATCCGCGTAAACGTGGGTAAGTCGGCGAGCGCGTACGCGGCGCGCTCGTCAGCGAGGCGAAGTGTGACGGCCTGATCCACACCGGCCTGCACGTACCAGGTATTGCCGGGCGCTGCGGGCTGCACGCCCGCAGCGGTCCATAGTGCCAGCTCTTTGACGTGTGTCCCCGATGAGTCGCCGCGCGATGCGAAGCCCGAGCGGCTCACCGCAATGCGGCGAAACGCGTCCGCCGCGGTCGCCGCGCTCGCGACGCGCGCGGGGTCGGCGGCGGGGCCAACGATCGCGAAACGGCTCGCCACGAACGGGCAGCGCAGCGCGGCATGGCCAGGCTCGATCAACAGGCGCTGCTCCAGCGTCGGCGCGTGCGTGATGACGACATCGAGGTCGCCGGCCGCCGCGGAGTGCAGAATCTGTCCGGACGACGCGATGACGACGCGGACCGGCACCGGTGCCCGCAGCGAATCAAGCACCGCCAACGCGCCTGACTGCGACACGGTCGTCGTGGTGCCGACGCGCAGGGGTGCGGCGCGCGAGTCTCGCGCGCAGGCCGTGAACGCGCCTAGCAACAGGAGTTGCAGGTTTTTCGTCATCGCCGTTATACCCGAACAGTGCGGTGATTCCAGTCCATCGCAATCATCACAGAAGAACTAATCCCGTCGTTCCGTCGCCTACCCGACGCTACGTCCGTACCCTATTTTTGTGGTCCGGGGCGGTAGCTCAGTTGGGAGAGCACCTGGTTTGCAACCAGGGGGTCGTGGGTTCGAATCCCATCCGCTCCACTCCGCATTAATCTTCCGGCTGGTGCAGGACTTGCGTCTGGCCAGTCCATGAGAATCCTCGGCTCATTTGGCGTCCTGACGTGCGGCCTACTGGGTGCGCTCGCCGCGAATGCACCTGCACAGTGCGCCATTCCACCCACCACGCCCCAGCCGGCGCGATCCGTCTCGCAACGTTGGCTCTTTCGTGCCGCGGCGATGCTCGCGGGCGACGAAGAGCCGAATGACGACCCAGCGCACGCCACCTCCGTCGCGCTCCGTGACA
>JBHEMG010000116.1:0-5814 GCA_046262715.1 Gemmatimonadales bacterium
ACCGAAGCCGACGTGGCCCGCGAACTTTGTGGTGGCGCGGGCGTATGTCGATCAGCTCGCAAGGTCGAACGCGCTGACGCCGGACCGGGTGACCGCGGTGCGGCAGGCGCTCGATCGCGCGGAGAAGAGCTCGGCGCAGACTCGGCGGGCTGCGTTGACGCAGCTGGCCAGCTCGCTCGGTCAGGATGCGACGAGCTCCAGTGATCAGCAGAAGGTGCGGAAGCTGGTCGCGGTGGTGACCGAGCTGGCGAACGGTGCGGCGACGGGCGCTGGCGGGCGGTAAAAGAGGAAGGGGCTGTGAGAGCCGGGATCTTCGGATCCCGGCTCTTTTTGTTTATCCTTGCGCTAAAAAGCCTGCCCTGAGCGCAGCGAAGGTCAGGACCAAATCCTCCGACTCATCGCGACAAAGTAGTAGATGTAAAAGACCGTCCAGACCGTCGCGAGCGCCACACACCACGCCCCGGGCCGCACGTCAATGGAGCGCCGAAATACCAACCGGGCGACCACGACCAGCAGATAAATCGGGGCAATGCGCACGATGCGCGCAAAGACGGTCCAAAGCAGCACCGCGCCGATCCCCGTCCCCTGCGCCAGGGCGATGCCGGCGTACACTTTGAGCGGCACACCGCCCATAATGAGCCACGGTGTGTAGGGCAGCCCCGCCCGAAGCCATTGCCCGACGCCGTGAATCATGCCCCCCGAAATGCCGGGAATGTGTCCGATGAACGTCACATACGCGGGGCCCGCCATGGCGGTGAGGAGATAGATCACGCACACGGCGGCGAGCGAGCCGGCGATCGACGCACCCCACGCGACCGCCCCCGCGCGCAGCGAGTACAACCCGGCAAATGTGACGAAGACGTCGGGCACGATAAAGAAGAAGAGGCCTTCGGCACACCCCCACGCGAATCCGGCACGAGCTGCCACGCGCTCGTCGCGCGCCAGGCCGAGGTACAACATCAGTGGCCGCGTAACTCGCGCGCGCGCACCGGCTGATCGGAAATGACGCCGTAGGGGTGCTGCGCCAGCGCGCGCCGAATCGCGGCGTCGTCGTCTGGCGTCCAGATGAACACGGGCCAACCCCTGGCGATCAGACGTTCGGTGACGGCGGGATTCACCGCCTGATTGATGCTGAGCAGATCGGGCTTGATCAGCTTGCGCAGCGCACGGCGAATCCACTCCTGACGCACCAACCACGGCAGGTCCACGCGGTCCTCGGCCCTGATCTCGGCCAGCAGCTCGGGGTTCCAGTTCGTGTCCATGAAAATGAACGCGGTGCGCACGTTGGGATCGAGCTTCTTGACTCGGCGCAGCACGAACGGATTGAACGAGCTGAGGACGACGTAGCCGTAGGCATCGTGGCGGCGAATGATATCGACGGCGCGTTGCTCGATGCCGGTGGCGCGCAGGCCGGGGACTTTCAGCTCGACCATCAGGATGCCGCGCCCTTGGGCCGCGACGACGAAGTCCTCGAAGGTGTGAACGTTGGCGCCCGTGAGCTTGCCGTCGTATTTCGGGCCGAGGTCCAGCGCAAGCATCTGGGGGCGCGTCAGATCGCGCACGCGACCGGTGGCGGCGGTGAGGCGATCCACGCTCAGGTCGTGGAAGATGACGATCGCGCTGTCGGCGGTGAGCTGCCCATCCACGTCCACGCCGTCCATCCCGGCGGCGTACGCATGCTCGGCGGCATAGAGGCTGTTGTCGGGTCCCAGGACCCCGAAGCCGCGATGCGCGAAGATCAGCGGCCGCGCCGGCAGGGTGACGAGCCGGCCCGAATAGCGCGGCTCGCAGCCGAAGACGTACACACCCGCGAGGACCAGGACCGCAAACACCGTCCCGGCGATCCGTCGCTTAGGGAGCATGGCCATACATCTCATAGAATTGGCTGGTGAAGAGCTCGGCGGGATCGTAGAAGCGCTTGCGCTCGAACGCCCGCTGGGCATTCGGATAGGCTCGACGCAGCTGTTCGGGCGTGGGATAGAGCTGGTAGGTCAAATAGTATGTGCCGCCGAGCTCGATCGCCGCATCCACGATCCGGCGCGTGACGTCGCGCGCGCGCGCTTGCGCCGTCGAATCGAGCCCGACGTTGCTCATGTGGATGATCGCAAACGCGGGCCGTGCCGGCGCGTACGCCAGCATCGGCGTGGCGTTCGGCGTCACGTACCGCACCGTCGAGCTGATGACGTTCATCCTCCCCTCGCGCAGGATCGCGCGGAAGCGATCGAGAAACTCGACGAAGTGCTCGACGGGGATGTAGTACTCCTGGATGATGTCGGTATTGCGGCGACTGCCATAGGTCAGCAGCTCGAGCGGCGCGAGCGGCGGCCGCATCGCGTTGTTGCGCGACATCACACGCCGCTCGCCGGCGCCGAGCTCGATTTTCTTCTGGAGTCGCCAGCGCAGCCGCTTCGCCCAATCGAAGCGGCGCGAGAGGCCGAGGAAGAAGCGGTCGCGCACCACGTGCGCTTCTTCGGTGAGGGTGAACGAGCCGTTCGTGCCGCGCGGCGCGTGGCGCCAGGTGACCACGGCCATCTCGCGCAAGAACGACGCAGAATCGGGATCGATCGATGGGCGCGCCAGCATGAACACGACGCCGGTATCGGTCTGCAGGTGCTCGGCGAAGTAGGTGGGAAAGTCCTTGTAATCGACGATCGTCGCCTGCTGCTCATACAGCTCATCGGGCACGAGATGGAGCGTGACATCGAGGATGATGCCGTACAGACCGTAGCCGCCGATCACGAGCCCGAACAGCTCGGCGTTGTCGCGGCGGCTGACTTCGACCACGCGACCGTCGGCGAGCAGCAGCGCGAAACGTTCGACGACTTCGACGACCTGGGTCACGTCCAGGTCGCGCCCGTGCGCGTTGGCAGAGAGCGTACCGCCCACGGTGAAGATGTTCGACGACTGCATGACTTTGATGGCCAGGTGATGCGGCGCGATCGCGCGCTGCACCTCATCCCAGGTCGCGCCGCTCTCCACGGTGACCGTCCGCGCCACCGTGTCGACGGCGAGGATGCGATTGAAGCCGCGCATGTCGAGCCGCACGCCGCCCGCCGTGTAGGTCTGACCGCCCTGGCTGTGGCGGCTCCCGGCGATGGAGACTTTGCGACCGCGGGCGTGCGCGTCGCGAACCAGGGCTTGGAGCTGCGCGACGTCGTGCGCATGCTCGAGGGCGGCGATGCGGGCGGGCGCGATCCGCGCGACGTCGGTGGCGAGCAGCGGGTCGGAGGAGCGGAACCAATCGCCATAGGGAATGGCAAAGGTGCTGGCGTAGAAGAGGAGCGCGAGCAAGACGATGGCGGCGATCAGCCAGCCCCGGCGGCGCGGGCGCGTGTTCATCGGGGGATCAGAGTACAGCTTTTAGGGCCGAATTACAAACGCGCAAGGCGATGCGCGGACCAAGGCCGCGGCGAAGCGGAGCCGCGGCCTTGCGTGTTCGAGGAGCGCGATCAGCGCGGCGTGGCCGGGGGGAGATTGGCGAGGCTGTGCGCGGCGATTCGCGAGCAAACCGATCGATTCTCGCTGGCCGGAATCGCCGGTGTTCGGCACGGTAACGGGGAGGTTCATCAGCCGGGTGCAGGCGAAGCACGTCGATGATCATCTGCGGCAATTCGGGGGGTGATTCGCGAAGTCGATGTCCGATGCGGGTCGTGCAATGCGCCGAGTTGGTGTTTCGAAGCGCGGTACGCGTCCTTCGAGGGCCGGTGCGCGTCCTTCTAGCGACGAATACGGTCCATTTGGGCCCGAGGAGCGAGTACTCGCGACCGATGAGGGACGATTCGGGGCCGATGAGCGAGCTTGGTGACGCGATGAGCGGACATTGGGACGCCGCGAGGGAGCATTGGGACTGGGTGAGCGAGCATTGGGATCCGGTGAGCGAGCATTGGGACGCGGTGAGCGAGAGTCTTGGCACGGTGACGGAGGATTTTCACCCGATGCGGCGGCTCCGGCGGCGAGGCGCGTTGGATTTTGGATGGATGAGGGAGCTCCGATGGTTGCTTCCCGTGCGCTGAAGCGCCGGCTCGGCGACTACGCGAGCCCTGAAGGGCTCATCGGCCTGGATGGTTTCGGTGGACCGTGCTTGAGCTCCTGATCGCGCACGTACGCCGTGACGCCGGGGAGCTGGCGGATGCCGACCGACCGAAAGTCGTAGCCTTTCTCCCAGCGGAGGCTCCCCCGCCCCGAGTGGCCGTCGCGGTTGGCAATCCGCGCGCTGGCGCCCTTCAAGCCCTGCACGAGTCGCGGAGCATCGTAGACGGGCGGGAGCTCGAGTAGCAGGTGCACATGATCGCGCACGATTCCCAGCTCCATGACGCGCGCGCCGTGGCGCTTCGCTTCGGCGAGGAGGAATGGGCCGAGGAAGTTGGCGACGGTTTCATCGATCAGCGGCAACCGCGCCCAGGTTGTCCACGAAAGGTGGGCGTAGAAACGAAACGGCATATCGCGAGGATACCGAACGGGCTGGGTGGATCCCAACCAAACGAATGCGTGTGGCGTCCTTCAGGACGCGCGCAGTGGCCGAGTCGGCCCTTTAGGGCACGGATAAGCACGACGGGTGAGTCTCTAACCGCGATTCGACTAATCGTCGAAGTGGAATCCCTGCGCTGAAAGCCTGCCCTGAGCGTAGCGAAGGGCGCCGGCTCGGCGAAGACGCGAGCCCTAAAGGGCTGCGGAGCATTTCGATTCACTAACGCGCAGTGGAATCAGCGCGGCCCTCAAGATCACTTTTCACCGTTTCGAGCAGGCGTTGTATCGTCTCGCGCTCAGCGGTCCCCTGCACCCGTCTGCGAAACTCGAATTGCCGGTTTCCGCGCGCACCGACGACTTCTTCGTCAGCATCTACCTGCAGCCCATCGGGCTTTGGCTTGAAACGAAGCTGGAGCTCGAGGACGACGGGAACGCTCTGAACCATGGAGTTTGTCCGTTGCGACACCAGTCCCCGATCGAGGGAGAAGAGTGCGCGTTTGGCACTCGAATCTTCCAGGCGAAATCCCTGACTGCTGATGTGCTCGTTGATCGCGCGGACCACGTCGCTGGGCGAGGCGTCCTTTATGATGACCTGTTGAGCGACAAGGGGCTTCCAGGGAATGCCGAGCAGCACGGACAACGAGACGACAGGAAGAAGGCGCATAGTGCCTCGTGAAGGGCGTTGCTTTACAATACGCGACGGCTTGAACACGGCATAGATCAGCATGACGCCGAAGAGGCCGCTGAGCGGGCCTTCGAGGGTTTGCCCGAACCCCGAGGTGGCGGCGTAGTTGGGCGCGACGACCCATTTCATGGGCGGTTCCTGGAATGTGGGTGACGACACCTTAAACATCCGACATACGACCTTAAACCTCCGACATACGACTTTCAGCCTCGGTTAACGACCTTCAACATGCCTCAGAAGACATTCCAGGTGCCTGAAAAGACATTCCAGATGCCTGAAAAGACATTCAACATGGCTCAAAAGACATTCAACATGCCTCACAAGACATTCAACATGCCGTACGAGGACTTAGACCTGGGACAGTGAACTTGAAACGTTCAGTATGGCAGCTTCAGACCCTGTAACAGCGATTTCCAGGGAGTAACCGGCGCCTTCAACCCGGCAATTGGCCATTTCAACATGGCAATAAAGTCTTTCAATGAGGACAACCCCGTTTCCAACCTGCCTCCGAACAAAATCAGCGAGGATTTGTCTCACTGCTTCGTCTTCGCTTCGCTCAGACAAGGTCTTTACACGGATAACAGATCTGCCATTCAGGGCGAGATCAGGTCCTACGAAAACGCCACGATCATCCACATCAGCGTGAGGCCGAGGGACAAGAG
>JBHEMG010000117.1:0-3728 GCA_046262715.1 Gemmatimonadales bacterium
ACATGATGTTCAAGGGCTCGAAGAACGTCGCGGACGGCCAGCATTGGGCGCTTCTCGAGGCGGCGGGCGGGAGGGCGGGCTCGGATATCAACGGCACCACCAGCTGGGACCGCACCAATTACTTCGAGCAGGTGCCATCGAATCAGCTGGAGCTGGCGCTCTGGCTCGAGTCCGACAGAATGGGGACGCTGACGCAGACTCTGACCCAGGAAAAACTGGACAATCAGCGCGAGGTGGTGAAGAACGAGCGTCGGCAGGGCGTCGACAACCAGCCCTATGGTACCTGGCTGGAGAAGACCGAGGAGCTGCTCTTTCCGGATTCGCACCCGTATCACCACGACGTGATCGGCTCGATGACGGATCTCTCGGCCGCGTCGGTGAGCGACGTGCAGAACTTTTTCAAGACCTACTAAGCGCCGAACAATGCGGTCCTGGTTGTCGCGGGGGTCATTGACGTCGCGCAAGCGAAGGAGATGGTACGCAAATATTTCGGGCCCATTCCGCGCGGACCAAATCCGCCCAGGCTCGCCGACATGAGCGTCCCGACGGTCGTCGGCAGAGAGCAGCGGATCGTCGTGCAGGACCAGCTGGCGCCGGCGCCGCGCGTCTATGTGACCTATCGCGTGCCTCCAGTCACGGATAGGCGCGCGGAGACGGTCCGGATTCTCGCCGATGTCATCGGCGGGGGAAATTCATCGCGTCTCGACGAGTCACTGGTTCGCAAACAGCAGGTGGCGACCAACGTCAGCGGCTTCAACATCGGCCTCGCGAATGGCGGCGACATGCTGGTGTTCGTAGCGAGTGGCAGGCCGGGCAGCAGCCCAGACTCGCTCGAACGGGCGCTGCTAGCCGAGCTGGCGGGAACTTCCAGCTTTACGCAGTCGGAGCTGGACCGGGCGCGCGCGCAGGAGCGGTTCAATTTCGTGAATGGACTCCAGTTCACCGGCGGCTTTGGTGGTCGCGCCGACCGGCTCGCCGAGGGTTGGACTTTCTTCCACGATCCGAACCACGTCAACAAGGTCCTCGGCGACTTCGATCGTGTGACGCTCGACAATCTTAATGCGCTGGCGCGAGAGCGACTCGTCCCGTCCAATCGCGTGATCCTCGTATACGTCCCCGCGAAAAAGACGGCGAGCACGACGTCGGTTGGAGGAAATCGCTAATGCGCCGCCACTCATTCATTCCGGGGAGATTGTCGCTGTTCGCCGCGGCGTTGTCCTTTGCGGGTGTCACGGGCGCCCAGACGGTGAATCCGCCGGCACCGGGCGCCCTCCGTCCGTACGCTTTTCCACCGGTGGAGCAGTTCCAGCTTTCCAACGGCCTCAAGGTAATTCTCGTCGAGAAGCACACAGTGCCGGTGGTCGAGGCGCGGCTGATCGTCGACGCCGGGGCGCAGCGAGAGCCGGCCGCGAAAAGCGGTCTGGCATCTCTCACGGGGTCGCTGTTGTCGGAAGGCACCGGCACCATGACCGGCGCGGACATCGCGCGCGCGATGGACGAGCTCGGTGCTCGATTCTCCACCGGCGCTGGCTACAACAACGGATTCGCCGATGTGGTCGCACTCAAGACCGTCTTCCCGCAGGCGCTGACGCTGGCGGCGAAAACGGTGATCTCGCCGAGCTTCCCCACGACGGAGATCACGCGGGTCAAGAATCGCGCTCTCGCGCAATACGCACAGACTCACGCCCAGACGGCCGGTCTCGCATCGGATGCATTTCTGCGCGCCGCCTTCGACAGCACCGCACCCTTCTCGCGTCCCGCGAGCGGAACGCCGGCCACGATCTCCGCCCTGACGCGCGACGACATCGTCAACTGGCATCGCACGATGTACGCGCCGGCGGCCTCGACACTGTTGCTCGTCGGCGACCTCACGAGGCCGGAAGCGCAAACCATCGCGCAACAGGCGTACGGTGCGTGGACCGCGAGCAGCAGCGCCCTCGCCCCGGTCGCAAATCCGATCAGGGCGAGCTCGGGGACGAGGATCATCCTCGTCGACCGGCCGGCCTCGGTGCAGTCCTCGATCGTAGTCGGTCAGGCGGGATTCCGCGCCACCGATCCAGATTACCTGAAAATGGTGGCACTCAATCACGTCCTCGGCGGCGGCTTCAGCTCACGGGTCAACATGAATCTTCGTGAGAAGCATGGGTACACTTATGGCGCTTTCAGCGGACTCGATCTGCGCCCCGGGAGTGGAGCGTTCCGCATCAACAGTGATGTGCGAACCAGCTCGACCGACTCGGCGCTGGTCGAAGCGATCGGCGAGTACAAGCGGATCGCGAGCGAGCCGGTCCCCGGCCCGGAGCTGCAAGGGGCGTTGAACAATCTCGTTTCGAGCTTCCCCAGCTCCGTGCAGAGCGTTCAGGGGCTGACGGGTCGAATCCAGCAGCTGATTGTTTGGGGCCTGCCGGTGGATTTTTACACCACGTACCGAGAGCGCCTGGCGGCGGTGACGCCCGCGGATCTCAGCAGCGTGGCGTCGGCGCGACTGACGCCGAACAATGTAATCGTCGTGGTGGCGGGTGATTTGTCCAAGATCGAGGGGCCGATTCGCAGCAGGAATCTCGGGCCGGTCGAAGTGTGGGACGTCAATGGAAACAAAGTCAGGTAGGGCTTGTAACTGCAACTGAAGGGGTGCGAGGCGTCAGCAGTGTAGGCGTCAGGTACGAGGTCACGACGTCGAGAATATCACAACGGCAACAACGGAAAAGTCGGCTCGCGAGGGCCGGCTTTTCTTTTTTCTGTTTGAGTATTTTGCGCTCATGAAAGCGGTGATCATTACACGGGCGGGTGGGCCGGAGGTGCTCGAGATTCAGGAGCGGCCGACGCCGGAGCCGGGGCTGGGGCAGGTGAGGGTGAGGGTGAGATCTTCCGCTCTCAATCGCGCGGACTTGCTGCAGCGCGAGGGGAACTATCCTGTGCCACCCGGGGTGGCGGCGGACATCAGCGGGATGGAGTACGCGGGCGAGGTGGATGCGCTCGGTCCCGCCGCTTCGATGTGGAAGGTCGGTGATCGGGTGATGGGAATCATCGGTGGGGCCGCGCACGCCGAGCATCTATGCGTGCATGAGCGCGAGGTCATACGGGCGCCGCAGAGGATGTCGTGGGAGGAGCTCGGCGCCATTCCGGAAGTGTTTCTGACCGCGTACGACGCGCTCTTCAATCGGTTGGCGCTGCGGTTCGGCGAAAACGTTCTCATCCACGCCGTGGGAAGCGGAGTGGGAACTGCGGCTCTGCAAATAGCGCGGATCGCCGGCGCGACGGTGACTGGCACCGCGCGCTCCGCGGACAAGCTGGAGCGCGCGCGGCTTCTCGGACTGCACGTTCCCATCGACGCCTCTGGCGGCGATTGGGCCGAGCAGGTCGAGTCGAGCGTCGGTGTCGACCGGATCGACGCGATCGTGGACCTGGTTGGCGGCAGCTACCTCGAGGGAAATTTGCGGGTGCTGGCGCGGCGCGGCCGCGTCGTGGTGGTCGGCCTCACTGCCGGGGGAACGGCGTCGTTTCCGATGCACGTGCTGCTGCGCAAGCGACTGACGATCGTCGGCACGGTTCTCCGCGCCCGTGCAATCGAGGAGAAGATCGAGCTCGCCCGAGAGTTCTCGCAGCGCATCGTGCCGTTCTTCGAGTCCGGTAGGTTGAGACCGGTGATCGACCGCGTCTTTCAGTTCGCTGAGATCGGCGACGCGCACGAGCTGATGGAGTCCAATCAGACCTTCGGGAAGATCGTG
>JBHEMG010000118.1:0-3385 GCA_046262715.1 Gemmatimonadales bacterium
CACGCCAACGCGCGCCTTGGTGTCGCCGGGATCGGTGCTCGGTGGTGCGTCCTTGGATACATCCCAACCGCACTGCTGGCACTCTTTCGCGTCGGCCGTCAGCGGCTCGCCGCAGAAATTGCAATGTTTTTTCACGCATCGTCCTTACGAGTCCTGTGTATTCAGGACGAGCGATGCGCGCGGGGGATAACTATAGCTGCGCGCTTTCTCGCACTTCGGGCTTTGGCTTCGCCCGGTTCCGTGGCTGCGATATCTGCTCGACCACCAGCGCTACTTCCTCGCCCGTCACCACGCCATCGTCGATGCTCGCCGCGCGCGCGATGTCGGCCTGGGAGATGATGCCGAGGCAGCGGCCGCCGGCATCGACGATCGGGATGCGCCGCACCTGGAGCTCCGCCATCCGCTGCTCGACGTCCCGCAAATCGTCGTCCTGCCCACAGCTCGCCGGGGCCGCCGTCATCAGATCTCTCAGCTTCGTCTCGGCGACCTTCCCGGCGGCGATGGCGCGGATCGTCAGGTCCCGGTCCGTCACGATCCCGATCACTCTGCCCGCGTCATCAACGATCGGCACGACCCCACAGTCGCGATCGCGCATCACTTGTGCGGCGTCACGCGCCGTCTGATCGCCAGTGCAGCAGTCGGGTTTCTTCGTCATGATCTCTCGGGCTCTCATCGTTCTGCTCCTTGCGGTCGGGACGGAAGTCGTTGGGCGCGGCTACGGCTGAAAGTGGGCGATCGACGGCACGTCGAACATTTCTCGGTTGTATGAGATGATGCACGAACCAGTCCCCGGCAAGGGCGGATCAAAGGCGCGCTGACAATCGGTCCGCCGCGGCGGATGGTGGTGGCGTCCAGCCCGACGGACGTTCCAGCGCGGCACGGTCCCACTTCGCCAGCTCCGCCGCCGTCTCGTAGCTACTTTGCAGAAACTCCAGCACTGCCCGCTCCGGGTGTGCCGCGGTTTGGACCCGCTCGTAGGGCAGAATCCACTCGTGCAACTGGGCGTCGTAATACGTCCCCTCGGGACCGACGCGCGAAGTGTCGTAGCCGGGCGGCTCCGGGTAGGAGTAGGCGTAAAAGGCGGGTTCGGCGACCGGACCGCCCGGCGTTCCCGGCCACCAGCCGGCGCTGATGCACTCATGGGAATAACCTTCGCGCATCACGTAGTCGGGGCAGTTTGGAATACCGCCCGGATGCAGAGGCGCCGGGCGTCCCGAGAATCGTGTGCACGCCAGATCGAATGCGCCCCACCAGAACTGCGACGGACTGGTCTTGCCGAGGAAGCGGGCGCGAAACTCCTTCAGCACCCGGTCGGTGTGCACCAGAATCTGCCAGCCGCGGTTCGCCGCATCGGGATCGTAGGCGGTGTGGACACGGTCCTGGTCGAAGCGCAAAGTGTCGGGAAGCTCCATCGGCACCGGGAAGATCTTTGCGTCTATGCCCAGCGCGCCGAGCATCGACTTGTAATCGGCGTAAAAGTCGGCGACCGACCGCGGCTCGAGCCGCGTTTCGCGCCGAATGCCGTCGCTCGTTTCCGCGATCAGCCGGTGGTCGGTGAAATCGAAGCTGACCTCGAAGGTGCGATCTTCATATGGAATCGGCGAGGTGGTGAGGCCACGGCTGGTGACGTAGAGCACGACCTGCCACCAATGGTTCTGCATCGGGGCGAACGCGAGTCTGGTCTTGCCGATTATCTGCGTCCATCGGTGCACCGTCGCCTGCGTATCGGCCCACTCTGCGAGCGCCAGTGCAGGCCATGCACCCATTGCTTTTGTCGACTGCATTGCTATCGTCACTTTAGCCCCGCGATACCACCCTGCCAGGAAACGTAATCATGGTTACGAGCCTTCCTCTTCGCCAGCTTGGGACCACCGACCTGGAGCTCACACGCGTCGGCTTCGGCGCCTGGGCGATCGGCGGGGGCGGCTGGTCCTTCGCCTGGGGCCCGCAGGACGACAACGAATCGATCGCGGCGATGAACCACGCCATCGAGCGCGGCATCAACTGGATCGACACCGCGCCGGTGTACGGATTGGGTCACTCGGAGGAAGTGGTGGGCAGAATGCTGTCGGGCCGCGACGCCGGCGACCGCCCCTTCGTCTTCACCAAGTGCGGGATGATTTGGGGCGACGATCGGATGAAGGACGCGGTGCGTTCGCTCGGACAGATCCGCCGCGAGTGCGAGGAATCGCTCCGTCGGCTCCGCGTCGAGCGCATCGACCTCTACCAGTTCCATTGGCCTGACGCCACCGGCATCCCGGTGGAGGAGTCCTGGAGAGTGATGGAGCAACTGGTCGAGGAAGGAAAGGTGCGCGCCATCGGCGTCTCCAATTTCGACACTTCGCTTCTCAGGAAGATCGACGCGCTGCGGCACGTCGATTCGCTGCAGCCACCCTTCTCGCTGATTCGGCGCGACACCGCAGCGGCCGAAATTCCATGGTGCAACGCACACCGCACCGGGGTCATCGCCTACAGCCCGATGCAGTCTGGAATCCTCACCGACAGCTTCACTGCCGACAAGGTGAAGCACATGCCGGACGACGATTGGCGCAAGCGCTCTCCCAATTTCCAGACGCCACGATTGGAAAAGAACATCACCCTGCGCGATGCGCTGAAGCCGATTGCGCAGCGCCACGATACGACGGTGGCGGCGATTGCGGTGGCGTGGACGCTGGCGTGGCCCGGAGTGACAGGCGCGATCGTGGGCGCGCGGTCGCCCGCACAGGTCGACGGCTGGCTCGATGCGGCGACTCTCGATCTTACGCCGGGCGACTTCGACGAGATCGCCGCCGCGATCGACCGCTTGAGAGTTGGATCGGGACCGACGCGGCCCGCGTCGCAAGCGAGGACGCGGGTTGCAATTTGACTCTCCACCCCGTCCATGAACGATGACATCGACCCAGGCCTCACCCGCCCGTCGCCGGCTGTTCGGCATCGGCTCCGTCCTCATCGTGGTGGCGCTCGTCATCCTGATTGCGTTCGGGTATTGCGCCACCAGGCTGGTGCCGGGCTCGTTCCTCGGCCGCAACGAGACTTCGATCACCCACGACGTCGTCGTCGATCAGGTGAAGGCGGTCGCCAAGCTCGTCTCCAGCGAAGCGATGGTGCGCGACGTCATCGTCTACGAGAACACCTGGTACGGCTCGACCAAGCGATCGCTGGTGGTCGTGACGGGGAGGCTTCTGGCGGGGATCGACCTTCGTGACAATCCCGACGTCATCATCGATCACGTGCGCCGACACATCACCATCCGCATTCCCAAGGCGAAGCTCATCGCGGTCGAGATCCGCGACATGCGCACCTACGACGAGCGCGGCGGACTGTGGAATCCGTTCACCCCCGAGGACCGGGACGCCACCCAGGCTCAGGCTCGTTCACAGCTCAC
>JBHEMG010000119.1:0-2928 GCA_046262715.1 Gemmatimonadales bacterium
GGCGAGTAGTACATGTACACCCAGCCGTTGGTCGCGAAGCCGGGATCGGTGGCGAGGCCCAGCAGGCCGTCTTCGGCTTGGCTCGAATCGGCGTACTTGGTGCTGACCGGAATCGTCGCGATGCGGCGTGTATGCCCGTCCGACGGCGTGTACAGGTTCACGTAGCCGTGGCGCTCGATGAACAGCACGCGCTCGTCCGGCAACACCGCGAGCTCGATAGGCTCATCGAGCTTCTCCGCGAGCACCACGCGCGTGAAGCGATTCTCCTCGGGGCGCGCGCGGCCGAAGTCGACTTTCCCTGTGCCGATCGCGTATTTCAGCCCGCCGAGCAGGTGCTGCAGGAACAGCGGCTCGGTGTATGTCGCTTCCGTGTGCCCCATGTTGGTATACCACGCGCGGCCGCCGTCGAAATCGTGGTACCAGCTCATCGGGTGGTGGGCGCCGTTCGTGCCGCCCTCGTAGCTCGTTTCATCGATCTCGACGAGCACGTGGATGGTCGGGTCGATCGACTTGAAGTTGTAGAACTCGTCGTCGCGCTCGAAGCTCGCCGGCATCCCCTTCGTCGAGACATGCGTGGTGTCGAGCGTGCGGTAGCGGGCGTGGCGGACGTTGGGATTGCCGGGATGGCCGTTGAACCAGGCGCCAGCCAGCCGGCCGTACCACGGCCAGTCGTACTCGGTGTCCGTCGCGGAGTGCACGCCGACGTATCCGCCGCCGGCCTGGATGTAGCGCTCGAACACATCCTGTTGCATCGCGTTCAGGACATCACCCGTCGTACTCAGGAACACGACGGCGGCGTAGTGCGCCAGGTTCTTCTGGGTAAAGGCGCCCGCGTCTTCGGTCGTGTCGACCGCGAACCCATTCTCCTGCCCGAGCTTCCGTATCGCGGCGATCCCGTTGGGGATGGAGCTGTGCCGGTAGCCCGCGGTCTTGGAGAAGACGAGCACGCGCGGTTGCTGTGCGTGTGCGAGAGCTGAGACGGAAACGAGGAGGGCGAGGAAAACGGGGAGTCGGAGCATGAGGGAAAGTGAACCGCTCTGCCGAAAAACACGAGCCCCCGCTTAGGGGCGCGCCTGTCGCACTGCCGTAACAAACTGCTTCGCGCGTGCCGTAATCGCGGCGTAATCGCGCCGGGCCAGCGCAACCTGTGAGATCAGCTCCGTCCCGACCCCGACGGCCGCGGCGCCCGCCTCAAACATCTCCACCACGTTGTCGAGTGTCACACCGCCCGTCGGGACGAGCGGGATGTGGGGAAACGGCGCGCGCAGCGCCCGCAGATACGCGGCGCCGCCGACCGCCTGCGCCGGAAACACCTTCACCATGTCGCCGCCACGACGATGCGCTTCGAACACCTCACTGGGCGTGAGGGCGCCCGGCAGCACGGCGACATCCGCGCGCCGTGCAGTCTCGATGACTTCCGGCACCAGGCACGGCGTCACAATGAACTGCGCCCCGGCATCGATCGCGCGCCCCGCAGTGTCGGCGTCCGTCACCGTCCCCAAGCCGAGGAGCAGCCTGCCGGACAAGCGTTTTGCGACCACGCCGATGGCGTCGATCGCATTGGGAACGGTCATCGTGATTTCGGCAACGGTGAGACCACCCTCGAGCAGTGCTTCGGCCACGGCCACTGCAGCGTCCGCGCTCGGCGCACGGATGATCGGAATGATGCCCACCTCGCGCAGCGTGTCGACCACGCTCCTGTTCGTCAACGCGACACTCGCGTACGCATGCCACGCAGCAGCCGCTCGACATCGTCGCGAGTCACGAGGCAGAAATCGCCCGGGATCGTGTGCTTGAGCGCGGCGGTCGCGGCGCCGAAGCGCACCGCTTCGTCCCAGCCGCGCTGCTCCAACCGGCTCACGATCAGCCCGCCACAGAACGCGTCCCCCGCGCCAAAACGATCCACCACTGTCACCTCGTGGCATGGCGCGGAGTGCATTTCCCCGTCCGCGAACACGACTGCGGCACGAGTGCTATCCCGCAGCGTGATCGCGACCGCGCTGAGCCCGAAGCGCCGCTGGAGCACACGCGCGACCTCCTGCGACTCGGCAGCGATGCCGAACACGAGACGCGCATCGTCCTCCGTCGTTATCAGCACGTCCACATGCCCGAGCAACGGTTCTTGCACCGCGCGGGCGCGTTCCGCGCTCCACAGCTTGCTGCGGTAGTTCAGATCGTAACTGACCGTCAGCCCCGCGTGCTTCGCTGCCACGAGCGACTCCGCGGTGACCAGAGCAGTCCCATCGCTCAATGCCGGCGTGATCCCGCTGACGTGATACCAGCGCGCACCCGCAAACGCGGAAACCCAGTCGATGCTCCCGGGACTGACCATGCTGATGGCGGATCCCGCGCGATCGTACAGGACGTTGCGGGCGCGCGGCGCGGCGGCATCCAGCTCCACGAAATACAGGCCCGCGCGGGCGTCTTCGGTCCACTCGACGCGCGCGTCCACGCCGTGCTCTGTGGCTCGGGCCCCGATCATCCGCCCCAGCGCGTTGTCGGGAAGCCGGGACACCCAACGCGACGCGAGCCCAAGCCGAGCGGCGAGCACCGCGACGTTCATCTCGGCGCCGCCCACGTGGACGTCGAAGCGCGTAGCCTGCTCGACCCGCTCGAGCGCCGGGGGCGTGAGCCGCACCATCGCTTCGCCGAACGTGACGAGACGCATGCGGCCTTAGCTGATCGCCTTCTTCACCAGCGCGCCGATCCTCTTCTCTTCAGCATCGGTCAGCTTGTGCAGCGCGAAGCCGGTCGGCCACAGGTTGCCGTCGTCGAGGTTGGCCTTGTCGCTGAAGCCCAGCGTCGCGTAGCGCGTTTTGAACTTTTGCGCGCCTTGGAAGAAGCAGACGACTTTGTCGTCCTTGGCATATGCGGGCATGCCGTACCAAAGTTTCGGCGAGAGGTTGGGCGCGGCCGCTGTGATAATCG
>JBHEMG010000120.1:0-4814 GCA_046262715.1 Gemmatimonadales bacterium
GTCGTGAAGACGCCCTTCTACAAGGACGCGTCTCACCTATAGGCCGCCGGTCCGGCGAGAGCAAGGAGCATCGATGCGGGTGGCGGTACTCACGATCTCCGACGCGGGCTCGCGCGGCGAGCGGGCCGACACGTCCGGTGACGCCGCGGTGGAATGGGCGGCCACCGAAGGCGCGCAGCTCGTGGCGCGCGCGCTGGTCAACGCCTGCGACACCGACGCTGCGGACCTGGTTCTCACCACGGGCGGGACCGGTCTCGCCGAGCGCGATGTTACGCCCGAGGCGACGCGCGCGGTGATCGAGCGCGAGGCCGAAGGAATTGCCGAGCGGATCAGGGTGTTGTCGCTGCCCAACTTCCCCCGCGCCGCGCTCGCGCGCGGGGTCGCCGGAGTGCGGGGCAGATCTCTGATCGTGAATCTGCCCGGCTCGCCCAGCGGCGTGCGCGACGGACTCGATGCGCTGGATCCGATAATTCAGCACGCTTGTGATGTCCTGAGCGGCAAGGTCACCGAGCATACTCTTCCCGGGGGGCCAGGCGGTCACGCCGGTCCCGAGCTGGCGCGTTGAAAGTTCTCATTACCCTCGCCGACGTCGAGCCCGCGGTCAGACTCAACGCGCTGCTCGAAGCGGCGGACACCCAGACCGCGGTCGTCTCCCCTCTCGACGACCTGCGCGCCGAGATCAAGCGCTTCAGGCCCGATCTCATTGTCCTCACCGGCAACCTCGGCGACTCGAACATTCTGCAGATCGTGCGCGACCAGCTGTGGAACGGAACGTCGGTCGTCGGTCTTGCCGACGTCGAGGATCCCGACCTGCGCGAGAGTCTTCGCACCATCGGCTTCACCGACATCTTTACCAAGCCGATCTCCGCCGACGAATTGTACCTGGCGGTGCGCCGCGTCCTCGACCGCAAGCGGCTCACCGAGCTCACGGGCCTGATCGGCCAATCCGAAGCGATCGGCCAGGTGCTGCTCAAGGTCGAGCAGATCGCGCCGGTGTCGAGCACCGTCATCATCGAGGGCGAGAGCGGCACCGGCAAGGAGCTCGTCGCGCAGGCCATTCACAAGCTGAGTCCGCGGCGTGGCAAACCGTTCATCGCCGTCAACGCGGGGGCGCTGCCCGAGACGCTGATCGAGAGTGAGCTGTTCGGACACGAGAAGGGCGCGTTCACCGGCGCGGCCGAGCGCAGAATCGGTCGCTTCGAGCTCGCCGACGACGGAACGCTGTTTCTCGATGAGATCGGCGAGATCCCGCCCTCGACCCAGGTCAAGCTGCTGCGCGTGCTCGAGGAGAGAAAGCTTACCCGGGTCGGCGGGGCGACGATGATTCCGATCGACGTGCGCGTCGTCGCGGCCACCAATCGTCCGCTGCGCGAGAGCGTCGAAGACGGACACTTCCGCGCCGACCTCTATTATCGCCTCAACGTCCTCAGCATTTATCTGCCGCCGCTGCGCGAGCGACGGGAGGATATCCCCATCCTCGTGCGCCGCTTCATCAAGGAATTCTCGGCGCAGCACGACCGCACCTTCCGCGGCATCTCCGCCGAGGCGATGGAAATTCTCATGAGCTATCCGTGGCCCGGCAACGTGCGCGAGCTGCGGAATCTGGTCGAGAGCATGGTGGTGCTCGCACCGGGCCGCGAGATCGGGCCCGAAGACATTCCGCGAGCGATTCGCGAGGGTGGCGCCGCGCGATTTCTGCCGGTGCACGTCGGCCCGCTGGTGCGGGGCGCCGTGGGCGCGGAGGGACGCGAGCTGGAGTTTCTGGTGAGGAGCATGCTGGAGCTCCGGTTGCAGGTGGAGGAGCTGCGCCGGCGCATGGACGACGCGCGTCGCGACACCCAGGAGTGGGTCGGCGAAGTGCATCCGCCGGCGGCGATCGCATCGGCGGCGATCTCGCGCGCCATCGAGCCGCCCGACCAGCCGGCTGTGCCGAGTACGGTGACGTTGACGCCGGGCATGACGATGGCCGAAATCGAGAGGGCCGCGATCGAAGCGGCGCTGAGAGAGACACGCGGGAATCGCCGCAAGGCCGCCGAGATTCTCGACATCGGTGAGCGCACGCTCTATCGCAAGCTGCGCGACTATGGGATTGCCCCCGAGCAAATCGCCGGCGTCAGCTGACGGCATGAGCGAGCCAGCGGTTTTCGGCGTCCACGACCAAAAGACCCTCACCCAGCTACGCGACGTAGCGACCCGCGCCGAGCGCACGGCGCTGATGGCGGACGGCCACATGGGATACGTGATGCCGATCGGCGGCGTCGCCGCGTACCGAAACAAAGTGTCGGTGGTCGGCGTGGGGTTCGACATCGCTTGCGGCAACGCGGCTATCATGACCGACCGCACCATCGCTGATTTCACCCGCGACGACCTCGAGCGCATCGCCAGCCAGATCCAGCGCACCATCTCCTTCGGCGTCGGTCTCAGCAATCGAGCCGACGATGCGCCCGATGCCGACACCCTCATCGATGATCCGGCGTGGGACGCGATTCCCGCGGCCGCGGCATCCGATCTCAGGAAGAAAGCACGGGACCAGCTCGGCACAGTCGGCAGCGGCAATCATTACGTGGATGTGTTCGCTGACGAGGCAGGCCGCATCTGGGTCGGCGTGCATTTTGGATCTCGCGGCTTCGGCCACACCGTCGCGTCGGGTGTGCTGGCGCTCTCGATGAACGAGAAGTGGGGCACCCGCGTCCCCGAGCGCGAGGCGCTCCTCGATCTCTCCACCCCCCTCGGCGACGCCTACTGGGCCCTCATGAACCTTGGAGGACGCTACGCTTACGCCGGCAGAGAATGGGTGGCGCGAAAAGTCGTGTCGATATTAGGGGGCAGGGAGCTCGACCTCGTCCACAACCACCACAACTTCGCCTGGAAGGAGCAGCACGGCGGCGAGGAATTGGTGGTAGTGCGCAAGGGAGCGACGCCCGCATTTCCCGGCCAGCGCGGATTCGTCGGCGGATCGATGGGCGACGACGCCGTCATTCTCGAAGGCACCCGCGACGCACCCGATAAATCCGACGCCGCGATGTGGTCGACGGTGCACGGCGCCGGCAGAGTGATGTCGCGCACCGAAGCGCGCGGAAAAATGAAAGGCTGGGGCGCCAGGGCGCGCATCGTCGCGCCGGGGAAAATCTCGTGGCAGATGGTCAACGAGTGGCTCGGCCCCAAGGGAATAATCCTGCGCGGCGGCGGACTCGATGAGGCCCCACAGGCGTATCGCCGCTTACCCGAAGTGCTGGCCGCGCAGGGCGAGACGGTGCGGGTTCTGCACACCCTGCGCCCGCTGATCGTTGTGATGGCGGGCGAGAACGAGTACGATCCGTACAAGGACTGAGTCTGTAACTCCAGGCGCTTCGGAACCGTATGAAATTCATGCCGACCGCTACGCAGCCCCAGACACCAGCGCCGGACGTCGCGCCGAAAGCAGCGACGGCCGCGCCGACAGCGACCTACACCTTGATCGGCGCCGACGGCAAAGCGCAGACGCTGCCGGTTCCGCGCACGCGAGCGGAGATCCGCGCCATCGAAGCGCAGCGCTCCCAGATCTCCGACCAGCTCGAGAACGTCACGTCGCGGCGCAGCGAAGTCGCTCAGGAATTGGCCGGGACCGGACCGGACGCCGCACGCCCCGGGCTCGAGCAGAGAATTCAGCTTCTCGATCAGCGCATTCTCCAGCTCGAAGGTGATCTGGCGCGAACCGGACAGCAGCTGGCCGCCGCGCCCGCGGACCTGGTTGCCGGCACCGAGCGGAGCGACCGCCCGCCGCCCGACAACTTCGAGGACGGAGTGGCTGCCGGCGGGTTCTCGGTGTTTGGCGCGATGATGGTGATTTATTTCGTGATGCGTCGCCGCTGGAGGCGTCGCACGCCGAGGCGATCCCAGCTGGACAACGACGCTACCGAGCGGCTGCAGCGCCTGGAGAACGGAATGGATGCCATCGCCATCGAGATCGAGCGGGTGTCGGAGGGCCAGCGCTTCGTGACCAGGCTGCTCTCGGAATCGCACGGCGCAACGTCTGCGCAAAGAGTTGGACAGCCCGGCATCGGGAGTGGAGAACCCATACAGCGTTAGCGGGAATCACACCTGGATTTTTTCGCCGACCAGCCGCCAGGAGACGAATAAAAGGCCAGTCAGGTCGAATCACCCGGCGACAGATCGATCATTCGATTGGCGCCGATGTATGGCACCGAGTGCAGATCGCCGGCATTGGTCAGACGATTGATGACCGCAGCGATGCGTCGCGCCGCCCTCAGAATCTCCGCCGCTGAATCGGGAGCTCTCTCCGCACCCAGCTCCTCGAGCAGCTCGGCGTTCATCATCAGCGCCGTGAGCGGATTGTTGACCTCGTGCGCCAGTGCCGTCGTCGTCTCGGCGACACCCTCCAGCCAGCGCGCCCTCGCCGCCTCCTGGTGGGCGACGCGCTGCAGCGCGGCATACGCCTCGTGCTCCTCGGCGAGCTGCCGCCGCCCGCGCTCGGCGTCGTGGAGCGAGCGCTGGAGATGCGCGTTCATCGTCTCCAGCTCGATGGACAGACGGCGCGATTCCTCGACCTGCATTGCCAGCTCGGCGCTCCACTCCACCAGCTGGCGGTGGTATTCGACTCTGGACTGGAGGCGGCGGTCGATCACCGCTCCAATGAGCGCCAGGACCAGCATCACCAGCGTTGCCACGGAGACGGCGACCGCGAGTCCGTGGCTGGCGAGGACGAAGCGCGCCGGCTGCGATATCACGTGACCGGTCGTGAAGCGCGCCGCCGACATCGCGGTGTAGTGCATGCCGGCGATGCCGACGCCCATCACCATCGCGCTGAGCAGCTT
>JBHEMG010000121.1:0-4247 GCA_046262715.1 Gemmatimonadales bacterium
ACGTTAGCCGCAACGCTCTCCCTCCAGCATGAATCAAAAAGGAGTCACACCATGCGTAGAATCCTTGCTACGGTGCTCCGTGACAGGTCCCGCTCCCGCTATCGGTGAACGACCGGCCGGGAATGGGCATGAAGCGCCACGAGTAGGTCCCCGCGCCGAGAGTGAGCTTCAGCACGCCGAAATCCGAGCCAAGCGCCTGACTCGAAGGATGAATCGCCACGGTCGGTCGGAAAGTGCTCTCGCCGCCCGTCCCCACGTTGAATTGGCGGATGCCGTGCGCTGCGTCGGGAGTCGCGTCGGGACGCATCGGCGCGAAGCGCTCGTAGTCATGCTGCTGCCCGTTGAGGACGACGTCCGCGCCTGCCGCATAGAGCCGATCCCACAGAATTTTGTGGTCCACGTTTCTGGTCCAACCTGCGCTGTTGGACGACAGAAACAGCGGGTTATGCCAGATCGCGATCACGCATGCCTTTGTGGTCCGGGCGAGATCCGCCACGAGCCACTGGTCCTGGGCTGAGCCCGCGCTGAATGCGATGTTGTCATTGAGATGGATGACGTGCCAATCGCCAAGATCGTAGCTGTAGTAGCCGAGTCCCCGCGGCCCCACGCGGTCGCCCCAATAGTCGAACGACCCGGTGGCGCTGCTGCTGCCGTAGTACTCGTGGTTCCCCAGGGTCGCCCGCGTGCGCGCCTTGAGACGCCCCCAGGCTGGGTCATAACAGTTCTGGTAGTCGGCCAGCGTGCCGTTCTCGAACGCGTTGTCGCCGGCGGTGAACACGGTCCCCGGGATGGTGTCCATCAACGCCGCGGTGGCCTTGGCCCGTGGCTGCGCGGTGCTCGAGCAGCTGGCGATGTTGCCGGCGCCCATGAACACCTGCGTCGTGCCTGACGGCGGCGGCGGCGGCGGCGGCGGTGGCGGCGGTGGAGGCGGCGGAGGCGGCGGAGGCGGGGGCGGCGTGACCTCACCAGGGCGAGCGTGGCATGTGCCGCTTCCCGAATCGGTGAACGGCTCGCCGGTAACCGGCACGAACTGCCAGGCATACGCACCCGCATCGAGCGTCAGCTTGAGCACGCCGTACGGACCGCTGGCGCGCACTTCGCTGTTGGCGATGGGCGTGTCGAATGTCTCGACCCCGTGCCCGCCAGTTCCCACGATGAACTCACGAATGCCGTATGCGGGGTCGGCCGCCCCGACGGGGGTCTGCGGCGCAAACCGCCCGTACAGTCGCTAGTGCCCGTTCAAGACGACCTCGGCACCGGCGGCGTACAGATCATCCCACAGCGGCTTGGTGTATTCGCGCACTATGCTGCCGCGCGAGCTGAAACGGGGATGGTGCCAGTAGGCGAGGGTGCACTGCCGCGGGTTCGCCGCGAGGTCCTGCTTCAACCAGGTCTCCTGGGGCGAGCCGACATAGGTGCTGATGTTGCTGTTGAGGACGACGATGTGCCATTCGCCGAGCTCGTAACTGTAGTAGCCCTTCCCCGCTGGGCCTGCGGCGGAGCCGAAATAGCCGAAGTACCCCGCCGCGTCGGGATAGTCGTACTCGAGATCGCCGGCACTGGGTCGGGTGCGCGCCGTGTGGCGGCCCCAAGACGGTGCGTAGCAGCTCTGGTAGTCACTGAGCGAGCCGCTGGCACGCACGTTGTCGCCCAAGGTGAAGACCGTCCCGGCGATACCGTCGAGCAGCTGCGCGGTGCGTTCGTCATTGCTGTAATCGCAGCGGGCGATTTGCCCGGCGCCCACCAGGACCTGGGCAGCGGCCGCGCCGGTCTCCGACTGCTCTGGAGGTGGAATAGGATCGTTTTGGGGGGGAGTGGGCTCAGCGCACGTCGCGGTCACGAGCACGACCGCCGCGAGCAGCGACGTAAAGCAACGAAGCGACGGCATGCCGGCGTTCAGGGCAAGTTCCGCGCCTTGGATTGCTCTTGGATTACTCCATGCCGCGGCGCGCAGTGCCGTTCGTTGAAGGGGGCTGATCCGTGTTCTCGGCTGCCATGCCTAACGACCCACACGATCTCGCGCGATTTCTCACTGCGCAGGACCGTCAGTACCCTCAGGTCTTAAACGAGCTGCGCGCGGGCCAGAAGACCAGCCACTGGATGTGGTACGTCTTTCCGCAAATCCAGGGATTGGGCTCGTCCGGCACCGCGCGCTTCTACGCGATCGCGTCGCTCGATGAGGCGAAAGCGTACCTGGCGCACCCGGTGTTGGGCGCGCGCCTCGTCGAGTGCACCGCCCTGGTGAATGGCGTTCAGAACCGCTCGATCGTGGACATCTTGGGCGCGGTCGATGCCATGAAATTCCGGTCGTCGATGACGCTGTTTCGCGAGGCGGCTGGCGACAGCGTTTTCCAAAACGCGCTCGACAGGTACTTCGACGGTAATCCGGACGAGCTGACGCTGGGGTTACTGCGGACGTGAGTTTTCCGACCTGCCGGAGGGATATCGCCTTTTTTTGATCAAGCGTGGCGCAAAGCGAATCCTCGCCTAGTTAGGACGCCTTACATTCAGGTCTTGTGAATCGAGTCGAACTCCAAGTGCTTGCGGACATCCGGGTGGGAGACGCGGCGCTCCTGCTTCAGGGTGCGAGGTACCCCGGCGCCTATTATGTGGCAGGGTACGCTGTCGAGTGTGCGTTGAAGGCAGCCATCGCCAAGCAGATTCGAGAGCATGATTTCCCGGAGAAGAAGCTCGTCAACGACAGTCACACGCATGACTTGGAGAGACTATTGGCAATCTCTGGGCTGAAGCCGCAGTTTGATATTCGTGTGGCTGGAGACAACGCATTTGCCGTTAACTGGACCACCGTGAAGGATTGGAACGAAACCACGCGATACGATGGTACAATCGCTGAAGTGAAGGCGCGGGATCTATTTACCGCGGTAACTCATCAGGATCATGGTGTGCTTCCATGGCTGAAGACGCTCTGGTAAAAGACGTGCTCACTGACGCCAAGATCAAGGCGGGGGCGGATCTCACCCGTCGCCTTGACGACGCTGAATGGCCGGTGATCGCCTCGTTCTGGCTCTATCTCCCTGAGCAGAACAGCTGGAGGCTCGTGGTCGCCTCTCCCGTCGTTACGCTGTCGGGTCCCCGCAAGGCGTATGAGACCATTCAGATGGCGCTCGGCGCGCTCCCTGAGACACGCAAGGCTATTGCGCTGAACGATGTCGAGGTAGTGGAACCGCAGCATTACCTCGTGACCCTGCTCCGAACTGCCATCAACACTGGACCCACGATTAATGGCATTCGATTCACGCGAACCATGATCAATGGCCAGTTCATCCATGACGCGTACATCTATCGCGTGTCGGACAAGGCTCCGGCGGGGCAAGCGGCGTAAAACGCGCTACTGAAGTCCTTGTGTGCATCGTCGTGCCATTCGTGCTCGAGATGCTCTCCTTTCACTATTCGACCGCGCAAGACAAGCGCTTCTGGACGAACGCCGCGCTGATCTTCACGGTCGCTGTCGTGCGGGAGGCGTCGTTGGATCCGCGCTCGAGAGGCCGTCTGCTATCAGCAGTGCGGCTCCCCTATGCCGAGCGCGCGGCCGGCGGCGACGCCCCCTTCACCAGCAGCCACAGCATGATCACCAGCTCCCCGAACAGCGCGGGCTGCGCGTAGTTGAAGAGCATGCCGGCCTGTGCCGGAATCCACAGCCGCGCCACACTCAGCAGCACGTAGGCCGCGCCGTTGATCAAGAGCCACACGCCGATGAAGCGCGGCAGGAATCCCGACTTGTACGTCAACAACCCCATCGGCAAGAGCCACACCCCCCAGAGAATCTCCGCCGCGGTGATCTGATGCTCGTGCAGCTCCACGAACACCATCACGAGCGCATCGCGCTGCGACTTGTCGAACGCCGTGAGCCAGCCCGGCTCGCGCGCCACCATGAGTGCGCCTGCCGAGTGCACGAAGTTCACCAGCAAGAGCGTCGCCGGCATGATGCCGCCCGTGATCACGAGCCACACCGCGAGCTGCTGATCGACATCCTTGAACAGCCGGTAGAATGCGAAGACGAGAAAGATCAGGATCATGCTGCCGATGAGATCGGCGAGCATGCCGGCCTTGAAGAGGCCCTGATGCGCGGCGATGTGCGCGGCGGTCGCGGCCGCGTTGCCGTGCACGAACAGCTTGTCGGGGATGTAGAGGAGCGTGAGCGGCCCAGTCAACACGAGCGTGAGATACCACAGGCCGACGACCCGTCCGGGGTTCCGTAGTGCGTGCATGTGCCCTCCGTGGCAGTA
>JBHEMG010000122.1:0-9478 GCA_046262715.1 Gemmatimonadales bacterium
TGGTCCGAGACGGTGCTGGTGGAGATCGGCGCGCTGGACGAAACCCCGCCGGCTTCCGCCGCCAAGCAGGAGGAGGCGAGCGATGCCTGAGCTGCTCGAGACGATCGTCCGCCCGGTGGTCACGGAGAAGTCGTCCGCGGCATACGGGGCGCGCAAGGAGTACGCGTTCCGCGTCCACTCCGACGCCACCAAGCCGCAGATCAAGGCGGCGATCGAGGCGCTGTTCAAAGTGTCGGTAACCGCCGTCCGCACGATGATCATGCGGGCGAAGCGGCGTACCTACGGCCGCCACCAGGGCCGGCGGCCGGCGTGGAAAAAAGCCATCGTCACCCTCAAAGAGGGCGACGCCATCGAGGTCTTCGAGGGCTAAATGGGAATCCGACAGTTTCGACCGATGACGCCGGCGACGCGGTTTCGCTCGGTTTCCGACTTCAGCGAAATCACGAAGACGGCGCCGGAGAAGTCGCTGCTCGAGCCGCTGCGGCGGACCGGTGGGCGCAATAACCAGGGCCACATCACGAGCCGCTACATGAGCGGCGGGCACAAGCGGCAGTACCGGCGCATCGATTTCCGGCGCGACAAGTTCGCGATTCCGGCGCGCGTCGCCTCGATCGAGTACGATCCGAACCGCACCGCCCGGATCGCGCTGCTGCATTACGGCGACGGCGAGAAGCGCTACATCCTCGCGCCGAAAGGCTTGAACGTCGGCGACAGCGTGATTTCGGGTCCCGGCTCGGACATCCGCACCGGCAACGCCATGCCGCTGTTCGAAATCCCCTTGGGGACCGCGGTCCACAACATCGAGCTCAAGATCGGCAAGGGCGGCCAGCTGTGCCGCGGCGCCGGGACCAGCGCGCAGGTCGTCGCGAAAGAGGGCAACCACGTCACGCTGCGGCTGCGCTCCACGGAGATGCGCATGGTGCGTGGGGAGTGCCTCGCGACGATCGGCGAAGTCGGCAATGCCGAGCACGAGCTGCTGTCGATCGGCAAGGCGGGCAAGAGCCGCTGGCTGGGCCGCAGCCCTCGCGTCCGCGGTGTGGCCATGAATCCCGTCGATCACCCGCTGGGCGGCGGCGAAGGCAAGAGCTCTGGTGGCCGGCCCCCAACCAATCCCTGGGGCAAGGTCGAAGGGAAGAAGACGCGGCACAAGAAGAAACACTCCACGAAACTCATCGTGCGCGGGCGTAAGCGCGGGAAAGCGACGACGTAATGGGACGCAGCGTCAAGAAGGGGCCGTACGTCGAGGAGTCGCTGATGGTGAAGATCCGCGCCCTCAACGAGCGGAACGAAAAGAAGGTGTTCAAGACCTGGTCGCGGCGCAGCACCATCACGCCGGACTTCCTGGGCCACACGCTGGCGGTGCACAACGGGAACAAGTTCATCCCGGTGTACATCACCGAGAATATGGTGGGCCACAAGCTGGGCGAGTTCGCCGCCACGCGGCTGTTCCGCGGACACGGCGCCAAGGGCTCTGCGGCCGAGCGCGAGGCCGAGACGACCACGCCGGCCGCGGGCGCGACGCCCGCGAAGGGCAAGGAGTAGCGCATGGAGGCTCGAGCGTTGCAGCGCGGCGTGCGCCAGTCGGCGCGCAAAATGCGCCTCGTGATCGACCTGATTCGGGGCCGCGCGGTGCCCGAAGCGGACGCGATTCTGCGCTTCTCCAAGAAGCGGGCCGCCCGGCAGATCCATAAAGTGCTGAAGTCGGCCGTCGCCAACGCGCAGCAAGCGGCGCAGCGGGACAACTCGGCGTTCGATGCCGATACGCTGCGTGTCAGCTACGCCGCGGTCAACGAAGGCCAGACGCTGAAGCGGTTCACGGCTGCGGCGATGGGCCGGGGCACGCCGATTCTGAAGCGGACCAGCCATGTCGAGATTCGCGTTGCGGGGGCAGCGGCTCCGGTGGCGCCCAAGGCGGCATCGCAGCCGGCCGCGGAAAAGCCGAAGGCCCTGCAGGCACGGTCCAAGACGAAGGCCAAGGCGGTGGCAGCGCCCAAAAAGAAGCGGGCGAAAGCGCCGGCCAAGAAGACCAAGAAAGCGAGCGAGTAAGTGGGTCAAAAAACACATCCCTACGGGTTCCGGCTCGGGATCGTCAAGCCGTGGCGCTCCCGCTATTTCGCCAAGCGCAACTTCCCGGAATTGCTCAAGGAAGACGAGCTGATCCGGAAGTATTTGAAAACGCGCCTCAGTCATGCCGCGATCGCCGACGTGCACATCGAGCGCAAGCCGGGCAAGGTGACCGTCACCGTGCATACGGGTCGCCCGGGTGTGGTGATCGGGAAGCGCGGCGCCGAGGTCGATAAGCTGCGCGACGAGCTGGCGCAGCTCACGGGAAAGGAAGTCGGCATCAACGTCGAGGAGATCAAGCGTCCCGAGCTCGACGCGCAGCTGGTGGGCGACAGCGTCGCGCATCAGCTGACGCAGCGCATCTCGTTCCGCCGCGCGATGAAGCGCGCGGTGCAGAGCGCGATGCGGATGGGCGCGCAGGGGATCAAGATCAAGACGGCAGGCCGGCTGGGCGGCGCGGAGATCGCGCGCACGGAGGGTTACCACGAGGGCCGCGTGCCGCTGCACACGCTGCGGGCCAACATCGACTATGCGACCTCCACGGCCAAGACCACGTTCGGCACGATCGGCGTGAAGGTATGGATCTTCAAGGGTGAAGTGACCGAAGATCTGCACGGCCGCACCTATTCCACGGGCGTCTGACCATGCTGGCACCCAAGCGCGTCAAGTTTCGCAAGCGGTTCAAGGGCCGCACCAATGGGATGGCGACGCGCGGTAACACCGTCGCATTCGGCCATTACGGGCTGATGTCGCTCGATCCGGGCTGGGTCTCGAACCGGCAGATCGAGGCCGCGCGCGTCGCGCTCACGCGCGAGATGAAGCGCGGCGGCAAGGTCTGGATCCGGCTGTTTCCCGACAAGCCGATCACCAAGAAGCCGGCCGAAACCCGCATGGGCAAAGGCAAGGGCAATCCGGAGGGCTGGGTGGCGGTCGTGAAGCCGGGCCGGATCTTGTTCGAGCTCGAGGGGATCGACGAGGCGTCGGCGCGCGCGGCGTTGACGCTGGCCTCGGCGAAGCTGCCGATCCGGTCGAAATTCGTGAAGCGGGAGGAGCGGTAGGATGCCGGCGAAAAATAGACCCGAGGAGCTTCGCGAGCTCAAGACGGACGAGCTGTCGCAGAAGCTGGCGGTGCTGACCGAAGAGCGATTCCGCCTCGAGTTCCGCCGGGCGACCGAGTCTCTCACCAATCCGCTCCAGTTGCGCTCCATCCGGCGCGACATCGCGCGGATTCAGACGATTTTGAAGGAAAGGGCGTCGGCATGATCGAGCGCGGCCGCAGGAAGGTCCGAACCGGGACCGTGGTGAGCGACAAGATGCAGAAGACCGTGACCGTGTCGATGCAGCGCCGGTTTGCGCATGGCTTCTACGGCAAGCAGATCAATCGCACCAAGACGGTGGCCGCGCACGACGAGCACGGCGCCAAGATGGGCGATACCGTCCGCATCGTGGAGACGCGGCCCCTGTCCAAACGCAAGCGCTGGCGTGTGGTCGAAATCGTCGAGCGCGCGAAGTAGGGGGAGAGAGCCATGGTGCAGCAGGAATCGATACTCAAGATCGCGGATAATTCCGGGGCGCGCCGCGCCCTGGTGATCCGCGTGCTGGGCGGCTCCAAACGCCGCTACGCCGGACTGGGCGACGTCGTGGTCGTGGCCATCAAGGACGCGATCCCGACGGGGACGGTCAAGAAGGGCGAAGTGGCGAAAGCCGTGATCGTCCGGACGGCCAAGGAGACCAAGCGCAAGGACGGCTCCTACATCCGCTTCGACGAAAACGCGGCGGTGCTGATCAACGACGAAGGCGAGCCGCGCGCCACGCGCATTTTCGGCCCGGTGGGCCGCGAGCTGCGCGAGAAGAAATTCATGAAGATCGTGTCGCTGGCGCCGGAGGTGATCTGATATGAAGCCGCTCGTCTACAAAAAATCCCGGCGCGTGCGCGGTCACGAGCCCGAGCGACACAAGCTGCACGTCGCCAAGGGCGATACGGTGCGCATCATCAGTGGCGAGGACCGCGGCAAGGAAGGACGCGTGCTGCACGTCTATCCCAAGAAGTTCCGGATCGTCGTGGAGGGCGTGAACATCGTGAAAAAGCACAAGCGCGCCACGACGCCGCAAGGGGAGAGCGGGATCATCGAGTTCCCGGCGCCGATCGCCGCGTCGAAAGTGATGCTGCTGGACCCGAAATCGGGGGAGCCGACGCGCGTGCGCCGGCGCCTGGACAAGGACGGGACGGTGGAGCGGATTGCGATCAAATCCGGCCAGCCGATCCCGCGTGTGAGGTAGCGATGGCCGACGACAAAGAGAAGCAAGAGAAGGCAAAACAGCCGAAGCAGCCGAAGCAGGAGAAACAGGCCAAGAAGCCGAAAGCTCCGAAAGAGGAAGCGCCGGCGGAGGCCGCGGCGCCGGAGCAACCGCTCGAGCCCGCGCCGCGCGCTCGGCTGTGGGACTTTTACGAGCAGCAGGTGCGGGGGAAGCTGCAGCAGCAGTTCGGCTTCGAGAACCCGCATCAGATTCCGCGGCTCAAGAAGATCGTACTGAACGTCGGCATGGGCGACGCGGCGAAGAACCCCAAGGGCCTCGAGGCGGCGGCGGCCGAGCTGGCTTCCATCACGGGCCAGCACCCCGTGACGACGCGGGCCAAGAAGGCGATCGCGAATTTCAACTTGCGCGAAGGCCAGCCGATCGGCTGTGCGGTGACGCTGCGCGGCGGGCGCATGTACGAGTTCCTCGACCGCTTCATCAGCATCGCGGTGCCGCGCATGCGCGACTTCCGCGGGCTGCCGACGAAGAGCTTCGACGGGCGCGGTAATTACACGCTCGGCATCAAGGAGCAGATGATTTTCCCCGAGATCGACTACGACAAAGTCGAGCGTATTCACGGGATGGATATCACCTTCGTGACGAGCGCCGGGCGCGACGACACCGCGCTGTCGCTGTTGCGAGAGCTGGGCATGCCGTTCCGGGCGGAAGTCCCGGGCGCGGCCGGCGCGGCGGCCTAGGAGACCACATGGCGAAGAAGGCGTGGATGGAGAGAGTGAAGCGCGGCCCGAAGTTCAAGGTGCGGGGCTACTACCGCTGCCAGCGCTGCGGCCGCAGCCGCGGCACGCTGCGCAAGTTCAAGTTGTGCCGCATCTGTTTCCGTGAGCTTGCGTTGCGCGGGGAAATTCCCGGCGTGCGCAAAGCCAGCTGGTAGGCGGGGGACACGAGATGAGCGTTATTGATCCCGTCGCCGATATGCTTACCCGGGTGCGCAACGCCTGCATGGCGGGCCACCGCAGGGTCGACATGCCGGTGTCGAAGCTGAAAGTCGCGATTGCCACGATTCTCCGTGACAACCACTACGTCCAGGACTTCAAAGTGCTGGACGACGGCCAACACGGACTGCTGCGGCTCTACTTGAAGTACCACAACGACGCGCCGGTGATTCGCGAGCTGCAGCGCGTGTCGTCGCCGGGGCTGCGGCGCTACGTCAAGGCGCGCGAAATCCCGCGCGTCAAGAACGGCCTGGGCATGGCGATTCTCAGCACGCCGCAGGGACTCATGACCGACCGCGAAGCGCGCACCGCCCGGGTGGGCGGCGAGCTGCTCGCGGTGGTCTGGTAGGAGCAAGCCATGTCACGCATCGGACGCAAGCCCGTGCCGCTGCCCAACGGGGTGACGGCGAAGATCGAGGGCCACACGATCACGGTCAAAGGGCCGAAGGGCGAAATCAGTCGCGCGCTGCACGAGGAAATGCTGCTCTCGCTCGAAGACGGCAATGTCGTCGTCAAGCGGCCCTCCGACGAGGCGACCCACAAGGCGCTGCATGGCCTCACGCGCACGCTCGTCGCCAACATGGTCGAGGGCGTCACGACGGGGTTCGTCAAATCGCTGGAGATCCAGGGCGTCGGCTACAAGGCGGAGCCAAAGCCGTTCGGCGTGCAGCTCGTGGTGGGGTACTCGCATCCCGTGCCCTATCATGCGCCGCAGGGCATCAAGATTACCGTGACCAACAACGTCCAGGTGAAAATCGAGGGCGTCAACAAGGAACTGGTGGGCCAGGTGGCCGCGGAGCTGCGCAACATCCGGCCACCCGAACCCTACAAGGGCAAAGGCATCCGCTACGCCGGCGAGCAGGTTCGCCGCAAAGCGGGCAAGACGGCCCAGGCGGCGAAATAAGTCATGCGATCCGTTCGGAAGATCAAGACATCGGAGCACGGCCGTTATCGCCGGCACCTGCGCGTGCGCAAGAAAGTCGAAGGCACGCCGGAGCGCCCGCGCCTCGTCGTGTTCCGCTCCTCCAAGCATATCTACGCCCAGCTGGTCGACGACCAGAAGGGCGTCACGCTCGCCGGTGCCGCTGACAGCTCCGAGGGCGTGCAGGTCGACGGCAAGGGCAAAGTCGCCCGCAGCTTCGCCCTCGGCCGGTTCATCGCGGCGAAGGCCAAGGAGAAGGGAATCGCCAAGGTCGTGTTCGACCGCGGCGGTTATCAGTATCACGGGCGCGTGAAGGCCGTTGCCGACGGCGCCCGCAAAGGGGGGCTGGAGTTCTAATGGCTGATCCAAAAGACGAAATCGTACCCTCCAACGAGGGCACGGCTGCTTCGACCAACGTCCCCGCCGCCGACATTCCGCCGACGTCGGACATTCCGCCGGTCGCGCCGGCGCCCCCCCCCGAAGAGCATCGGCCGTCACGCGGCCCCCGAGGCCAGGGTGGTGGTGGTGGTGGTGGTGGCCGTGGGCGTGGGCGTGGCCGGGGTGGCGAGCGCCGGGAAGGCGATCGCGGTGGCGCGCGCGAAGGCGACGGCATGGTCGAGAACGTCGTCGCGATCAACCGCGTCGCCAAGGTCGTGAAGGGCGGCCGGCGCTTCAGCTTCAACGCGCTGGTGGCTGTCGGGGACGGCAAGGGTCAGGTCGGCATCGCGACCGGCAAGGCGAACGAAGTCAGCGAAGCGGTGCGCAAGGCGGTTGAAGCCGCGCGCCGGACAATGACGGAAGTGCCGCTCACGGGCGGCACGATCCCGCACGAGATCATCGGCGAGCACGGCGCCGGCCGGGTGCTGCTGAAACCGGCGGCGTCCGGAACCGGCGTGATCGCGGGAGGGCCGGTGCGCGCGGTGCTCGAGTGCGCAGGCATCCGCGACATCCTCACGAAGAGTCTCGGCTCGACGAATCCGCACAACATGGTGCGCGCTACGATGGACGGACTGCAGCGGCTGACCACGGCGCGGCGGGTCGCGCGCGAGCGCGGCGTGGAGCTCGGCGAGATTCATTATCGCGCGCGGCAGGAGTCGGCGGTGCCGGCGGCGGTCACCCATGGGTAGACTGCCCCCGACGCGGAAATACCGCAAACGCAAATCGGGGCGCGATCGTGTGCTGCCCCCGGCGGGGAAGGGCAAGCTGCGGATCCGGCAGGTGCGCTCCGGCAACGGCCATTCGTACCGCATGAAACGGACGCTCGAGGCGCTGGGCCTCAAGCATCATCAGGATGAAGTCGTGCACGCGGACCATCCCGCGCTGCGCGGCATGCTCCAACAGGTGCGCCATCTCGTGCTGGTGACGCCCGAACAGGAAGGGAAGAAGTAGCATGCCCGCCACGAAAACAAAGGCGAAGCGGAAGCCGAAGGAAAAGCCGGAGGCGCCGGTGCAACGCCTGGCGCTGCACAATCTGAAGCCCCCCGTGGGCTCGCATCGCGGCCGCATCCGCAAAGGCCGCGGCCCGGGGTCGGGCATCGGCAAGACGGCCGGACGCGGCGGCAAAGGCCAGACCGCGCGCCAGGGCGGGAAGGTCCGCCCCGGATTCGAGGGCGGGCAAATGCCCCTCATCCGCCGGATTCCCAAGCGCGGTTTCACGAACCCGTTCAAGCAGGACGCGCAGGTCGTGAACGTCCGCCACCTCGTGCTGCTCGCCGAGGGAGTGGAAGTCACGCCCGAAACGCTGTTCGGCGCCGGGTTGGTGCGCCGTCCCGATCACCCGATCAAGCTGCTCGGCACGGGCGAGGTGGCGGGCCGCAAGTTCGTGGTGAAGGGCGTGGCGGTATCCGCCAGCGCCAAGACCAAAATCGAACAAGCCGGTGGAACGATCGCGTGACCGCACCGGTTGCCAATCTGTTCAAAGTACCGGAGCTGAAGGACAAGCTCCTCTTTACCCTGCTGTGCCTCGTGATTTACCGGATCGGCGCGCACATCGCGACGCCGGGCGTGAACGTGGACGCGCTGGCCGACTTCATGAGCACGCGCGGCTCGGGGACGCTGTTCGGCCTGTACGACCTGTTCTCGGGCGGCGGATTGCGTCGCGCCACGGTCTTCGCACTCGGGATCATGCCGTATATCTCGGCCAGCATCGTCTTCCAGCTGGCGGGACCGGTGTTCCCGGTCATCGAGAAGATGCAGCGCGACGAAGAGGGCAAGAAGACGCTGACGCAGTGGACGCGCTACGTCACCGTGGTGCTGTGCCTGTTCCAGGCATACGGCTTCGGGGTCTTCACCGAGCAGCTGCCGAATGCGGTCGCGCATCCAGGCTGGGCGTTCCGCATGACCACAGTGCTCACGCTCACCACAGGCGGCATCTTCGTCATGTGGCTGGGTGAGCAGATCACCGAGCGCGGCATCGGCAACGGCATGAGTCTGCTGATCTTCTTCTCGATCATCGAGCGGATTCTGCCCGAGACGGTCAACACGTTCGAGGCGCTCAAGACCGGGACGCTGAACATCCCGATTTTGCTGATCGTGCTGGTGATGATGCTGCTGGTCGTGGCCGGCACGGTGGCCGTCACGGTCGCCGCGCGCCGCATCCCCGTGCAGATCCCGCGCAAGGTGATGGGCCGAGGACGTATCCGCGAAGGCCAAAAGACGTTCATCCCGCTGCGCATCAACAGCGCGGGCGTGATGCCGATCATCTTTGCGCAGTCGCTGATCATCGTCCCGGGCACGATCGCGACGTTCAGCGGCGTGCCATGGCTGAAGACGTTCGCCGAGTACTTCAACACGACGTCGGTGTGGTACCTCCTGTCCAGCGCCGCGTTGATCATCTTCTTCGCCTATTTCTACACGTCCATCATCTTCAATCCTGTGGATCTGGCGGAGAATCTGAAGAAGCAGGGCGCGTTCATCCCCGGGGTGAAGCCGGGCGCCGCCACTGCGGATTACATCGACGAAGTGCTGACGCGCATCACGCTGCCGGGCGCGCTGTTCCTTACCTTCGTGGCGCTGCTGCCGATCATCGTGTCGAACACGCTCAACATGCCGTTCGGCTTCGGCGGCACCGCGCTGCTCATCGTCGTGGGTGTGGCGCTCGACACCGTCCAGCAGGTGCAACAGCATCTTCTGCTGCGGCAGTACGACGGCTTCATGAAGGGTGGCGGCTCCGGCTCCGGCGCCTCGCGAGTTCGCTTCCGCCGCTAGTGCCCGCACTGTAAGTGTTCATTCTCATTCTGGG
>JBHEMG010000123.1:0-15514 GCA_046262715.1 Gemmatimonadales bacterium
CCACAGTACTGACAAGCAGGGCGGCCACCACGATCATTCCGCCGCGTAGCATCAGACGTTGAGTTTTCGTACGCATACTCCACTCCTTCATTTCTGCCTGTGAGTCAAACTGCGCCAGCTGCATCAAATGGTGCTCAACCATCGCGCGGAGCTTTGTGCTTCTCCACCAGCTGCACATCCGCGATTACCATGCCTGCGTCGACCGCTTTGACCATGTCGTACACGGTCAGTAGAGCAACCGTGACCGCGGTCAGCGCTTCCATCTCGACTCCGGTCCGGCCCATCGTGCGGACCTTCGCCCGCACGCGCACGCCCGGCAGCGCTCCCTCGAGACTGGCCTCGACCTCGATATGGTCGAGACCCCCGAGCGGGTGGCAGAGCGGGATCAGCTCCGCCGTACGCTTTGCCGCCAATGTTCCGGCGACTTCGCTCACCGCCAGCACGTCACCCTTCGCGACTACCTGCTCGGCGACCTGCCGGTACGCCTGCTCCGACATCCGGATGGTGCCGGTTGCGACCGCCGTCCGATCCATCAGCTGCTTGTCGCCGACGTCAACCATCCGAGCCCGGCCGGCCTGGTCTACGTGCGACAGTTTCACAATGCCTCGGCCAGTACGGCCGCGAGCAGCTGCGGGTTCACGTTGCCTTGGGCGAGGTCGCGCGCGTCCATCACTTGCGCGATTGCCTCGACCAGCTTCGCTGTATCGCCACCGCGCTTGAGTTCGCTGCGCAGTCGTTCGGCCAAGCCGTCCAGCATGTCGGTAAAGCCGCCGCGTGCCTGAAACGGCACTTGCCCCAATGCGAATACCAACGGCGCTTGCAGGAACCGTCCAGCTTGGTCCCCGGAACGCGAAGTCTCTGTTGCAAAGAGCTTGCCAATGCACCCTTGCGCCATCGTAACTCGTTGCGCCAGATCAGCGTTATCCGACTTTGCCAGCGTTTGCTGCGCGAAAGCTGTCACGGCACTGTCGGCGATTCGCGCCACACGAACGAGCACAACACGCGACAAAACAGTCGGAAGCAGGGCGTTGGGATCCGCCGCCGTCAAAATGATCACCGAATCGGCCGGCGGCTCCTCGAGCGCCTTCAGCAGAGCGTTGGCGGCAACCTCGGTCCCAAGCTGGGGAATGAGGCGCTCTGCGTCTCCGACAATGAAGACTTTTCGCTTCCCCATGGCCGGCGTGAGCGCCAGCCGTTTCAGCAGCAGGCGCACCGCTGCAACGGGATGACTCGCTAGGCCGGCAACGGGCGGATACAGCGGCTGTTGTCTGCGTGCCGCCATCTCCTCCGCCAGCGCCTCGGCGACCAACTCGACCTGCTTGTCGGCATCTCCCTGCTTGCTCAGCTCGACCGGCACAAACCAGTGCACGTCGGGATGCTGCAGCGAGAGCACGGCACGGCAGGAGCGGCATTCCCCGCACGGTTCGAGGAGCGCACCAGGTGCTTCGCATTGGAGCAATTGGGCGAGCCACAGCGCGAGACGCTGCTTCCCGACGCCACGGGCGCCAGCAAGCAGTAGGGCTTGCGGCAGTTTTCCGGAGGCGTGGGCGCCCGCCAGTCTAGTCTTAATCCCTTCGTGCCCGATGACGGGCGGTAAAGGCATGGCGCAATCTAGCCTGGAGGTCGGTGCTCGTCGCCACGCTTGGGCTTAAGCCTTTGCGGGACAAGCTAGTACACATGTGATTGTGGGCTTGCGCGTGCTTAAGCTATTGTAGGAGCTGCTATTACGGAATAAAGTGAGCGCGCACTCGCCAGAGAGTGGCGATTTTATGGGTTTTTTCGGGTGTTATTCGGGCTTATTGCGGCGGGTGATTGAGCAGCAGCCAACATAGCCCCACGTCCGAGACGGCGCGGGCGAAGGCATCGAAGTCGACTGGCTTCACGATGTAGCTGTTCGCGCCCAACTCGTAGGCACGCTCGATATCCGGCTCTTCGCGCGACGACGTCAGTACCACGACGGGGATGGATCGGGTGCGCTGGTCCCCCTTGAGCCGGCGCAGGACCTCGAGTCGTCCAGCTTGGGAAGCTTCAAATCCAGGAGCACCACTTTGGGGACAGGGCTCGCGCCATCGGCAAAGAACTCCACCGCCTCGACGCTATCGCGGCAGACCAACGCCTGATTTGCCAGGTTCCGCTGCTTCAGGGCCCGGAGCGTCAACTCGGCATCATTGGGATTGTCTTCGACCAGCAGGATTTTGACGTCGTCTGACTGCATCAGGGATCCGCACGGGGAAGAGTGAAATAGAACGTGGCGCCTTCGTCAGGCTTGGCCTCTGCCCACACCCGGCCGCCATGCCGCTGCACGATGCGCTTCACGATGGCGAGGCCAACGCCGGTGCCTTCAAAGTCCTCGGCGCGATGCAAGCGTTGAAACACGCCGAACAGCTTATCCATGTAGCGCGGATCGAACCCGGCACCGTTGTCTTTCACGAAGTAGACGATTTCGTCAGGCTCATCGCGCCACCCGACCTCGATGCGCGCGTGGGGACAACCGCGGGTGAACTTAGCGGCATTCTGCAGCAGGTTGCTGACCACCTGACGCAGCAATGCGCGATCGCCTTGAGCGGGCGGGAGCGCGGCGATGCGGAAATCGAGACCCCCATTGCGCAGCTCCCCGCGCTGGATATCGTCCGCGACGGCGTGCGTCACCTCGCGCATGTCCACCAGGCCAGTCCCCAGCTCCTGGCGCCCCAGCCGCGAGAAGGCGAGCAGGTCATCGATCAGCTGCCCCATGCGCTTCGTGTTCTGGTCGATGACGCCCAACAAGCGCTGCGCCTCGGCGCCGAGTTGGTCCCGATGATCTTCGATGAGGATGCGGGCGAAGCCGTGGATGGCGCGCAGCGGCGCTCGCAGATCGTGGGACACCGAGTAGGAAAAGGACTCTAATTCGGCGTTGGTCCCCTCGAGCGCCTTCGTGCGTTGGGTGACCTGCGCCTCGAGGTGCTGCTGTGAGCGCGACACCTGTTCGGCCATCGTGTTGAACGCCTGCGCGAGGCGTCCGAGCTCGTCGGCCCGGCCCGCTGGCGCACGCGAATTCAGGTTGCCGGCCGTGAGGGCATCGGCGGCGGCAGTCACTTCCCTCAGCGGAACGGTGACCCGGCGGCTCCCCCACCACGCGACGATGGCACCGATCACGGCGATCAGGAGTGCGATCGGCGCCATGTTTATGAGATAGGCGCGCGCGGGCGCCGCCACCGCGCGGACGGGCAGCTCTGCCACGACCATCCAGGGGGTGTCGGGGACGGGGGCCGACGCCGCGCGCTTCATCTCGCCTCGCATGTACCGGACCGGGGAGCGGCTCGTCAACACCGTCTCCGGCGGCGCGGGGACGATCGTGGCGAAGTCCGTCCACGGCTCACCTGTCGCATTGCCCAACAACAGCTCTACGTCGCCGCCGGCGAGCCCGTTCAGGCCCGCGCGCGTACGCTCATTGAGGTCGAGGCGTGCCACCTGTTGGACGATCCCGCCGCCGCGCTCCGATCCAGCCGTGGCGGCGATGCCGAAGAAGATCGTCGTATCCTGGCGGAGCAGGGGACCGTACTGCGCGGAATCGGCGCGTGTGGAAACGATCACACTGTCGAGGGGAGCAAAGCGACCCGTCCGTAGCAGCAGCTTTGCGCCGAAGTCCCGCAGCTCGAGCCCTACACTACTGGCGGTGTCGGGAGTGACGCGTTGCATCGCCGCCAGCGCCGCCTGCCGTCCCTGATGTCCTCCCGAGCGCAGGAATTCGAGAATGGCGGGGTCCTTGGCGAGATTTGTGACGCGGGTGCGAAGTTGCCCCGTCTGGAAGAGATCAGCCAACACCTTGGTCGCCAGCGGCAAGCGTTTGTCCACGAGCGCGCGGGAGGCCTTCCGGACGGACCCATACCCGACCGTCAGCTGGACGATGGCGACGGCGACGAGGAGGGTCGTCACAAACAATGGCAGCTTGCGTTCGATGGACCAGTTCACGGCACCGCCAGGACTTCGCGCACCTTGCGCGCGATTCCATCGGTCGTGAACGGCTTCGCCAGATACGCGACGCCGGGCTGGAGCAAGCCGTGGCTGCTGATGGCGCCATCGGGATACCCAGACATGAAGAGTACCCGCATCCCGGGCCGCGCGGCGCGAATCGTTTCGGCGAGCTTACGGCCATTGGTGTCGGGCATGATCACGTCGGTCAGCAGCAAATCGATCGTCCCTTTGTGACGGCGCGCGATGTCGAGGGCGCTGGTGCCGCGATCCGCCTGAAGCACCGTGTATCCTTCCTCGACCAGAGCGCGCTGCGTCAAGCGACGCAGCTGCTCGTCATCCTCGACGACCAGTATCGTCCCATTGCCGCGTTGTGTCGTCGCGACGGGCGCGACCTTCCCGATGTCGTCCGGCAAGGCCTCGATCGCGGGCAAATAGATCTTGAACGTCGTGCCTTTGCCCAGCTCGCTGTACAGCCAGATGTTGCCGCCGCTCTGCTTCACGATGCCGTACACCGTGGAGAGGCCCAGCCCGGTGCCGCGTCCGGGGGGCTTGGTCGTGAAGAACGGCTCAAAGATCCGGGCCTTTGTGGCGGCGTCCATACCGGAGCCTGTATCGGTGACGGCGACCATCACGTAGTCCCCCGGGATCACGGAGACGTGCTGCGTCGCGTAATCGTGATCGAGCTTGGCATTGGCGGTCTCAATGGTGAGCGTGCCGCCCTCCGGCATCGCGTCGCGCCCGTTGATGGCGAGATTCATGATGACCTGCTCGAGCTGATTGGGATCCATGCGCGCCGCGGCGAGATGCGGCGCGAGACTGGTCTGGAGCGCGATGTTCTCCGATATCAGCGAGCGCAACATCTTGTCGAGATTCATCACGACGCCGTTGACGTCAATGATGCGTGGCTCGAGCACCTGCTTGCGCGAAAAAGCCAGCAGTTGGCGCGTCAGGGCCGCCGCGCGGCGGGCGGCCTTGCGGATCTCTTCCAGGTCTTCCAAGTGGCGAGCGTTGCCGTCGAGTTCTGCCGACAGCAGGTCGGTATAGCCCACGATTGCCGTCAGGATGTTGTTGAAGTCGTGGGCGACGCCGCCCGCCAGCTGGCCAACCGCTTCCATCTTTTGCGACTGCATGAGCTGCTCTTCCAGGCGCTTGCGCTCGGTGATCTCGGTTGCGACGCCGAGCATCGACGCCGTCTCCTGTTCCTGCATGCGGAGCGGCATCTTGATCGTCTGAAACCAGCGCGTCTCTTTCGTTTCGGGATTGGTAACCGGCTCTTCGGAGATGAGCTTGGGATGCCCGGACGACATCACTTCCCGGTCGTCCTGCAGAAAATGCGCGACCTCAGTGCTGTTGGGATTGAAGTCGGCGTCGGTTTTGCCCACCAGCGCGTCCACCGTCGTCCCATACACGTCGGCGGTGGCGCGATTGACGAGCACGAAGCGCCCGTCCCAATCCTTCACGAAGATCAGGCTGGGATTGGCGTCGATGATTTCCCGCAGCAGCCGTTCCTGCCGGCGCAGCGCACTCCGCTGCCGCGCGTGCTCGAGTGCTTCGCGAATCGCGGGACCGAGCCGCACGAGCCGGTCCTTCAAGATGTAATCGGCCGCGCCGCCCTTCAGGTAACGAACCGCGGTCTCTTCATCGAGCGATCCCGTGACCAGAATGAACGGCACGTCCGGCAGCACGCGACGCGCATGCTCCAATGCCTCCCAGCCGCCGAATCCGGGAAGGTTATGATCGCAGAGAATGACATGCGGCGCGTATATCTCGAGCGCGGTGGTGAACGCGGGCTCGGTACGCACGTGCTGGACATCGGGAGCAGGACCGAGGCGCGCCAGTTCCCGACGAATCAGGACGGCGTCGTTATCGTTGTCCTCCACCATGAGGACCCGAACTTGTTCCATACCATAGTCTTGGTGACGCTGTGAATTGTGTCTGTCAGCAGGAGGGACCTACGGGGGTAGGGGTTTGCCTACCCGCCGGTTACAACGCGCGGAGGGCGGCCGGGCTCACTAACCCATGCTGCGTCGCGTAAAAGGTCAGTTCCGCATTGGACTTCATGCGCAGCTTGTGCAGCAGCCGCGCGCGATATGTCGTGACCGTCTTGGGTGAGAGTCCCAGTTGCCGGCTGATCGCGGTAATGGGCCGGCCCGCAGCCAGGAGCCGCAGCACTTCCAATTCCCGATCTGAGAGCTGCTCGTGGGGGACGGGGGGCGGGCCGCCCAGGCCGTCGGCCACAGCTTGCGCCATGGCGGGGCTCAAATACTTGTGTCCTGTCATCACGCGATCGAGCGCGCGCAGCAGCTCTTCGGGGGCCGATTCCTTGGTGAGGTATCCGGCGGCGCCCATTTCGAGCATCCGCAGGGCGAGCTGGTCTTCAGGAAACATCGTGAGAATCAGGACGGGCAACTTCGGCCTGGCCGCGCGCAATTCACGCAGCACGTCCAGCCCGTGGCGATCGGGCAGCCCCAGGTCGAGCAGGACGACATCCCAGGTGGAGCCGAGGGCCAGTGCCAGCGCTTCGGCCGCCGTGCCCGCTTCGCCGAACTGTGCGCCTGGCACTCCCTGCAAGATCTCGATCAACCCGCGCCGCACCAGCGCGTGATCGTCCACGACCAGGATACGAATCATCGGGGCGCCGGAAACCAGGCAGCGACGCGCGTGCCGCCCGCAGTACGGGGCGCTACTTCGAGCACTCCGCCAAGAGCGGCGGCGCGCTCACGCATTCCGAGGATACCGAGCGACGCCGGACCGTTCGCTGCCAACTCGGTGATCCCCCGGCCATCGTCCTCGATTTCCAGTGTCAGGCAGCCGCTCTTGTTGCCAAGCTCCACGTGGACCTGCGATGCCTCGGCGTGACGCGACACATTCGTCAGCGCTTCCTGCACGATCCGGAACAAGGCGGTCGCCACTTCAGGCGCGATCGCGATATCCGGCGGCTGGATCGTCGTCTCGCAGGCAATGCGTGTGCGCCGCGAGAAATCGTGGGCAACCCATTCGAGTGCCGCAGGCAATCCCAGTTGATCGAGAATCGGCGGCCGCAGCTCCGTGGCAATACGGCGGACGCCTTTTACCATGTCGTCGACCATCATGGCTGTTTCACTCAACCGCGCGCCAAGGGCCGGTGCGGCATTCAGCGCGGCCTCCTGTGCCGCCGCCAGCTGCAGTTTCAGGGCGGTCAGCGCTTGCCCAAGACTATCGTGGATCTCCCTGGCGATTCTGGTGCGCTCGTGTTCGCGGACATCTTGATGTCTGGCGGCCAGAAGTCGCAGCGCCGCGCGGGATGCTTGGAGCTGCTCCTGCGACCGTTTGCGCTCCGTCACATCCATCATCGAACCCACCATGCGGACCGGAACACCACTGTCGGGATGACGAATGACGTAGCCGCGATCGTAGACGTCGGCATACGATCCGTCACGGCGACGGAATCGGTATTCGTCCGACCACGACGCGTTGCCGCCATCGATCGCGGCGTGCACGCTCGCCATCACCCGCTCGCGATCCTCCGGATGGAGTCGGTTGTGCCACGATTCGATCCCGGGCTCGATTTCGTCCGGGGCGTACCAGAACAGCGTTTCGAAGCCGCGGCCCCACCACAGCGCGTTGGTCACGAGGTCCCAGTCCCACACCGCATCGTTGGTGGCGCGGCTGACGAGCTGGAGCCGCTCTTCGGAGCGGCGCAGTGCCTGCTCGGCGAGTTTGCGTTGTGTGACATCGCGGGTGATCGACAGCAGCGCCGCGGGATGGCCGCCCTGGCCCGGCAGCGGCACCGCGTGCGTCGAGAGCCAGAGTCGCGTCCCGCGCAGTCCGATCGCCTCGAACTCCAGCCTCCCCGATCCGCCCGCGAAGACGCGCTGATGCAAATCGTTGAACGCCTCACGGTGCTCCGGGACGACGATTTGATCGACGCGTATTCCGCGGACCTGGCCGATATCGTCCGCCTCGATCATCGCGAGGCCGGCCGGATTCATCTCGAGCAGCCGGCCTTCGCGGTCCACCAGCTTCACACACTCAGGCTCGGACTCGATGATCGTGCGCAGGCGCGTTTCGCTTTCCTGCAGCGCGAGCTCGGTGCGGCGCCCGTCGGTGATGTCGAAGCACATACCGGCCACGCCGCAGATGCCGCCTTGCGGGCTGTATAGTGGCTCCACGCGCGCGCTCAAGATGCGGCCACGGAATGACACCTCGTACGCCGTCGCTTCACCGCGAAGCGCTGCTCGATGCGCTTCCACTACCGGAGCGCCTTCCGTAGGTCCTGCCACGTCGCCGACACGGATCCCTTCTGCCGGCCCGGGGACGGGTCCGACCAGCGCAAGCACGCCGCCGTAGCGCGAGGTCATGCGCAGGTCCTCATCGGTCGACCACACCAGGACCGGCAGGTGATCCATCAACCGGCTCAGCTGGGTCTGGTCCAACCCTCCCGAGTCACTGGCGAGCGCGGGTGGCGTGTACGTCATCTCCGCAGCGTATCACCTTCAGGCATGGGCGTCCAGTACATCGCGTACTTTGCGCGCGAGCCCGTCGGGAGAAAAGGGTTTCTGCAGAAAAGCGCTGCCCGCGGGAAGCGTCCCGTGTTGCACGACCGCGTCGCCAGGATACCCGGACATATAGAGAACGCGCACGCCGGGTCTCTGGGCGGTGAGGCGATCGGCCAATTCCCGGCCGGACAGGCCCGGCATGACGACGTCGGTCAGCAACAAATGGATGGTGCCGCCGTGACGCTCCACGACGCGAAGCGCTGCGGCGGCGTCGGACGCCGCCAGCACCACGTAGCCCTGGGCTTCGAGCGCCCGGCGGCTCAGCGTCAGCACGGCCGGCTCGTCTTCGACGACGAGCACGGTTTCGGAGCCACGGGCCGCTCCGCTCCGGGACGGCGTGGGCGGGACACTGGCGGGCGTCGCGATGCGAGGCAGATAGATCTTGAAGCTAGTGCCTTGGCCCGGCTCGGAATACACCGAGATATAGCCGTCGCTCTGCTTCACGATCCCGTACACCGTGGCGAGGCCGAGCCCGGTGCCTTTGCCGACGTCTTTGGTGGTGAAAAACGGCTCGAACAAATGCGCGCGCACGGCGGCATCCATGCCGGCGCCAGTGTCCGTCACAGCGAGCATGGCATAGGGCCCCGCGACCGAGCCCAAATGCGCCTGCGCGAACGTCTCGTCCAGCTCCACATTGGAAGTTTCGACAGTCAGCTTGCCGCCGTCGGGCATCGCATCGCGCGCGTTGACCGCGAGGTTCACGATGACCTGCTCGATCTGATTGGGATCGGCGCGCACGGGGCCGAGATCGGGGGCGAGCACCGCGACGAGCGCAATGTGCTCGCCGATCAAGCGTCGCAGCATCTTGTCCATCTCCGCCACGACCACGTTGAGATCGAGCACCTTGGGCTGCAGCATTTGCCGGCGACTGTAGGCGAGCAGCTGGCGGGTGAGGGACGCGGCCCGCTCGGACGCTTTGCGGATCTCCTCAACGTCCCCGCGCTTGGCATCGCCAGGCGGGAGCTCGCGCAGCAGCAGCTGCGTATTTCCCAGGATCGCGGTGAGCAGATTGTTGAAGTCGTGCGCGATGCCGCCGGCGAGCTGCCCCACGGCTTCCATCTTTTGCGCCTGGCGGTACTGCTCTTCGAGCTGACGCTGCTCCGTGACATCGCGTTGCGTGCCCCAGACGCGGACGAGGTGTCCGTCCTCCACGAAGCCCACGACGTTATTGAGGAAGACGCGCGGGCGTCCCTCGCGATCGCGCTCCCGAGTCTCGGAGTTGGAGACACGGTAGCCGGCGCGGATGAACGACCGGATCTGCTCACGGTTGGCGGGATGGGCGACGTCGTGCATCGCATTCAGGCGGGTGCCGACGAGCTCGCGCGCTTCCTTGAAGCCGTACATGCGGGCCATGGCGTCGTTGCACTCGGCGATATGCGCGCCCGCGTACAACTGATCGATCTGCTGTTCCTCGGGCAGTGTTATCGGCACCGGGGGGTCGATTTCAAGTCGTGACACACCCTCGGAGCTCTGCGCGATGAACGAGCGGTAGCGCTCCTCGGCACGCTTGCGAGCGGAGACGTCCATGCCGATCGCAAGCCACCGACCGCCGGTCAGAGGGGCGTTGGCCCAGATCGTATCGAGGACCGTCCCCGCGCGCGTGTGCGTGCGAAAATCGATCCATTGCCCCATGGGCGCGCCGATCGAGTCGCGGACGCGCCGCTGTTCCGCCGGGTCCGGATACAGCTCGGCGAAAATGTCGCGCTCCCGGGCTTCGGCGACGTCGTACCCCAGCGTGCTCGTCCACTCCCGGTTGCCCCACACGATGCGGCCCTGCTCGTCGAGGAAGACAAGCATGACGGGAATGTTATCGACGATCCGCTGCAGCAGCTCGCTCTGCTCGCGACCGGCGTCCTCCACGCGCTTGCGCTCGATCGCCATCGCCATCTGCGACGACACGAACGTGAGGATATCGCGCTCGGCCTCTCCGTAGCGCACGCCCTGCGAGTACGTCTGGGTCACGACGACGCCGATCGTGCGATCCTTGACCGTGAGCGGAACCCCCAGCCAATCGATGGACGGAGCACCGATGAGCTCGGCTTCGCCAGCGGCAACGAGCCGTTCATACACATCGGGTGTGGCGAGCAGCGACGTCCCGGTGCGCAACACGTATTCGGTCAGCCCCTTGCGCAGCTTGCGCGGCGGGATGTCACGCGCGCTGTCGTACTCATCCACGAAGTAGGGGAATTCGAGCCGGTCGTTTTTGGCGTCGTAGAGTGAGACATAGAAATTCTTGGCGGGCATCAGCTCGCCAACGATGTGGTGGATCGCGGCAAGCAGCTCTTGCAGATTGTCCGCGGTATGAGCGGTGTGGGAAATCCGGTACACCGCTTCCTGCACGCATTCCGCGCGTCGGCGCCCGGTGACGTCCCGGAAACTCCATACTCGTCCGACCGCGCGCGCGTTCAGGCGAAGCGGGATCGAATAGCGCTCGATAACCCGGCCATCCTTGAACGTCAGGATATCGAAACTGTCGGCGTTGGGATCGGCGTAGCGATCGCGGATCCCATCGACGAAGAGTTGTGGATCTACGAGCTGCTCCCGGACACGCTGGATCAACGCCGCGTCGTCGTTGCCGGCCATCGTCTTGGCCGAGAGGCCCCACATTTCTTCGAGACGGCGATTGTGCGACAGGATCTTACCGTTGAGATCGACCACGAGAATCCCGTCGGCCGTGGATTCCAGCGTGGCCTGCAGCACCGACACCGTCAGGGAGTCCGCGACCCTACGGGGTTTCTTCGCCTCGGAGGACTTGGGCCGTGCGGTCTTGGAGCGCCGTGCACTCATGGGCTCCCAATGTAGGGGTTCGGGTGACTTCGGTCACGGGTCCAGAAGGTGCGGCGCCCTAGTTTGAGACCCCGTCACGCTGGGAGCAGAGGTGCGGCCGAAGCGGTTTCGCTGGCTGGGCGTTGAGGAGTCGAGTCGCGCCGAGCAGCAACTCCGCGCGGCGGCGCGCCAGCAGGAGGCGGTTGCGCACCTCGGGCAACAGGCGCTCGCGGGTGCCACGCGCGCCGATCTTTTCAATGCCGCCGCGACGCTGCTCGCCCGTGGCCTGGACGTCCAATTCAGCGATGTGCTCGAGCTCAAGCCGGAACACCGCAATCTGTTGCTGCGCGCGGGGGAGGGCTGGCGGGAGGGGTGCGTGGGCCGGACGCTCGTCGCGGCCGATCCGGGAGCATTTGCGGGCTACGCCCTGGCGGCGGCCGGTCCGCTCGTGGTCGAAGATCTCGCAGGTGAGACGCGTTTTATCATGCCTCCCCATCTCGAAGACCACGGCATCGTCAGCGGTCTCTGTGTCGTGGTCCAGGGCCGCGACCGCCCCTGGGGCGTGCTCGGTGCGTACAGCGCGCAGCCGCGCGAGTTCAGCGGCCCCGACGTGCTCTTCCTGCAAGCACTCGCGCACGTCCTGGCCACGGCGCTGGAGCGCGCGCGGGTAGAAGAGGCACTGCGCAAGAGTGAAGAGCACTTCCGCTCGCTAACGGAAAACGCGTCAGACATCGTCACGATTCTGGGTGACGACGGCATCCTGCGCTACGTCAGCCCCTCCGTGCAGCGGCTGCTTGGCTACCAGACGAAAGAGCTGCTCGGCCGCAACGCTTTCGAATTCATGCACCCCGACGATCTCACCCCCGTCATGGAAGCATTGGCGGACGCCATTCAACGCCCCGGTACGCCGCACAGCGCCCAATTCCGGTTCAAGCACGCGGATGGCAGCTGGCGCGTGCTCGAATCGATCGGACAGGCGCGGCTCGATCAACCCGACGCGTACAGCGTGATCGTCAACTCCCGTGACGTGACTGAGCGCGTACGGCAGCAGGAAGTGCTCAATACCAGCAAGCAGCGCCTGCGGAGCGTCGTCGCCGGCTCACCGGTCATTCTGTTTTCCCTTGATCCCAAGGGAGTGTTCACCCTCGCCGAGGGCAAGGGGCTCCATTCGCTGGGCGTCCGGCCGGGGATGCTCGTTGGCAAGTCGTTTTACGAGCTGCTCGGCGACGTGCCCCAGGCGGTCGCGGACGTGCGGCGCGCGCTGGAAGGGGAATCGGTCACGGCGCGGGTCGAGCTGTTTGGCTTCGAGTTCGAGGCGCAGTATTCGCCGGTCCGGGAGCGGGATGGCACCATTTCGGGCGTAGTCGGCGTGGCCACGGACATTACCGAGCGCCGTCGCGCCGAAGAAGCGCTGCGGCGCGCGGACATGGCGAGCCGTATGCTCGTGCAGCAGTCACCGTTCGGCATCTTCCGGGCGACTCCCGACGGCGTGCTGCTCTCCGTTAATCCGGCGCTGATCGAGATGCTGGGATACGCGTCGGAGGCCGACCTGCTCAGCCACGAGCTCGATCGGGACGTGTTCAAGGACGCTGGCGCTCGCGCGCGTTATATGGCACAGATGAATGACGCCGCCGGCGCGGTGGAAACGCAGGCGGTGTGGCGCCGCAAAGACGGCGACGCGATCACGGTGCGCATGTACGGCCGGAGTGTTCGGCATGAAGACGGCCGCATCGAATGCCACGAGGTATTCGCCGAAGACGTCAGCGAGCGCCGTGGTCTGGAAGAGCAGCTACGCCAAGCGCAGAAGATGGAAGCAATCGGCCAGCTCACCGGCGGCATCGCGCACGACTTCAATAATCTGCTGACGATCATCCTCGCAAATGCCGAGCTGCTGGCTCGAGGACCCGACGAGGCGAGCCTGCGCGATATCGTATCGGCAGCCGTGAGCGGCCGGTTGATGGTCAATCAGCTGCTGGGATTCGCCCGGCGCTCGAGCCTGACGCTCGAATCGCTGCACCTGGGCGCGCTGCTCAACGACCTGGCCGCGGTGCTCCGCCGCGTGCTGCCGGCCGACCTCGAGCTGCTGGTATTCGCTGACGAGGATCTGCCCGAGGTCTCGGCCGACGGCCATGCGGTGGAGCAGATCCTGCTCAACCTCGTCAACAACGCGCGCGACGCGATGCCGGACGGCGGCGTGCTGCGGCTGGAAACGAGCTGCACCTGGATCAGCGACGCACACCGCGACGTGCTGGGACCCGGCGCCGCCTCCGAGTACGTGTGTCTTGCGGTCGACGACACGGGGGCCGGCATGGACGAGGCGACGCGGCAGCGCGCGTTCGAGCCGTTCTTTACGACAAAGCCCATCGGCAAGGGGACAGGGCTGGGTTTGGCGACGGTGTACGGCCTGGTGAAGCAGCACGGCGGGTTCGTCCAGATAGACAGCGCGCCAGGCGCGGGAACGCGTCTGCGCATTTATTTCCCCGTCGCCGAGGAAACCTCGCGGCGCCGGGCGTCAGGCGTACAGGTCGTGGTGGACGACGAGATCACGGCCCATCGCGGCCGCGAAACGGTGTTGGTCGTGGAGGATCAGGCGCAGCTGCGGCGCGCGACCACCTATACCCTCGAGCGCGCCGGATACAGTGTCATTCCGGCGGGGGACGGCCTGGAGGCACTACAACTCCTGCGGCAGCCTCCGGCGCCCATTCATCTGGTGTTCACCGACCTCGTCATGGGCCGTCTGGGCGGACGGGGACTGTACCAAATCGATCGCCAGGACGGGCGGCACACCCCGTTCCTGTTTACAAGCGGCTACGCCGGAGCGGGGCGGGGAGAGGACCCGCTCGATCCGGCGTTGCCGTTCCTACCGAAACCGTGGACCAGTGCCGATCTGCTCGCGCGCGTGCGCCAAGCACTCGACGGGGCGAAGCGCGGGCTCTGCCCCTAGTGGCAGGTGCCCCTCCCCCGGTCGTCGATGTGCGAGTACTTCGTGTTCACGAACTCCCAAGAATAGGCCCCGTCGCCCAAGACCAGCTTCAACACGCCATTGCCGCCTGCGCGGTACTGGCTCAGCGCGTGACGAATCGCTGCAGGCTGGTCGAACGTGGTCGGGCCATCGCCCCCAAGCCCCGATGTGATCTGCCGAATACCCCGAATCGAATCGGGGGCGAACTCCGAGGGGGTGGGGTTCTGATAGCCATTGGCGTAAAATTGCGGCGCGAACCGCTCATAGATGTGCGGCGTCCCATTGATGACGAGATCGGCATTTTTGTTGTAGAGGTCGGTCCAGATGCCGCGAATGTCCTGAATGCGGTAGCCGTCCTTCTGGTTCGCCCACTTGGGATCGATGGTTTTTGACGAAATCCACATCGCCTGGTAGAAGAAGGCCAGCGTGCACTTCGCTCTCGAGTGCGCGTTCAGATCATTCTCGAGCCAGTTGAGCTGATCGCTACCGGCGTGGAACTGAATCTTGAGCGGCCGTTTGTAGCCGCCGGGACTTTGCACGTTCAAGGCAATCACGTGCCAGGAGTTGAGATCGAAGCTGTAATAGTTTCTTCCGGGCTGGCCGACTCGGTCTGGCCCGAAGTACGCATCGGCGCCTGAGGCCATGCCACTGCCGAACGAGGGTGGCACGGTGTCGAGATCGACTTCGTGATCACCCACGACTGCATACGTCTTGCTCTTGAATTGCCCCCATACGGGGTCATAGCAATCCATGTAGTCCTGCAGCGATGTCACTTTCCCCCCGCCTTGCGGGAGCGTGCTGTTTCCCAACATCAGCACGTAATCAGGAATCATCTGCGCGACGAGCTTTGCGGATTCCCTACCGAGCTCACTATTGCAAGCGCCCAAGTTGCCCACTGCGGCCACCGTGATGGTCGGTCCAGGGACGGGCGGCGGTGGCGGCGGGGGTGGAGCGGCCGCGATGGTCATGGAGTACGTGATCGCCTGCGGGCTGTTGGTGGCAACGCCCGATGTCACCGGGATCGTCGCGCTGTAGTTACCAGCCGTTAGACCGGCCTCGTTCGGCGTCAGCGTCAGCATGGCGGGCGCCTCGGTACCGCTCAGCGTCGCCGTGAGCCAGCCGGGTTTGCCGACGTACACGATGTTTCCCAACGCCAGGCCGGTCAGTGGGGTGCTGGCCGTGTCCGCGCGCATGATCGTCACCGTATTGGGCCCGACGCTCGCCGCAGTCCCCATGGTATCGGCCACGGAGATCGATGAGGGCGTGAGTACCATAGCCGGCGCCGGCGGCGGTG
>JBHEMG010000124.1:0-5437 GCA_046262715.1 Gemmatimonadales bacterium
AATCCGCAATCGCAAATCCGCGATCCGCAATTTGTTTCCGGGCGGTTAGCTCAGTTGGTTAGAGCGCCACGTTGACATCGTGGAGGTCACAAGTTCGAGTCTTGTACCGCCCATGCGCGCCCATAGCTCAATTGGATAGAGCGCTTGACTACGGATCAAGAGGTTGGGGGTTCAAGTCCCTCTGGGCGCATGGAGGAATTTTGTGCGGGGCGTAGCGCAGTCCGGTTAGCGCGCCTGGTTCGGGACCAGGAGGTCGGAGGTTCAAATCCTCTCGCCCCGACTTACGAATGACCAATGATCAATGTCCAATGTCCAATGATCAATGGATCATTGCTCATTCTTCACTGGACATTGAACATTCGTTAGCAGGCGCCAGTAGCTCAGCTGGATAGAGCGTCGGCCTCCGGAGCCGAAGGTCCCGCGTTCGAATCGCGGCTGGCGCATTCTTAGAACGCTACAGCAGCTCCGACCCGCCCGAGCGACTGTTGCAACGGCGCCGCGAGCTCCTGAAATCCGTCATCGGTCTTCCGCGAAAATCGCTGGAATCCGTAATCCCCCGTCACCTGTAGCCGCCCGCGCAGCGCGTCGACCGTGAGGCCGAGGCCGAGTTGCAGCGCGCCAAGCGCGGAGGTCGAGCCGCCACCGGAAAACTTCGAGCCGAACAACAGTCCGCCACTCAGCGCCATCCGCACGCCGGGCCCCAACACGTACGCCATCCGCGCGCCGGCCGTCACCGCACCGACCGACTGCGCTTCAAATTCCGGATCCACTTTGCGACTGATGAACCCAAGCTCGGCGCTGACGGGTCCGGTGATGTAGTACCGGACGCGAAGATCAACTTCGGACGCGTCGAAATCGGTGGTCGCGGTGCCGCCACTCGGTTTGTATTTGACCTTCGAGAGCAACAGGTCGCCGGAGAACTTCTTCCACGTCACGCTCGCCTTGGCGCCGAGGCCGGACCCGCGGTAATGGAGATCCGAAGAGACTTCGCGATAGTCACCGAAGGTGAGCTGCGGGCCCACGGCGAAATGCTGGGCGGAGAGACGTAGCGAAGGTACGATGGAAAGAGCCACCCCAGCGGCGGCGATGACTGCGCGTCTCATCGACCGGGTCCGGGGCGCGCCACTGGCACGACGCTCAGCGCGACCTGCTGGCGGCGCCGCGTGTTCTCCTGCGCGATTTCGGTGTTGCGCCGCGAGATCTGCTCGCGCAGCAGCTGGTTATACAGAATGTTGCCGCGCGCGGGCTGCGGCGCCGGCTTTTTCAGGGTCATGATGAATCCCGCCAGGACGATGCCGCCGCCGATGGCGCCGCCCTCGCGCAGGGAGGCAGAACCCAAGTCGCCGTTCGACAACGCCGACGTGCCGGCCAGCGCGATGCCCGTGTACACCAGGGCAAGCCCCATCGGCTTCCAACTCTTGGGCGGCACCTCGGTCTCCGGCAGATCGGTGTAGCCGGGCAGGCTGAGGAGATGCGGCAACGTATCGACGGCGCCGTGGGACACATGAATGGGCTGCGACGTCGAGAAGCTGTTCTGCCCCACCGACGCTTCCACCACGACGGTGTAGTTCCCCTCCGGCACCGGATCGCCGCTCGGCGTGCGCGCCTGCCAGCGCAAATTGACCTGGCCCGTCGCGACCGTCGAATCAATCCGCAACGACGTCGTACCGCCGATAACCCGCGTGACGACGCGCGCGGGTTGCGTGACCGTATAGCGAATCGGCACCGCGCCCTGGCCGCCCACGAACGAAATGCTGTCCACCACCAGTTGCCGCACCACGAGCACCTGCGTCAACGCGACCTGGAAAGCGCTGAGCGCCTTCGGCGACGTGCGGTTGACATCGAGCTGGCGCTCGGGGTCGAGCAGCACGACCTGCTTGAATGCATCGACCGCTCGCAGAATCGAATCCATGCCACTGTAGGTGAAGCCCAGCAGCTCGTACGCGCGCGCACGCTCAAATCCGTTGAGCCGCTCGCGTAGCGCAGCCTGGGCTGCGGTCAACGTGCCACGATAGTCGAGATTGTCGTACGCCTGTTGGGCGCGACGCAGCGTGGCGTTCTGGATGGTTTGCGCGTCGAGCTGCCCGGCGGTCAGCAATCCCGCGGCGAGGACGATAGCCAACACGATTCCGCGTCCCGTCATTGGTTTCACTCCGGAAGCAGCGTGTACCGCTTACGAACAGGACTGTTCGCCGCCACCTGCACGGCTTCGCTCACGGTCTTGTAGCCGGCGCGCTCGATGCGAATCGTGTGCCGACCCACGGGGACGGCAAAATCGACCACCGGCGATTGCCCCACATCGCTGCCGTCGATGAACACCTCTCCGTACGGATCGGATGCGATCGTAATCGTGCCCTCGGCGGCCGGCGGCGGTGGCGGAGCGGGCGGCCGGGTAAGCGGACCCCGGCGATTGGACGGTACCGGCGCGGGCGGATTGGACGCCACGCGCACCGTCTCGACCGCGGGCACGATGGCTTGCGCCGGCGAAGAAGGCGGAGCAGCTGGCGGGACAACGGGCCGCTTTGGCGAGAACGCCACGTAGCCGCCGATTCCGATGACAACCACGGCGATCGCGCCGACCAGGATGCCCATGTTTGACCGCTTCTTACCCGGCGAAGGAATCTTCATTCCGGCGCGTGGGATCGGCGTGGTAGGAGCGTTCGTGACTTCGGTCGACGCGTCCGCCGATGTGGCCGCGGCTCGCGGCGGCAGTGGGCGGCGCTGGCTCTTTTGCGCTCCGGCCTTGGGAACGGCCACCGGCTGTTCCGGCCATACCGCGGTCGCGAACTCCTCCATCGTCCCAAAGCGCTGCGCCGGCTCCTTGGAAAGGGCGCGGGCGACGGCGGTCGTGAGAAACTCCGGCATGCCGGCCCGTTTGCCGCTCACGCGCGGGATTTCTTCGAAGATGTGCTTATAGAGGATGGTATGGACGGAGTCGCCCGTGTACGGCAGCTCGCCGGCCAGCATGCGATACGCCACCACGCCAAGGGAGTACTGATCGGCGCGACCGTCCACGGCGCTGCCCTTTGCCTGTTCGGGGGCCATGTAGTGCGGCGTGCCGATGATCATGCCCGTTCCGGTAAAGCCGCTAGCCGACTGCAGCGCCTTCGAGATGCCGAAGTCCGTCAGCATCACCCGGCCATCGTGGTCGAACATGATGTTGGCCGGCTTCACATCGCGGTGCACGACGCCGCGCTGATGCGCATGGCCGAGCGCGCAGGCAGCTTCCCACAGCACGCGCTGCACATAGTCGATCGTGAGCGGCTGTTTTTGATCCAGCACGTCCTCCAGCGACGTGCCGGCGATGTACTTCATGACGAAATAGTTGAGGCCGCCTTCGCTTTCGACACGATAGATCGGAATGATATTCGTGTGGTCGAGCTTCGCCGACGTCTTCGCTTCCTGCTGGAAACGCTTGACGATGTGCTCGTCCATCGAAATGTCGGGCGGCAGCACCTTGATCGCGACTTCGCGCTCGAGCGTCAGATCGTGCGCGAGGAACACCGCTCCCATCCCGCCTTTCCCGAGCAGGCGATCGACCTTGTACTTCCCTTCGACGAGCCGCTGCAGCCGCTGCATCAAACCGTCGGTGCCGCCGGCGCTCGCGCCCATCGTGCCACCGCCGGTGACGTCGGCACCGCAGGCGTAACAGAACTTGCTGCCGTCGGGCAACGGCGTGTGGCATTTGAGGCATTCCATCGTTGGTCCGGCGGCGCCTGTCATGGACGACGCGACCGCGTGCCGAGGAACGAGCTTCGGGTGCTGCCGCTCGTGCGCGCCGAGGCCTGGGGGCGCGCCTTGCTGTGTTGCGGCATCGCGGGTCCGGGCAAGATGAGCGAGCAGCTGCGCTGGAGGGCCAGCGCGGGAATAACGCGAATGCACATGGAATAGCGCATCGCGACGCCTGCGTAGTCGGCCGCGGCGAGATAATACGACCCGGCGGGCAGATCCAGCATCAGGTCTTCAGTGGATCCCGCGTTGACGGACGACCCAACCTCGGACAGGTCCGGGCCGGTCGAGCCCGGGACCGTCTCGACGTAAATGTCGATGTCGGAAGAATCGCGACCCCCGATGAACGGCCGGCCTTGGAGCCGGAACAAGACCGAGTCGTCCACGCCGTGCGCCGGCACTTCGATCCGATACCAATCGATCTCGAACGGGTTGTCGATGTTCATCGTGTCCGAGAACTGCACGGTCGAGACCTTGATGCGCGATTTGGGGCTCGGCCGCCCCGGGATGCTGTCGGTGTAATGGCACAGGTCGTTCTCTTCGTAGGCGTCGGCCTTGATGCGCGCGTCGGCCGTGAAGTATCCCTGCGCCACAGTCAGCGCGTAGCGCTGCGTACGGGAGAAGAACGTGACGATGTGCATGTCATGGCTGGGCAACGTCTTCAGCGCGACGGTCGTGGATTCGCGCGGTAGCTGCGCCGGATTGAATTCATCGCCTTTACACCGGTAAAAATCGGAGCTGATGAAGTCCGCGGAATCGCGGCCGAAAAACTTTTCGACGGGGTCGCCGGCGGCGCCGGTCGCATAGGCCAGCGAATCGAGCAGGAACGTCCGGGTGGCGGCCGCGCTGGTATCGCCGAATGTGGGATACGTAATAAAGAAGGTGAGCGACTGGGTCGTATCTGCGGTCGCGAAGTGGAACCAGTCGATGCCCGCGTCCGTGCCGCGCTCGAGTGGCTCGAACGCGAGCGCCGGGTTGAGAAACAGGATCGGCGCCAGCGCGGTGCCTGGCCACGGTCCCCCGAGATCGAGATTGATGTCGCTGGGAACCGTGTCGTTCGGCTCGTACACGTCGTCCTTGAGCACGTTGGTGGTGCCCGTGTCGAGCCCAAACACGCCTGCACCCAGGAAGAACAGCTGGTCGGAATGAGCCGGCGGCGGCACCCAGAAGGCGATCTGGCCCAGTCCGGTCGCCGGATCGCGCAGGCGTGAAAACGGATATTCGATCAGGTTGACGTCCCCCAGACTCGCCAAAAACATCGAGTCGACGCCAACGCCGTACACCGTCAGCACCTGGCCATAATGGGCATCGCGGGGGCGCACGCTGTCGATTTCCAGCGGGTTGGCGACGCGCAGCACCAGATCCGCCTGCACCGCACCTTCAAAAGAAATCGCACGCGCCAGAATGTCGACGGAGCCGCTGTTGACACCCGTCACGGTGGCGTAGCCGCCGCCGTCGTTCTGGACCCGCGCGATGGAACCACTGCCGCTTCCAAAGGCGAAATCGACATTGGTGATCGGTTGCGTATCGGCCCCCATCACGCGCCAGGCCCGGGCGTACACCGACACGTCCTGGCCGCGCAGCACGACGTGCGATGGCGCGTCGAGCGTGAGGAAAACCTTGTCGGATTTATCCGTGGGGAACGCGCAGCCGGCGCCGTACAGCGCTCCTACTGCGATCGTCAGGATGGGTATGGCTCGGCCTAGCC
>JBHEMG010000125.1:0-22439 GCA_046262715.1 Gemmatimonadales bacterium
CTCGAGCTTCGACATCGCCTCGGTCAGGTGCATCGCCTCGGCGGCCGCCGTGCCTTCGTCGAGCAGCGAGGCGTTCGCGATTTCGAGGCCGGTCAAATCCGACACCATCGTCTGGAAGTTGAGTAGCGCCTCGAGCCGTCCCTGCGCGATCTCCGCCTGATACGGCGTATACGCCGTGTACCAGCCGGGGTTCTCCAGAACGTTGCGCAGGATCACCGGCGGCGTGACGGTGTCGTGGTAACCCATCCCCAGATAGGAGCGGAACACCTGATTTTGCGCGGCGAGCTGGCGCAGCTCGTCGAGCACGTCCTGCTCACTTCTGCCGCCGGGAATGTCCAGCGGCTGGCGCAGCCGGATGTCGGCGGGCACGACCGCGTCGATGAAGGCGTCGAGCGAGTCGTAGCCGACCGTCTCCAACATCGCGGCCTGGTCCTCGGCGGACGGACCGATGTGTCGTTCCTGAAACAGATCGTGATCGATGGTCATCTTAAGAGACCGTGTGAGTTTCCCCAGGCTGCAGAATCGTGACGGCGGACGCCGTACCGACCATACGCCGGAATTCCTGAGGATCGGCGCTGATCAGATCCCAGGTGTTGTAATGCATAGGAATAACGTTCTTGGGTTTCACGAACTCGACCGCCCGGGCGGCGTCCTCGATGCCCATCGTGAAATTGTCGCCGATCGGGACGAGCATCAAATCCACCCGGCCCTCCAACAGCTGCATCTCGAGCGTGAGGCCGGTATCGCCCGCGTGGTACACGGTTTTCCCGCCGATCGTCACGACGATCCCGGCGGGATTGGTCGTGTATTTCCCGGTCGCGTCCCCTTCCACGCGGCCGCCATGAAACGCGGGGACGAGCTTCACCCGGCCGAACGGAAATTGGTGCGCGCCGCCGATGTGCATGCCGTGGGTCTTCCCACCCTGGTCGGCGCAGAACTGAGCCAGCTCGTAGGTTGCCACAATCGTCGCGTGGTGACGCTGCGACAGGGCGACGGCATCGCCGAGGTGATCGCCGTGACCGTGTGACAAGAGAATGGCGTCGAGGGGAGGGAGCTTATCGGGTCCAATGTCGGCGGCTGGATTACCGGTGAGAAACGGATCGATGATGACGCGTTTGCCGTCCCGCTCTAGTACAAAACAGGCGTGTCCGTGGAATGTGGCTTTCACTCTCCAACGTGCTTCGCGTACGCGTCGGCGCGGAGCAGCCCCTCCAATTCCTTGGGATCCTTGAGCTTCAACTTCACCATCCAGCCCTCGCCGTACGGATCGCGGTTCACCAGCGCGGGATCCTGCTCTAAAGCCGTGTTTGCCTCGACGACGGTGCCCCCGAGGGGAGAATAGAGCTCGGACACGGCCTTGACGGCCTCGATCGTCCCGAATGTGTCGCGCTGCTTCAACGTGGCGGCGACCTTGGGCAGCTCCACGAACACCACATCGCCGAGCTCTCCCTGCGCGTAGTCGGTGATGCCCACTTCCACGATCTGCGGGTCACCGCTCGCGCGTACCCACTCGTGGTCCTTGGTATACCGAAGGTCTTTGGGAATGCTGGACATGGGTTCGGAGGCTACAACAGGTCCGCTCGAGGCGCCAGTCCTGCGCCGTCCTCTTCGCTGAGCGCGATGCGCTCGTGTCCCCAAGGCCGCAAATCGAGTCGTACCGCCACGGGATCGGGATCGGGCGACAAATGGTACAGCCGGCACGGACGCGGGGGAACGGCTTTCTCCCACACCGTGCGCGCGCCGTCGGCGGCCGCCGCGGTGGCGACGATCGACAGTGGCGTTCCGCTCCGCAGCGTCCGGCCGAGTTCCTTGAGCGTGGTCTGCTCCACTCGCATGCCGGCATCGGCGTAGCGGCGCGCGATCGCCTGCAGGGCAACGGACGCAGCCGCGTCTTTCGCGTCGAGCGCGCAGAGCACCAGCCTCTGCCCAGGCAGCTCGTTTCGCACGCCCGTCCGCGCCGCGCGGATGGACAGCTCCGCGAATACAGTCCGGCAGTGCTGCTGGAGCTCGGCGAGCGTGCCCGCGTTTTCGATGATGTACTGGCTCTGCCCGCGTTTGCGCTCCGCGGGCATTTGCGCCGCGATCATCCGATCGGCTTCCTGATTCGACAGGCCGCGCAACGCGCGTAGGCGGGTACGCCGAACAGCGATAGGCGCGTCGACGAGGACGACGGCATCGAATTGCCCGGGATCGAGCACCTCGAAGAGCAACGGGATATCGTTTACCACGATCGCATCGCCACGCTCGGCCGCGGCGCGTTGCAGCTCGAGGCGGCGCTGCTGCACGGCGGGGTGGACGATCGCATTGAGAGCGGCCAGCGCGGGGTCATCCCCCATGACTTTCGACCGCAACGCCCCCCGATCGAGCGTTCCGTCCGCGGCCAGGACATCGGCGCCAAAGCGTTTGGCGATCGCGGCAAGGACGGTGCTGCCAGGGGCCTGCGCGTCACGCGCGAGCGCGTCGGCGTCGATGATCGTCGCGCCCCAATTCCTGAACAAGTCGACGACGGTCGATTTGCCGGCGGCGATGTTGCCGGTGAGGGCGACGTTCAGCACGGCGATTGCGGATTGCGGATTTCGAATTGCGGATCGAACGCCAAAGCGGCCAATCCGAAATCCGCAATCGACAATACGCAATTAGAGTAACGCAGTCTGATCCTCATCCTGCCTGGGAATCTTGTGACAGTGCCGACAACGCGCCTCATAGGATTCGCGTCCCCCGACCATGATGATCGGGCTTTCCCACAGCGCGGGCTTGCCGTTGACCAGCCGCTGATTGCGCGTCGCGGGACCGCCGCACACCACGCAAATCGCCTGGAACTTGTCGACCACCTCGGCGATGCACATCAGCGTGGGCATGGGACCGAACGGCAAGCCGCGGAAGTCGACATCCGTGCCGGCGAGAATCACGCGCACGCCGCGGTTGGCCAGGCGATTGGACAGGTCGATGATGCCGTCGTCGAGAAATTGGGCTTCGTCGATGGCGACGACCTCGGTCGGTTCGCGCAGCCGCCGGCCGATCTCGTCGGAGGAGTCGACGGGTTCGGCTTCTACCGTGACGCCGTCATGGGACGAAACGGAAAAGAGCCCGGCGTAGCGCGCATCTAGATGTGACTTAAAGACTTGCACGTGCTTGCGCGCGATGACGGCGCGGCGGACCCGGCGGATCAGCTCCTCAGATTTCCCGCTGAACATGACGCCGGAGATGACTTCGATCCACCCGGGGCGGTTGGCTTGTTGGAACATGGGCCCTCAATAAGCGGGGAGGGGTCGAGAAAGTCCAGCAATATTGCGGTTTTTTAGGGGATATCCCATAATAGTGCAGCATCCATGCGGGTTTTCCGCCCCCTCTTCAAGGAGATGTAAGTGAACAAGGCTGAACTCACCTCCGCACTCGCCACACGCACCAAGATGTCGAAGGCCGATGCAACGCGCACCATTGAAGCCCTGTTTGACGATAAGGGCATTATCGCCGGAGAGCTGAAGAAAGGCGTCAAGGTGCAGATCACCGGGTTCGGCAATTTCGAGGCGCGCAAACGGGCCGCAAGGATGGGTCGGAATCCGAAGACCGGCGGCGTCATTCAGATCAAAGCGTCAATTGCGCCGGCGTTCCGTGCGGGCAAGCAGCTCAAGATGGCGGTCAACAACAAGAAGTAACCTGTCATCCCCGGTCGGGCCGTGCGGTGATTCTGCGTCCTCGTATCGAGACGCCCGAAAGACGCCGCACGGCCTGATCGACTTCCGCCGCAGCGACCTCGATCAGTGAAAACGTTTCCCGCACATCGATCTTCCCGATCTGCCCCTTCTGTAATCCCACTTCCTTGATCAGCGCGCCGACGAGGTCCTTGGCGCTGGCGCGATCCTTGGTTCCGACCGTAACGAATACCCTGGCCCATCCTGCCGGCGGCGCCGGCGCGACCGGCTGACCGGGCGTTACGGGTTGGCGACCGATGGCGAGCAACGCCGCCGCCACCAACGCTGGGTCATGTTCCTCGAACAAGGGCGCCAATACGGCGAGCTCGGCGTCGACATCACCCTGCGCAAGACGCGCCGTGATCTCTGCGCGCAATGCGCCGCTGCGATCCTGCGCGCGATCGGCGGACGACGGCAGCGCGAGTGGGGTGAGCGCGGCGATCGAGCGGAGGTAGGGGAGCTGCGTCGCGAGCACGGGTACCGTCACGGGCGCGATTGCCGCGAGCATCCGTAGTTCGTCACGGGTGGGCAACACTGCGGCGATGACGGCGTCCGGCGCTTCCCCGGGCGCGGCAATCGGCCCTCCGGTCCACACGTAGGGCCGGGATGCCCGCAGCGTATCGATGACGTCGCGCACGCGATGGCGCGGGTGCGCGACGATGGCGTAGCGGGCGGACGCGGCCGGGCCGAGCGGCCGGCCTACGTCGTCGAGCGGGATGTCGCCCTGAATCTCGGGACGGCGCGCGTGCCGCTCCAGAAATTCGGTGAGCGATGGAGGATTCCAGCTGAGCACGACGCGACGCGCCTCCGGGGCTTCGGCCAGCAGCGTATCGAGCGCCGGGTCGGCGGCGAAACTCTCCGGCCATGCCAGCACGATCGTCGTGATGTCCCCGAGCTTGAGGACGGACCGCGCTATGAGAGCCGCCAGATCCGCGGCGGACCCCGCAAGCATGCCGCTGCGGCCTTCCTTTAAGAGGGCGGTGCTGCGGGCAAGGCTCGTGACGGCGTGGGGACGGAGCTCGGGAGGTGCGGCATCGGCCCACAGCGTCGCTTGCGCATGATCGGTACATACCAGCACCGCATGGGAATCGATCAACTCCCACGCCTTTCCCGCGCATTCCACGGCGGGAGGTATCACGAGCACGACCGGACGCACATGAGCCTCGATTGTCAAAGGGCGCTAATTTCTTCCCCGTGAAAGCTATCTACAATTCCATGTTGCGTGCAGAGACGATACGGGGCTATCGTGGCGTTGTGCGCGTCCTTCCGGTCGACTCCACCCTCCTGATCCTCAAACGGCATGGGGCTATTCCGCGATGAGTGACGGGCTCTCCGCCAACCTGCAGCATCTCGAGACGTCTGCGACGATCGCGATTTCGGCCGAAGCCAAGCGTCGGAAGGCAGCGGGCGAAGACGTCATCGACCTTGGCGCGGGCGAGCCCGATTTTCCCACGCCCGCGATCCCGGCCGAGGCCGGCATCCGGGCGATCAAAGACGGCAAGACGCATTACTCGGCGAACGAAGGGATCCTGGAGCTGCGGGCGGCAGCGGCAACGCAGCTGTCGCTGCTGTCGGGCGGCCGTCCGGTGAACGCCGACCATATTGTCGTTTCGAACGGGTCCAAGCAGTCGCTGTTCAACGCCTGCTTTACGTTGTTCGGCCCTGGCGACGTGGTCGCGATCCCCGCTCCCGCGTGGGTGTCGTATCCGCAGATCGTCCATCTGGCGCGCGCCCGGCCGGTCATGATCGCCGGCGACCCCGAATGGAGTCTCAAGGCCAGCGTCAAAGATCTCGAGCGCATGCTGCCGGGCGCGACCGGACTGATTCTTTGCTCTCCCTGCAATCCCACGGGCGCCGTGTACACCCACGCCGAAATTCGCGCGATCGCGCAGTGGGCCGCAGCCCGGAAGGTGTGGGTGATCGCCGATGAGATTTATCGGCGCATTCACTACGGCACCGGTCCCGCGCCGTCGTTTCTCGATTTGCCCGACGATCTGCTGGAGCGCGTCGTGTTGATCACCGGCGTCAGCAAGACGTACGCGATGACCGGGTGGCGGATCGGCTTCGCGCTGGCGCCCGCCAAAATCGCAAAAGCGATGGCGGCACTGCAGTCGCACACCACGACCGGCGCGAACCACCCCGCGCAGTTCGCGGCCGCGGCGGCGCTGGGCGACGAGCGGGTGGATCAGGACGTCACCCGCATGGTCGCGGAATTCCGCAAGCGCCGCGATCTCGTGGTGTCGCGCTTCCGGCAGGACCTGCCGGGCGTCGAGTTCGTGGATCCGTTGGGCGCCTTTTACTTCTTCTTTCGAGTGGATTCGTTCGGGAAGATCACGGGGACGGAATTTTGCACCCGCTTGATCACGCACAGCGGCGTCGCGCTCGTGCCTGGCGCCGCGTTCGGCGATGATCGCTGGGTTCGGCTGTCCTACGCGGCGGCGACGGATGCGATCAAGCAGGCGCTCGATCGTATCGTGAATTTTGCGAGGAAGCTGGGCGACTAGAGCTTCGATGCTCTGTGTGACAGAACTTCTATTCCCGACTCCGTCATCAGGCAGTCATCTTCGATCCGCACCCCGAATTTGTTCGGCTGATAGATCCCCGGCTCGTCGGTAAAGACCATCCCCGGTTCGATGCGCGTGTCGTTGCCTTCCACCATGTAAGGCGGCTCGTGCCCGTCCATGCCAAGCCCGTGGCCGAGCCGGTGGGTGAAGTACTGGCCGTACCCGCCGGCGGTGATCAGTTTGCGCGCGGCGCGGTCGAGCTCCTGGCACTGCGTGGTGAACGGCTTGCCGGTCTCGATCGCCGCCGTTTGCGCGTCGTGCACCAAGTTGTAGACCTTCTTGAATTCATCCGATGGCGCATCGCCGAACCAGATCGTCCGCGTGATGTCCGAGGTGTACCCTTCGACGCGCGAGCCGGCGTCGATCAGCACTACGGTTTCTCGCGCCAACACCCCCGCGGACGGGCCGCCATGCGGAAGGGCGCTGGAGGGGCCGAACTGCACGAGGCCGCCGCCCGGTGAGCCACGGCTCGCCATTTCGCGTGATAGAACGCCGGCGACGTCGCGCTCGGTCATTCCTACCGCCAACTCCGCAAACGTCGCGGCGATCGCGGCTTCCGTCGCCGCAATGGCGCGGCGGATCATATCGACTTCTTCCGGATTCTTGATGATGCGCAGCCGCTCGGTAACCGGTCCGCCGTTGACCAACCGCCAGTTGCTCAGCTTCTCCTCGAGCCGCAGAGAGCTCTGGTATGACGTCGAGGGCTCGATCGCAACTGCGCCGTTGCGATGCGGCGGCTTCATCTGGCTACCAGCCTTCCGGACCAGCCCCCAGGGATCGTCCTGCTCCTCCCAGCCCCGCACATCGGTCATTACGCTGTTCCGCTTGATGCGCTCGACCTCGAATGACGGCGCGATGACAACGGGCGCGCCGCTCACCGGAATCAACAGGAGGATGAGGCGCTCGCTGCGGCCGGGGTTGTAGCTCGTGAAATACTGAAAGTTCGTGCTCGGCTCGGCGACGAACAGATCGAGCTTGCGGGTCTTCAGCTCGGCCTGCAGCCGCTCGATTCTGCGAGCGAAGACAGTGGGGCCGAGGGAGGGTGCCTGATTGCGGATTGCGGATTGTGGATTGCGGATTGTGCCACCCCGAGTGTCGGAATCGCCAATCCGCAATCCGAAATCCCCAATCCGCAATTGCGCTCCCGCAACCAATCCTGCCGCAGCAAGAAACTCGCGCCGTTCCATCGTGCAGCTATATTACGCGAGCCTCACTTGCGCGGGAAGGCGCACGACTGCATGCACTTCGAAGCTCGCATCGAGCCGCTCGACGGAAAATTGCCGAAGGTGTCCTACCGGTGGGATCCCGAGACCGATATCCTGACCGTTGCCTGCAAAGGCGTCCCGAAAGGGAACGGCATGGACGGTACGGTGGATCTCGAGGGCGGCGACGGCGCGTTCGTCGTGATTGACGTAGCCGGCGGCGCGCTGCGCGGCCTGGACGTGGTAACGTGGCCCGACGACGTGCGCACGGTGGAGGCGTTGGACCCGCCGACCACTTCTAAGGAAGGCCACGTCACGTTCCCCGAGCGGCGCTCGCAGCCTGGCGTGGCCGCGGTCGAAGTCGATACGCCGCTTACCGTGGACAAGAATTCGTCCGAATCCGTGTTTCACATCCGCGTCGGGCGGCAGCGGCCCGCGACCGTCGTGCGTGTGGCGGATCACATGCTCGTGGAAGTCGACAAGCAGTCCCGCCTCGCCGGACTGTGGCTGCTCGAGGTGCCGCCGTTCCCCAACGTCGAGGCCACCGCCTAGTGGATGAGCCTGCCCGGCTCGAGCGCTACGTCACAGAGCTGTTTGCCGCAGAAGACCCTGTTCTCTCCAGGATCCGCGCCCGTCACGACGCGGAGAAACTGCCCACCATCAACATCTCGCCCGAAGAAGGGAAGTTGTTGCATGTGTTGCTGCGGATTATCGACGCGCAGCGCGTCTTGGAGATCGGATCGCTAGGCGGCTACAGCGGGGTGTGGCTGGCCCGCGCGCTGCCGCCGACCGGCAAGCTGACGACCATCGAGAAGGATCCGCGCCATGCCAGGATCGCGCGCGAATCGTTTGCCACCGCCGGCCTCCAGCGGCAGGTCGAGCTGATCGAAGGGGGCGCGCTCGAGGTGTTGCCGACGCTCGCACCGGGCTTCGACGCCGTTTTCATCGACGCTGACAAGGAGCCGCTGCCCGCCTATTTCGACTGGGGCATGAAGCTGCTGCGGCGGGGCGGCCTGCTGCTGTGCGACAATGCCTTCTTCCACGGCGCGGCGATCGATCCGAGCGACCGCTCGCCCAGCGCGCTCGGCGTGCGGGCTTTCAATCAGCTCGCGGCTCAGGACCCGCGGCTCGTCGCGACGATCATTCCCGTGCGCGACGGCTTGCTGATCGGCCTGAAAACGCGGGACGGTCCATGACGTGGTGGCACGCGCTCGTGGCGGCCGGCGCCATTCCGGGTCAGGGCGGCAAGTCCGATGAGCCTGAGACCGCCGAGCTCGCCGATCTGGTAGAAGGGACGGAGCTGCTGGCGCATCCACTTCCCGTGCGCGCCGGTGTCATGCTTCCATCGGTCGTTTCGTTCCTGAATGGCATCGAGCGCTGGAGTGTTGTGGCCTACGACGGCGTCGTGCACGTCGTGAATGCCTACGTCGCCGCAGCAGTGCGTCGACGCGACCGGCAGGGTGTGCTCCATACCACCATCGAGCGCAGTCGCACCTTTGCGATTGCCGCGGTCGACCGCATGCGCCCCGCGTTCCGAGAGGTCCTGGAGCGCTCCACGTCGGACATCGAATTGATCGACGGCGCACTGGTCGATCAACCGGCCCGGTATCTCGAGAAAGTCGAGGCGACGGTGCGACGCGCGCGGGCGCACCTGGAACGCGATCTCGCCGAACAATCGATCGGCGCACTCGGCGATGAGGAGTGGTTGGTGCTCGACGGGCTGTTGTCGCGCTCGCCCGACGTCGCCCGGCATCCCCGGGCACTGGGGGTGATCACGACGCATGGCGCCCGGTTCCTCGAAGGACGGGGGCTCGAGCGCGCGCTGACCCTCCCCGCCGGCCATCGCACCAGCGTGTTCGCCGTGCGCGGCGGACATACGCGCACGGAGGTGTACTCGTGGTACCTGCGCGCCTGGCCATGGGAAGGCAACGAGCTGCTGTACGGGCTGCTGCGAATCGAAGCGCGCGCGCACCGCGACACCATTGCGCAGGCCACGGCGCTGAGCGGCTGGTTGTGGGCGGAGCGCTCGCCGCTCGCGACGCCGGCCACGCGGTGGGACCGCCTGTTGTATCCTTTACATCACGTGGAAGAATATTTGAAAGCCCGCGCACCGCGCGATCTGCAGTCGCGCCGTGCCTCCAGGTTGCCCAGGACCGGCACATGATTGCGCGCCCCCCCCCAACGCCCACGCCGATCGGCAGGGTCGTTGCAACCGAGCTCAAACCCGCCACGCCGCACCAATTCCATTTCTGGACCGCAACCGAAACGGCGATCGGCATCGGTGCGATTGTGAAAGTGGGGGGAAGCGGAACGGGGGATGAGGGGCGGGTCGTGTATGGCGTCGTCACCGAGGGCTTTGCGTATTCAGATTTGGCGACGCCACTCCACGACGTCGTGGGCGCCGAAGGCGATCCGACGCGCGCGGACGCGCCGACGGCGCGCCAGCAAATCCGCTACTGGACCGCCGCCGTGCTGCGCCAGACGCCTGAAGAGCCATTGCAGCCGGTCCCGATCGGTCAGGTATACGTCGCCGATGACGCGGACGTCGCGCAGGCGCTGCGCATGGACGGCTTCCTCTATTCCGCCACACCGACGGCGATTCCCGTGGGGCTCTACACCTCGGGCGGGCGCGATGCGCCGGTGTATCTCGACGCCGACTTCCTGCTCGGTCCCGAGGCGGCGCACCTCAACATCTCAGGCGTCTCCGGGCTCGCGACCAAGACCAGCGCGGTCGAATTCCTGCTCGCGTCCATCTTCGCCCATTTCCCCGCGCACAAGGGCCGCGTCGCCGCAGTCTGCTTCAACGTCAAAGGCCCCGATCTCTGCTTCCTCGATCAGCCTGGTGATCTGAGCGACGAGGATCGGCGCCGCTACGAGCGGCTCGCCGTGCCGGCGACGCCGTTCGAGCGCGTGCGCCTCTACGCGCCGCTCAAGGCCGATGGTGTCAATCTCAACACGCTGCGCACGCACCCCGATCTCGCCGGAGACGTCGAGCCGCTGACGTGGGGACTGCAGGAGGTGGTGGATTACGCCGAAGTGCTGCTGAATCGCGACGACATCGACGCCAAGGCCGACGCGTTCATCGATTTCTTGAGAGACCGGGTCCTGGGCAAGACGTTTGACGACGGCTTCGGGACGACGCATCGCGTCCTCACGTTCGCCGACCTCGACCGGTTTTTCCGATCGATCTTCGACGGGCTCGAGATCACGGCGGGCGGCCGCAGCGACACGTGGCGTACGCACCACATCGCCACGATGCGCAAAGTGCGGAATCGCCTGCTCAATATCTCGACGCGGTGCAAAGGCCTCGTGACCGACGACGGCCCGTCCAGCGATCTGCCGTGGAAGCAGTTCGAGGACCGCGCCGTGTACGTGATCGACATCGCCAACGTCGATCCGCTGGGCCAGGATCTCGTGTTCGCGCGCGTCGTTTCGCGGCTGCGCGAGCAACTCGAGCGCCGGGAGCTGGGCGTCGACGCGGTCGTCGTGTTCGTGGACGAGCTGAACAAGTACGCGCCGGGCGACGGACCCGACTCCTACGTCAAGAAAATGCTGCTCGATATCTCGGAGCGCGGCCGCTACCTCGGCCTGGTCCTGTTCGGCGCCGAGCAGTTCCGCTCACAGGTGCACCGGCGCGTGGTCGGCAATGCCGGCACGCAGCTGTTCGGACGCATGGACATGGACGAGCTGGCGACGCCCGGCTACCAGGTCCTCACGCCGGCCACCAAGAGCAAGCTGGCCACCCTGCCCATCGGCGAGCTGATGGTGCGACACCCGCATTTCACGCAGCCGATTTTCATCCGTTTCCCGAAGCCACCCGTGTTGCGGGGCCGGGACGGTGTGGAGCGGTTTCCCCCCGCGGCGGACGTCCCGTTCGAGGAAGCCGTGGTGCGCCACCTCGTGCGGCTGGACCGGCGGGTCCGGCCCAATCAGGTTAAGGACCTGATCGTCGATCGGGAGCAGGACGACGTGCGGCGCGCGCTTGCAGCAGTGCGGCGTACCCGTCCCGACGATGTGCTCGCCTATTTCCGGAAGGTATTGGGCGCCCGAGTGGGGCCGGAAAGCGGCACGCTCCGCGAGCATCACGCCGTTCCACCCCTGAACCCCATATCCGACGAGCCGTATTAATGACGGGCGCCCTTCGTCCTGCTGGCCCGGCTCTGCGCTATCATCCTCCCGCCGGTGCGGTGTATCACTACGCGCTTCGGCAACGCACCGGCGTGACGCTGCGCTCGGGTCCTGGTCATGCTATCTGAGACGGAGAACACGCTGCACCTCCTAGGTGGGAAATGAAGCTGGCGCACCTCGCCGACCTGCATCTGGGCTTCCGCCAGTTCGATCGGCAGACGCCCAAGGGCACGAATCAGCGCGAGGCCGACGTTGCCGAAGCCTTTCGCCGCGCGGTCGACGATCTCCTCGAGCAACGGCCCGACGCGATCGTGATCGCGGGGGACTTGTTCCACTCCGTCCGACCCACCAACGCGGCGATACTGTTTTGTTTCCGGCAGCTCCATCGCCTGCGGACCGGGCTGCCTGACACGCCCATCGTCGTCATCGCGGGCGAGCATGATACGCCGCGATCGACTGAGACTGGGACGATTCTCCGGCTCTACGAGGCGCTCGGAGTGGAGATCGCCGTCGAAGAGGCGCGCCGCATCGCGCTCCCGAAGCTCGATTGCGCGCTACTCGCCGTCCCACAGCAGGCGCTCGCCAAAGCCGATCGGCCCGCGCTGCGTCCGGAGGCTGGGGGAGCGACGATCAACGTTCTCGTGACGCACGGCGTGTACGGCGGGCTGGGCGAGCAGCGTGGCACGATGGAATACGGGGGGACCGAGCTGTCGCGCGAGATACTCGCGCCGGAAAAATGGGACTACATCGCGCTCGGCCACTACCACACGGCGCAGTCGGTGGCCACGAACGCCTGGTACTCGGGCAGCCTTGAATACCTGCCGCCGAATCCGTGGGGACAGATGCAGGACGAGGCGGAGCTGAAGAAGACGAAGCGGGCGGGGAAGGGCTATCTGCTCGTCGAGCTTCCCGGGGCGCGCGTGACATTCCGTCCCATCGCGCCGGTCCGGCGCCATGTGGACTTGCCTCCGATCCAGGGGGCCGGCCTCAACGCCAAGGAGCTGGACGCGCAGATCGCCGAGCGCGTCGCCGCGGCGAAAATCGACGATCAAATCGTGCGGCTGCTGGTGTGGGACGTCGACCGCGCCACGGCGCGGGACCTCGATCACACCGCAATCCGCGGCTACAAGGCGCGCGCGCTGAATTTTTATCTCGATCTGCGCCGCCCCGACTCGTAGCGGCTGGCGGGCGCGACCGCGGGCCCCGGCGTGCGCCGTCAGACGCTCACCGAAACGGTGCGCGAGTTCCTGGGCCGCAGGCCGCTCGATGCCGAGCTCAATCGCGAGACGTTTGTCACGCTGGGCGTCGAATATCTCGAGGCGGCATCGCGCGCGGAGAGTGAAGCGGGAGGCGACGCCGCATGAAGCTGCACCGGCTGCGGCTCGTCAACTTCCGCCAGCACGCGGATACCGAGATCGCGTTCGGCGACGGCATCACCGGAATCATCGGCCCGAACGGTTCCGGCAAGACGTCACTGCTCGAGGCGATCGCGTGGGCGATCTACGGCAATCCCGCGGCGCGCGGCGACAAAGACTCGATCCGCAACCTGCGCGCGAAGGCGCGCTCGCCGATGCGGGTCGAGCTCGATTTCGGCCTCGGACCCAAGACGTACAACGTCGAGCGCAAACTCAACGAGGCGACGCTGCGCGAGAATGGCGTCGTGGTCGCCAACTCGATCAAGGAAGTCACGGCACGGCTGCAGCGTGTGCTCGGCATGACGCATGACGAGTTCTTCAACACCTATTTCACGGGGCAGAAAGAGCTGGCCGTGCTGGCCGATGCGACGCGTCCCGAGCGGGCGGCATTTCTGTCGCGCGTGCTGCGCCACGAGCAGCTCACGATCGCGCAGGAGCACGTGCGCGAGCGCCGCAACGCGCTGGGGCACGAAGTCGACGGTCTCGAAACGGGGTTGCCGCCGCAGGCGGAGCTCGAGCAGGAACGCAAAGCCGCCGAGGCCCGGATGCTGGATGCCCGCAAGGCGGCGGCCACGGCGGCAACCGGGCGCACCAAGGCGCAGGAATTCCTGAAGGAGGAGGAGCCGCGCTGGCAGCAGTGGGTGGAGCGGCGCGAGCGCACGCTGTCGCTGCATGGCGACCTGCGGGTGGCCGAGCAGGGGGTGATCGTGGCGCGCCAGGAGTTCCAGCGGCTCGACAAGGAGCTGGCCGAGGCGCTGGCCGCGCGCGAGGAATTGCGCAAGATCGACGCGGAAGTCGCGCCCATCTCTAAGCTCAAGGCCGAGCTCACGCAGCTCGACCGTCTGCACCGCGAAGACGCCGCCCGGCGCGAAGACCAGGCCAAGGTCACCGAGCTGACCCGTAATCTCAACATCCTCGACCGGCGCATTACCGAGCTCGCCGACGTCGATGCGGCGCTGGGCCGTGCCATCGTCGAAGCCCGCGCGCTCGCGGAGCAGCTCGCCGCCACCGACAGAATCGCCAAAGAGCAGCAGGGGGCGTGGGTGCGGGAGAAGGAATACGCCGGCACCCGCCGCACCGAGCTGCTCAAGCTGTACGAAGAGGTGAAAGACCAGCGCGACAAGCTCGAGCGGCTCGGGCCCGACGGCGAATGCCCGACATGTCGGCGGCCGCTGGGCGAGGAGCATCCGATGGTGCTCGGCGTGTTGGACCGCCAGCTCGAAGTGATCGTGAACGACGGCACCTACTTCCGCCAGCGCGTCGAACAGTTGGCGGAAGCACCGGCAGCGGTGAAACAGGCTGAGGCGGCGCGCGACGCGCTGCGCGAGCAAACGCGCCAGGCGAGCGAGCAGGAAGGCACGCTGCGCGAGCAGGCACGCGAGCGCGCGCGGCTGCAGAAGGAGCGGGCCGGGCTGGCCAAGCGCACCCAGGAGATCGAGCGGCGCGTGGAAACGCGCGACGCGGGCTACGACGCTGAGCGGCACAACGCAGTGCGCCACGAGCTCGCCCGGCTGGAGCCGGTGGCAATGCACGCGGCGGTGCTTGCCGCGCGCGCCGATCGTGCCGAGGCGCTGGTGGGCGAAGCCGAGATCGCCGAGAAGGCGCTGTCGGCGCGCGAAGAGCAGGTGAAACAGCTCGGCGACGCCGTGAAAGCGCAGGGCTTTTCCGAGCCGAAATTCCACGCGGCCCGGGAGCGGCATGACCGCGCGGCGCATGCGCTGCGCGCGGCGGAGCTTGCGGTCGCCGAGACCCGTGGCGAGCTGGTGGCCGCCGAGAGCGCGGTGCGCGAAACGGAGCGCCGCGCGGCCGAGCGGGCCGCGCGCGAGCGCACCATCGGCGAGCGCAAGATCGGGCTGCGGCTGCACAACGAGCTGGACCGCGCATTCTCCGATCTGCGCTCCGAGCTGAACGCCGCGATGCGCCCCGAGATCGGAGCGCTCGCGTCGGGATTTCTCTCCGACCTGACTGACGGCCGCTATGATGAGGTGGATCTCGACGACGACTATCGCGTCGTGGTGCTCGATGAAGGCGTGCCGAAGCCGGTGATCTCGGGCGGCGAAGAGGACGTCGCCAACCTCGTGCTGCGTCTCGCTATTTCGCAGATGATCGCGGAACGCGCGGGGCAGCCGTTGTCGCTGCTGGTGCTCGACGAGATCTTCGGCTCGCTGGACGAATCGCGGCGCCAGCACGTCCTCTCGCTGTTGCGTAACCTCGGCGACCGTTTTCCCCAAGTCATTCTCATCACGCACATCGAGCAGGTGCGAGACGGGCTCGACCGCGTGATCCGCGTTTCCTACGACTCCACGACCGGCGCCAGCGTCGTGCGTGATGACACTGCCACCCTGGGACCATCCGATGCGAGCGTGGCTGCCTGACTCCCGGGTCACCGGCCCGGAGCGCGCCACCGAGCGCGACATCGAAGGGCTGAATCGCGTCTTTGCGGAGGCGTTCACCGACCGGTACCGCCGCGACGGCCTGATCGGCGTCCGCGTCCCGCAACTCAATCCGCTGGTCTGGCGTTACGCGCTGCTCGATGCCGCCGACGGCGCCATGGTGTGGCGGGACGAGCACGAGGAAATCGCCGCATTCAACGTCGCGCATCAAGCGGGGCTCGAGGGGTGGATGGGTCCGCTCGCGGTGCGGCCCGACCGCCAGAGTACAGGGATCGGCAAGACGGTGGTCCGAACCGCCGCCGACTGGCTTATCGAGCGGGGTGTCACGACGCTGGGCCTCGAGACGATGCCCCGGACCCCTGAGAACATCGGCTTTTACTCCCGACTGGGGTTCATCCCCGGATTCCTGACCGTGACGCTCACCAACGAGATCTCGACGCGCGGGTCTCCGACGCCGGTGTTGTTGTCGCGCCGCGCCGCCGGTGAAAAGGACGCAGTCGTGGAAGCGGGTCGTTGTCTGGTCGACGATCTCGCCTCGGGCATCGACTTCTCGCGGGAGATTCTCTTAACCGCCGAGCTGGGGCTCGGGGATACGACACTCGTCGAAGGGGATGCCGGTCTCGATGCGCTGGCGGTCTGGCACTCCGCGCCGCTCGCCGACAGCCGTACACGCGACGAAGTGCGAATCTTGAAGCTCGCGGCGCGCAACGACGCGGCGTTCGATGCCGCGCTTAGTGGCGTCGAAGCAGCGGCCGCCAAGGCGGGTATCCGCCGCATCGCCGTTCGCTGTCAGACCCGTTACGACGAGGCCTTCCGGCGCCTGATCGCCCGCGGCTACCGCGTGCGGTGGACGGATCTACGAATGACCTACGAGAACTATTCCGAACGCCACGCGAAGCAGGGTGTGCTGTTTTCGAACTGGGAGATCTGAGACTACCGTCCAGCTGTTGAGCGGTCCAACGTTCCCGTCACAAAGATCACCTGCCCGAGGCCGATGACCTCCGTCGCATGCGGCACGTTGGCCGGGAGATCGAGCCGGTCCCCGGGACCCAATTCCACCGCTTCGCTTCCCGCGGTGACACGCAGGTAGCCTTCCAGCACCCAGCGAGTCTCGGGAAACGCGTGCGCATGCGTCGCGATCTGTGTCCCCGGCAGGTCCGACCACCACGCCGTCACCATGCCTTCGCGTTCGAGCGCCCGGCGCACCGTCATCAGCTGCAGCGGGCCGAGCTGCGGATCCCAGGGGCGCGGCGCGAGCGTCACGACACGAAGCGGGGCGCGCCGGCCAGAAGGCGCCGCGCGAACAGGATGATCGCGGCGGCGTAGAGGAGGTGAATGGTGCCGCTCGGGACCTGCGCGACGAAGACGAGCAGGCCCCAAAGCAGCAGCATCACGACAGCGGTCAGCATCGTCAGGTTCACGGGCGATTGACCTTTCGGGCTCGGAAAGTATTCTAGTACGCAGGGGCGGGGAGATCAAACTATTGAGCCCACAAGCTCGATTGTGGACCCGGATACCGCGGCCCATGTCATGCCCCCGCAGTGGGGAAGACAGAATCCGAGGTGAGGGACCCGTCATTACTTTCGGGCTTCAATAACCCTCTTCGCTCCCGTTGTAACCGGTCGGCCGGTCCATGTTATGTGGTCCCGGCCGATCGTTGTTTCCGGACGGTAAGCCAGAACAGCGCCGGCGCCCGCAGTGGCTGGCCCTTCACCACGAACCCGATCACCAGGACGATCGCCCACACGCCGTACGCCACCATGATCTCGGCCCGCAAATGCGGAAGGGTGAACTGCACGGCCCACAGCACGAACAGCGCCGTTGCGTCGAGCCAGTCGAATTCCATGTTGGCGAGCAGCAGCACGCCGAGCATCGTCTGCAGCAGCGTCAGGCCGAGCTCGTTGCGCTGCGCGACGTCGAAGGTGAAATCCGCCCACACGCCGAAGTGCCGCATGTGCGAGCAACCGTACACGAGCGGGATCATCGCCGCGAGAATCGTCCACTGGTTGATATTGCTCGACACAATGTTCATCAGCGCCATGGGAGCGCGCGACACGCGCCGCGCCCAGCCGAATGTCGAGACAAATTCCGGAAACTCCGAGAGAAACGGCGCGACCCACTGGACGAGAAAGAACTGACTGATCCCGAGGGTTGCGGCCACCGCGATCATCGAATCGAGGAACGGATGCGCGGTCAGATAGAGCAGGGCGCCGCCGACCGCGAACAATCCGCCGATCGCCGCCTTTTGCCGCCAGCCCGGCTGGCGGTACGCCCAGCGCGATATGGCCGGCGCATCCGCGAGCGATTCCACTTCACGCGGAGGATTGCGCATCAGGATCCAGAGATAGCCGATGTACAGTGCGATAAGGACGGCGGCGTCGATTGCCCCGATGCGCTGCCGCCACAGCACGACCGTGAAATACAGCAACGGTGGCACGAGACCCATGACTTCGATGGCGTGCTCAGGGTCCAGCTTGATCCGAGGCAGCTGCTTGCGGCCGGGGTGTCGGCCCGCGAAGGCGAAGACGAAGTAGATCATCGGCCAGCCGAGGCCCAACAGCAGCCGGATCGCGCCGGTCAGATTTGCGATGGCGAGGTGCGCCCGCTCCGGATTGCGACCCGCTTCCCAGGCGATGACGGCTTCCACGGCGAATTCTGGGAGCGTCTGGAGCCACGCGAGGATGGCGAGCGCGAGACCCTGAGAGATGAGGAATTGCGCCGCTTCCGCGCCCCAGGCCACCAGGAAGGCGGAGAGCAGCATGCTGGGGAATGTCCACGCCGCCGCGAGCGCGGTGCCTCCCGCCTGCGCCGCCGGGACGAGTAGCTTTAGGAATCGCACGAGGGTCAAAACTTACCATGGCACGAGACAAGATGAAGTCCGCGAGTCTGCACAGCTTTCACGAGTCGCACGTCGAGCCGACCGAGGTGCGCATTCCGTTCCAGACGCTGGTGCACGAGATGCTCGAGCAGCTGGGCGAAGATCCTCAGCGCGACGGGCTCAAACAAACACCGGCGCGCGTCGAGGCGTCGCTCAAGTGGTTGACGCGCGGCTACGGGCTGGACGTCGACGAAGTGATCGGCGACGCGCTGTTCGAGGAAGCGCACGAAAGCATGATCTGCGTGCGCGACATCGAGATCTACTCGATGTGCGAGCATCACATGCTGCCGTTCTTCGGCCGGGCACACGTGGCCTACCTGCCGAACGGCCGGATCGTCGGGCTGTCGAAGATCCCGCGGGTGGTCGAGGTGTTCGCGCGGCGGCTGCAGGTGCAGGAGCGGCTCACCGACCAGGTCGCCGAGGCGCTCTGCCGAGTGCTGAAGCCGCTCGGCGTGGGCGTCGTGATCGAGGCCTTCCACCTCTGCATGATGATGCGCGGCGTGGAGAAGCAGAACTCGAAGACGGTCACGTCCTCACTGCGTGGCGCATTTCGCGACGACGGCAAGACGCGCGACGAATTCCTGAGGCTCGTGCACGGCGGCAGCTTCTCGCTGTGAAGATTGCGCTCGTGACGGGCGCATCACGCGGAATCGGACTCGCCGTGGCCGACGCGCTGCGCGCGGCGGGCATGCATGTCATCCGCCTCGCGCGCACCCTTCCCAACGCCTCGGCCGAGCGCCGCACCGACATCGCCGTCGACATCACACGCGCCGCGGACGTCGAGCGCGCGTTAAGTCGCGTCGAGAAGGATTTCGGTGTGCCGGACGTGCTCGTCAACAACGCCGGCATCTTCTTCATCAAGCAGCTCGCCGAGACGACGCTCGAGGATTTCACCTCCGCGCTGGCCACCAACCTGACCGCGCCATTCCTGGTCGCGCGTACGGTGGTACCGAAGATGGTGGCTCGCGGCAGCGGCCACCTGGTGACCATCGGCTCGATCTCCGATTACATCGGGTTCTCCGGGTCCACGGCATACGCGGCGACGAAGTTCGGATTGCGCGGCATGCATGAAGTGATTCGGCAGGAGACCGCCAAGACCGGCGTCCGCACGACATTGATCTCGCCCGGCCCGGTGGACACCGATATCTGGGACCCCGTCGATCCCGATTCCAAGCCGGGATTCACCAAGCGCAAGGACATGATGCGCGCCGAGGACGTCGCCGCGGCGGTGCTGTATGCGGTGACGCAGCCGGAGCATGTCGCCGTGACCGAGATCCGGTTGCTTCCCGCCGTCTACTCGCCGAGAGGGTGAGCGGTGCTGCTCCTGCTGGCGCTGCTTCAATCAATGCCGCAGCTACCGGACAGCTCAGGGTGGGGCGTCCATGTGCTCGCCACCGCGCGCGCGCCCGACAGCGCAACCTGGGTGGGCACGTATGGGCAGGGGATCTTCGTGTTACGAAAGGGCGTGGGGAGTGGGGAGTGGGAACGCATCCGCTCGTCGTCCGACACCGCCGCGCACGCCATCTCGTGGGATTTCGTGCATGCGTTCGGATTCGGACCCCACGGCCAGATATGGTACGGCACCGTCGGCAACGGATGGGGACTCTCGACCGACGGTGGCAAGACTTGGAAGAACTGGGAGTTCGGCCAGCTCGGCCCGGAGTGGCAGTACGTCGCGCGGAATGGGATTCTGACGCGGGGTGACACGACGTACATCGCGACGGCGGATGGCATCAAACTGACGTGGGATGACGGCCAAACGTGGCGCGTGATCACGGATTCGATCGGCGCGACAACCGCGCGAGACTCCGTGTGGGGGCGGATCGTCAACCAGTACGTACGCACCATCGGATTCGGGCGAGCGTTGGAGGTCGACCATCTCCGCGGATCCGAAGAGTCCCGCGATGGCGGTCGCACGTGGGCCCGTCCTGCGACCCAGATCATCCTCGATTGGTACCGGCCCCCGCCGCCGCTGCTGCCGGGGGGGACCGACGCGCCTGTCGCCTCCAAGCCGGCCCGGGCGCGCCACACCTGGTTCCGACGCCCGATCGCGCTCACGGATCAACCCTATATCGATCAGACCTATCGCTTCGGCTCCACGATGGGCGGCAATTTCCAGCCCCACCAGGGAGTCGAGTTCAACAACCCGGACGGGACGCCGGTGCATGCCATCGGCGACGGCGTGGTGGTGCATGCGGGGCCAGCGGAGCAGGGGGCTCTGACGGTAGCGATCAAGCATGACAAGCAGCTGACGGCGGATGGCCGACGGCTGTTTTTGTTCTCGGTCTACTACCACAACTCGAAGCTCATTGCGCAGGTCGGCCAGCGGGTGAAGGCAGGCGACATCATCGCGCTCGTCGGTAACACGGGCCGAGCAACGAACGATCACGTGCATCTCGAGGTGCACGCCTCGCCGTTCGATTCGACGCGGCTGATCGTCGATCCCGCGGTACGCTATCCGCCGTACAATACGAACCCCGAGCTGTGGATCGACCCGCTGCCCGGCACGGGGATGATCGCCGGGCAGGTGTGGGACTCAGCCGGGAAGCCGGTCTCCCAAGCCCGGATTTACGGACTCGTCAAACCAGATCCGCAGGAAACGCCGTTCTCCTTCATCGAAACGTACGGCCCGCGCAACCACCCCGATCCCGTCTATCAGGAGCACTTCGGCATTTCGGACGTACCGCCCGGCGCGTACGTACTCGGCGTCGAAATCGCCGGCAGGCGCGTCTTCCGACAGGTAAAAGTCGAGGCAGGAAAACTCACGTGGGTCGTGTTCAAGCCATGACGCCGAACGCCGCACGCCTCACGCCCCACGTGTGCTCATGCACATAGAGCTCACCGAGATGCTGCGCTGCCCCGAAGCGCATCGGGAAGAGGTGCTCGTCCTGTCGACGGGCGAAATCCGCGACCGCATGGTCCGCTCGGGACTGCTCGGGTGTCCCGTGTGCCACAAGGAGTTCCCCATCGTGCGTGGCGTCGTGAATTTCGGGCGCGCGCGCGAGCGCACGTCGAGCTATACGCCCCCATCGCCGCTCCCCTCGGCCGATGCCGTGACGCTGCAGGCGCTTCTCGAGCTGTCGGGCCCCGGCGGCTACGTGGTGCTCATCGGTGACGCGGCTCGCCAAGCGGCACGCCTGGGCCGTCTGATGGCCGGAATTCATTTCGTCGGGATCAACGCGCCAGCGGAGATCGAAGAGCAGCCGGTACTCTCGCTGCTCTTCGCCAATGAAAAAGTGCCGATGCGTACGGCGGTGGCGCGCGGCGTCGTCGTCGGCGCCGACCTTGCGACCTCGCCCTGGCTCGTAGAGGCGCACCGTGTCCTGTTGCGCGGCCGGCGCTTCGTGGTAGAAAACGAAGAGCCCGAACTTCCGATCGGGCTCGGCAGACTCGCGGCGGAAAACGGCCTGTGGGTGGGCGAGAAGCGCTAGCTCACCCCTCGATCGCCGCCGCCATCGCGTCGCCCGCCGCGTATGCCGCATCGATCCGTCTTTTGTAATGCTGCTCCACCACCCGGCGCTTCACTTTGAGCGTCGGCGTCAGCTCCCCCGATTCAATGGTGAAGTCGTTCTCCAGCAGGACAACCTTCTTGGGCGTTTCGAACTTCGCGAGGTCCCGCAGCGTGCTCATGACCTCGCGTTCGACCTTGGCCTGCACATCCGGCATCTCGATCAGTTCGGCGCGCGTCGCATACGTCAGATTGCGCTCGTGGGCCCAGCGCTCGAGGTTGTCGAAGTTCGGAACGACGATGACGATCGGGAACTTGCGGCGATCGCCGAACAGGACCGCGTTGGCGACGTATTTGTTGCGCTTGATCATCCCCTCGATCGGCTGGGGTGCGATGTACTTCCCCCCCGCCGTCTTCAGCAGATCCTTCTTGCGGTCGGTAATCCGGAGATAGCCATCTGAATCGAGCTCGCCGATGTCGCCCGTATGCAGCCAGCCCTCGGCGTCCACGGTTTCGGCGGTCGCCTCCGGCTGCTTAAAGTAGCCCTGCATGATGTTGGGGCCGCTGGCCAGGATCTCGCCGTCCGCCGCGATCTTGAGCTCGACACCCGGAATCGCTCGGCCGACCGTTCCCAGTTTGATGCGGTCGAGTGGGTTGAGCGTCAGCACCGGCGATGACTCCGTGAGGCCGTAGCCCTCGATCACCGGCAACCCGGCGCT
>JBHEMG010000126.1:0-4170 GCA_046262715.1 Gemmatimonadales bacterium
CGCGGTCCGTGAGCGTCATTTCCTACATTCCGTCGCCGCTGGCCGCGAGTGCGGTGCCCGGCGCGCTGTGGATTACCGCGGCGGCGATCTGGATTGCCGGCGCGCTGCTCGCACTCGGCCAGCTCTCGTATCTGCACTGGCAGCTGCGGCAGCAGATCCGCGATCGACGCACACTCACGCCGGGCGACGCGATGGCGCTCGGAATCGTTACACCGGACTCTGTTCGAATCACCGTCGTGCGGGGACTCGGAATCCCGTTCGCGCTCTCGAGAGAGGTTTGCCTGCCGGAGTGGGTGGTCGACCGGATCCCGGAGAGCGAGCTGCGCGCGGTCATCGCGCACGAGCTCGCCCACGTCAGACGTCACGACGCGTTCTGGAGATCGGCGGTGTCCGCCATCGCGCGCGCATTCTTCTTTCAGCCGCTCAACCGGGTGGCGGCCGGGCGGCTGCGCGAGCTGTCGGAATGCATCTGCGACGACGAGGCGGTCGCCGCCACCAGATCTTCGGTGTCCCTGGCGATTGCCCTGGAAACGGTGGCGCGAAAGGCGATGAGTCACACGCGCCACGCATCGCTGGCGCCGGCGATGGGCGCGCCGGTATCGCTGACGCTCAAGCGCGTTGAACGAATTCTTGCGGCGTCGGCCGGCGGTCGTCGAGCCCCAACGCTCGGTTGGGCGCTTCAAGTCGCGCTGGCAGCGATCGCCGGTGTGCTTGCGGTCGGGCTGGCGCCGAGCGTGGAGATCCCGGCGCTGGCGTTCACGCGCTACACCATCAACGCCGAGGATCCCGCCGGACGGTTCAGCGTCACGCTCGAGAAGGGAAGGGTGATTGGTGCGACGCTGGCTGGCCGTCACCTCTCTCCGCGCGAAGTAAGGCAGCGCGGTGTCCAGCTCGAGCTGGCCGACGGAAACTCGGCGCCACTCTCAGTCCGACTGACCCCGCAAGGCGGTCTGCGCTGGAGCGCGCGCCCCGCCGCTAACCCAACCATGCACTAACAATCACGGCGACAAGAGGAGATTGGTCATGCCCGGGAGAACTACAGCAGTAGTTGGAGTGCTGGCGCTGACGACAACGGTCGCCAGCGCGCAGATCCCCACCGACAGCGTGCGGTCGCTCGCGGCAATCCACCGCCAGGTCGTGCGCTTCGGTGCACGCTACGGTGAGGCGATCTGGCCTGGGTATCGTCCCGACACCATACCGGTCGCCTACGTCTTTCCAAAGCGGGGAACTGTGCTGCTCAACTGGCACGGCCCGCTGCCGTCCGGTTACCAGAGCGTCGCCGACCTGCCCGGCGCGGCCTGGCTCGAGCAGCAGAACCTCGGCGCAGCCAGCACCGGTGCATCACTCGGCGATCGCGCCGTGGCGCAGGTGGTGGTGAGCTCGCTGGCCATGGAAGACCTGCTGCCAGTCGCATTCCACGAAGCATTTCACGTGTTCGAGCATGCGTCACGGCGGCCGGGCCGGCGATTCGGCACCGGAGAGAATTCGTTCTACGTCTCCAGCTACCCGGTCTTTGGCGTCAACAACGAGATGCTGTGGACACTCGAGGGCAAGCTGCTGAGCGCGGCGCTGCGAGAAAAAACCGCGTCCAGGAGACGAGAGCTGGCGCGACAATTCGTGGCGGTGCGAAGGAATCGTCAGTCCCAGCTCGAGCCGAGCTACGCCGAGTTCGAGGTCGCGAGCGAGATGAACGAGGGACTGGCGGAGTACGCACTCGTGCGCGCGCTGCAGTTATTGGCGAGCGACCCGCGGGTGTCGGCAACAACCCGCGCCGGCGCAACCACGAAGCTCCCCCGACGTCTCGCCGATGTCGAGCACCTCACCGAGAACGTGAGGCAGTCATTCCGACTGCGGTTTTACCAGACCGGTCCCGCCGAGGCGCTGCTGCTCGATGCGCTGGCGCCGGGCTGGAAGAAGAGAATGATGGAGCAGAATCTCTCGCTCCAGGATGCGCTGGCGATTGCCAGCGGCATCGACGACGCGCAACAGGCTGCGCTGCGGATGGCCGTCACGAAACTCGATACGACGACGATGTCGCGGGAGTCGGCGCGGCGTGTAGCTGGCGTGATCGAGCTGCGACGCAGGCAGGTCGACAGCGTGCTGGCGGCGCCCGGAGTGCTGCTGGAGCTCTCGGCGAGCGCGCTGCCCAACAAAGACTTCGGCAACTGCGGCTTCGATCCGCAGAATCACCTGCAGATTTCCCCCACCGTGCAGATGCAGACAAGGTGGTGGCGGCCATGCGCCGGGCCGGCGCTCACCAGCGAGTTCAACGTGCCCTCGGTTCACGACGACGAAACCGGTACGGTACGCGCGGTGATCGGTCGATCCGAAGATGTAACGCTCACCATCGACGGCAAGCCTGTAGCGCTAACCGATGGCTTGCTGCTCGACGATGCGACCAACGTGCGGATCGCCGCCCCGCGAGCGACCGTACAGTCGGCGCGCGCGCGGGTGGTGGTGCAAGGCCGGGCTCTGCGTGTGACACCGCTGCCTTAGCCGAACGACCCGCGCGGCTAGAAATCGTAGCGCTGTACCCGCACTACGGAGAGCGCGACGAAACCGGCCGCGACCGCGAGACTCGCTACCGTGACCGCGATGGGAAACTCGCTGCCGAGATAAAACGTGTGGCCAACGAGCACCTGCTTGCCGTCCATGGCGTCGAAGACGTTGAGAAACTCGAGGCGCGGCAGCTTGGTCAAGACGTAGAACGCGGCGATTGCCGCCATTGCGACCGCCGGCGCGCCGTACTCGCCGCGCAGAATGTGCGAGAGAGAGAATCCGAGCGCGTAGAAGACCAGGCCCGCGAGCACCAGCATGGCTGCGAACATCACCGCCTGGGAGAGCGGGTAGGACCGGCCGATCATCGGCGACAGCGCCACTACGATCAGCCCCGGAATGAACCCGAGCGCGATCGCCTCGACGGCGCCGACGCCGGCGCGGGCGAAGACGTGGGCGCGCCGGCTCACGGGCAGCGCCAGGCTGAAACCGACGGAGCCCAGCGCTTCTTCGCGGATCAATCCGCCGAGGCCGAGTATCACCGCCGCCACGACCCAGAGGAACTGCAGAAATCCGTGCGAGAGCGAGAGCCAGATGTAGAGCGGATAGGACATCTGCTCGCCGCGGTGGATCGATTCCCAGCCGACAATCGTCGCCGGCGCGCGCAGCACGGTAGAGACACCGAGTATTGCCAGCACTACCGACGCGGCGATGAAGCGCCCGCGGCTCTCGAGCCACGATTTTCTGAACAGCATTTTGGTTGCGGAGCTCATCTCAATAATCTCCGCGCTGGGTGCGCCGGATTCCGGCGGCAGTGAACGCCGCGGCTGCGCCGAGACTGGCGAGCATGCCGGTCCAGGCTACATCTGAAACGCGACTGATATCGGCGGGGCCGGCCATCAGCTTTGGCACGGCGAAGGGAATGGCGAACCAGTCGAGCGGAGCGCCGTCGATGTAGGGCTGCATCATGAAGTAGAGGAGGCCAACGCCGCCGAGCGCGATCAACACTGGCGTGTGCTCGCCTTCTACCCATTCCGCGAGACACAGCGAAGCGGCGAGAAAAACGAGACCGCCGGCGAACATGGTGCCGAGGTGGGTCAGCGCGTGACCGATGGGATAGGGAAGGGCCATGATCCGCGAGCCGATCACGATCGTGATGAGCGCGATCGCCGAGAGCGCGAATAGCTCTCCGACCGCCAGCAGCGCGCGAGTGCGGTACAATCTGAGCCGGCTGACCGGCAGCGACAGCGTAAATCCGGCGCTGCCGTGCGCCGCCTCGCGCGACAACCCGCCGACGCCGAGCAGCACGGCGAGGATGACCCAGATCTTCTGGAACATCTCGCCGTATACGAAATGCCAGAGAAAAAACGGGTAATCGCGCATCGCTCTCAGAAACCAGGCCGGATTCTGGTAGTCAGGGTGCTCGATCAGGTCGCGCTGCCAGTTGTTCTCGATCCAGGTGTGCGCCAGGGTCCAGAACAGACATACCGCCAGCGTAACGGCGACGGCGGTGAGGAAACGCGTCCGCGTCTCCAGCCACGCCTTGTAGAAGAGCATCCTCGTCACGCCTCCCGTCTCCCGCCTCCCTCCTCCCGCTTGAGACTCTCGAGCACGATCTCCTTGAGCGTCATCGGCATCACCTCGACGTTGCTCGCGCCGGTGTGGGCTCTCATG
>JBHEMG010000127.1:0-10025 GCA_046262715.1 Gemmatimonadales bacterium
CGATAACGATCCCGATGCGACCGTCCTGCTGATGGACGGAACGCAGCTGCTCATGGTGGCGGGCGAGGCAGAAACCATCGCGGGACTCTGGACGTCGCATCCGCTCATTCTCATGCTGGCGCAGCGCGTCCTGGCGAGATCGTGATCACGCGCCCGGCTGCTCTGCTGCTAGCGCTGTCGGTCGGCTGCCGCACGGCGCCGATTCCTGAGGCGCAGCGCTATCCCGCCGGCACGCCATTTCGCGCGCAGTACCGCACGATCGACGGCACACAGTTGCGCATCATCGATTCCGGACGAGGAACCCCGGTCGTGCTGATTCATGGCTTCGCGGCATCGATCTACGTCTGGCGCTATACGCTGCCTCCACTCGTCGGCGCGGGCTACCGTGTCGTGGCGTTCGACACGCGGGGTTTCGGATTCTCGGGCAAGCCGGCGCATGGCTACAGCAATGCGGACTACTCCAGACTCGTCGTCGCGTTACTCGACTCGCTCGGCATTTCCAGCGCGGTACTCGTCGGACATTCGATGGGCGGAGCAATTGCCGCGGAAGTCGCGCTCACACATCCGGACCGGGTGCGCGGCCTGGTGCTGATGGACGCAGCAGGCTTCGGGGTGCGCTGGCCTGGCGTGTTGAAGATGGCGCGCTGGCCATTCCTTGGGGCGGTCGTCACGCGGATGCAGGGCCGGTGGAGCACGGAGAAGATTCTGCGATCGACGTATGCGGATTCGGCAAAGGTGACTAAGGCCGATGTCGACCAATACTACGCACCGGTCCGCGATCCCGGTTTTGGGCGCGCCTTGCGAGGCGTGCTTCGCGAGTTCAGGTTCGACAGCCTTGTCGGTCGCCTCGCTGCGGTGCAAGCCCCGACGCTGATTCTGTGGGGCGATGCCGACCGCTGGATCTCGTTGCGCGACGGCAGCAAATTCGCACGGGAGATACCACGCAGCGAATTCGTGGTCGTGGCGCGGGCCGGCCATAATATCCCCGAGGAGTCACCCGAGCAAGTGAATCAGCTGCTGCTGGATTTTCTGAAGGAAGGCTTGACCCGCGTTCCGGACAACGTCGCATGGTCCACGCCGTCCTCGCGATTCTCGCGCTTCAGCAGTCGCTAGACTCCACGTACACCGGGGATCTTGAGTGCCGTGGGGACCCGTGCACCGGTGGGAAAAGCGCCCAGTGGCGGCGCCGGACGTTACCCCTTATGTTTCGTCAACCAAATGGTTGATGAAATTGTCGGTGACACCTAAGCTCAGTAACCACCGGGCGTTACGCATTATCGCAGCCGCACGCGAAGAGTTTGCCAAGCGCGGCTTTGCAGGAGCGCGTGTCGACCAAATCGCGCAGCGAGCGGGCGTCAATAAGCAGCTCCTGTTCTACTACTACCACTCGAAACGTGGGCTCTTCCAAGCTGTGCTCGCCGAATCAGCGAGCGAGCTCGAGGGCGCGTTGGCAGGGCTCGTCCTTGCGCCGGGCGGCCCACTCGAGCGGCTACGGCTCACCTTGCAGGCGCAGTTCGAATTCTTATCCCGCCATCCCCAAATCGTCGCGCTGCTGGGTCAGGGGACGCGGTCCGGCGGTGCGTTCGCCCCCGCCATCAACCGGCTCGTGGTATTGCTCGCCGAGGGCCAGGGGTTGGGCCAAGTGCGCGACGACCTCGACCCGCATCTCACTGCGGCGCAGGCGCTGATTCTGATGGTCGGCTATTTGAGCATGGAAGCGGTCGTGGCCGCCAGCGCCCGTCCACTTGGAGCCGACGAGCCGGCCCTGCGGGAGCGGTGGCGCGAAGCGGCGGTCGAGCTCGTGGTGAACGGCGTGCGCGTCGCCTAGGACTGGAGCTCGAGCGCGCCGGCTCCCTAGTTATGGGCCAACATTGCCGGATTTACCGGCACCTCCGTCTCAAAAATGAGGTGGCCGGCTTCGAACCGCGCGCCGCGCAGCGCCAGGCTGAGCACGTCTCCCAGCTCCTGCACGAGATGCACGTTCAGCGTCTTCCGCACCTCTTCCGGCAAATCTTCGAGGTCGCGCTCGTTGTCCTTTGGCAGAATCACCGACGTGATGCCCGCTCGAACCGCGCCCAGCACCTTCTCCTTGACTCCGCCGATAGGCAGGATGCGTCCGCGCAGTGTGATCTCCCCGGTCAGCGCGACGTCATGCCGCGCTGGGCGCCGCGACAGCGCGGACACCAAGGCCGTTGCCATCGTGATACCGGCCGAGGGACCATCCTTGGGAATCGCACCGGCCGGCACGTGGACGTGAATATCGGTATCCACGAAGGCTCCTTCCGGAATCCCCAGCAACGTGGCATGTGATTTGGCGTACGTCAGCGCCGCCCGTGCTGATTCCTTCATGACCTCACCCAGCTGGCCGGTCAACACCAGCTCGCCCTTGCCGCGCATCACGCTCGCTTCGACAAACATGATGTCGCCGCCGACGGGCGTGTAATACATTCCCGTCGCCACGCCCACTTGGTCTTCGCCCGCCATACGCTCCGGATGGACCTTGGGCCGGCCGATGAGGTCGGGAATGTCCGTCGTGCTGACGGTCACGTTTGCCGTTTCGCCATCGGCGATCTTGCGCGCCACCTTGCGCCCCAGCTTGCCGATTTCGCGCTCGAGCTGCCGCACGCCCGCCTCACGGGTGTAGCTGGCGATGATGTCGCCCAGCGCGCCGTCATTGACCGTGAGTTGATCCGACAACAGTCCGTTCTCGCGCAGCTGTCGCGGCACGAGATACCGCTTGGCGATCTCGAGCTTTTCCCGCTCGGTGTAGCCCGCGAACGTCACCGTCTCGAGCCGGTCGAGCAGCGGCGCGGGGATGCTTTGCAGGAAGTTGGCGGTCGCGATGAACAGTACCTCGGACAGATCGAATGGTACGCCGAGATAGTGATCGGTAAACGAATCGTTCTGCGCCGGATCGAGCACCTCGAGCAGCGCCGCAGCCGGGTCACCCTGGAACGAGATCCCCAGCTTGTCGACTTCATCGAGCAGGAAGATGGGATTCTTCGCGCCCGCCTGCTTCATTCCCTGGATGATGCGGCCCGGCATGGCGCCCACATAGGTACGGCGGTGGCCGCGAATATCGGCTTCATCCCGCGCGCCACCCAGCGAGATGCGGACGTACGGGCGTCCCATCGCGCGCGCGATGGACTTCGCGATTGACGTCTTGCCGACGCCGGGAGGGCCGACGAACAACAGCGTCGGCGCGCGCCCGGCGCGGTCGTCCTCGTTGCCGGGCGCCTGTTCCTTCGGCTGCCGCTGCCGCAGCTGTCGCACGGCGAGGAACTCGAGCACCTGGTCTTTGACGTCTTGCAGGCCGTAGTGATCCTCTTCGAGGATCTCGGCGGCACGCTTCAAGTCGAGCGATTCGACGGTGCGCTTGTTCCATGGCAGCTCGGCCACCGTCTCGAGATAGGTGCGAATGACTTGCGCCTCCATCGATTCGCGGCCGGCCCGCTGCAGTCGCGCCAGCTCTCGATCGACTTCCTTGCGGGCCGCGTCCGGCAGCTCGAGCGCGTCGAGCCGCTTGCGCAGATCGTCGGCATCGGCGGCATCGCCTTCCTCACCGAGCTCCTTGCGGATCGCCTTCATCTGCTCGCGCAACAGCATCTCACGCTGACGCTCGCCGAGCTCTTCCTGGACCTGGGACTTGATCTCCTCCTGCGCATCCAGCACGGCGATTTGGCGCTGCATGTGCACCAGCACGCGACGCAGCCGGTCTTCGACCGCGAGCGATTCCAGCAGCTGCTGGCGGTCCGTTGATTGAATGTCGAGATGGCCGGCCACGAGATCTGCGAGCGCGCCGGGATCTGTTACTCCCTGCAACACTTGCTGTACGACGTCGTTCGGCAGTCCCGACTTCTGGCCCAGCTCGGCCGCGCGCTCGCGAACCTCGCGGTGCAGCGCTAGGAACGCGGGGTCTCTGTCATTGAGAGGCGCTAGATCGGGCGCTTCACGAACGGTCGCCTCGAGATAGCCGTTGGTATCGGAATAATGAACGGCGGTACCGCGCCCATCGCCATGGAGAATGAGCTGGACGCCGCCCAGATTGCGCTGGACCTGACTGATCCGCGCGATCGTGCCGGTCGTGTACAGCACGCCCGGAGACACCTGATCGACGTTCTCTTTCTGCGCGACGGCGAAGACCTTGCGGTCGGCCTGCTTCAGAGCGGCTTCTATGGCACGCAATGTCGCGGGACGGCCCGCACCGATAGGCGTTGCGACGCCGGGGAACAGCACGGCCTCGCGCAGCGGCAGTACGGGCAGAGTCATCCGGTTAGGCATGGTGTCTCCGAGTATGGGATTGATAGACGGCAATGCGTGCGAGAATGCAGCGTCTATGCCACGAGAAAACGTCGCTGGCGGCAGGAGCGTTCCGGAAAATGCCGCCAAAGCGGCGCTCTGCTGCCAAGTCGACGCTCGAAGAGTATCTTTTTGGCCTCGAATGGATTGGGAAACCGCATGAGCGGCCAGCGCGATACGCTGGCGGAACGGTTAAGTCTCGCCCTCGGCTCCTCCTTTACACTGGAGGGGGAGATCGGCCGTGGGGGTATGGGCGTCGTGTATCACGCCCGTGACGAGCGGCTGAAGCGAAAAGTCGCGGTGAAAGTTTTGCCGCCCGAGCTCGCGTTCCGCGAAGAGATCCGCATCCGCTTCTTGCGTGAAGCAGAAACCGCCGCTCGTTTGTCCCATCCTCACATCGTGCCGATTCACTCGGTTGGCGAGGGCCCGGACGGCCTCGTCTACTTCGTGATGGCCTATGTGGACGGTGAGTCATTGGGAGCGCGACTCAAGCGTCGCGAGCGACTGCCGCCCGAGGAGGCGCGTCGCATCCTCATGGAGACGGCGGATGCGCTCGGCGCCGGCCACGCCCTCGGCATCATTCATCGCGACGTCAAACCCGACAACATTCTGCTCGAAGGTAGCCGCGGCCGCACCGTGCTCACGGACTTCGGCATCGCGAAGGCGCTCACGTCGACTACCGGACCGGGCACGTTGACCGCGACGGGCGTCGCGATCGGGACGCCGCATTACATGAGTCCCGAGCAGGCGGCCGGCGATCGCGAGATCGATGGACGGTCCGACATCTACAGCCTCGGTGTCGTCGGCTATCAGATGCTGGCCGGGGAACTGCCTTTCTCCGCGCCGACCGTTCCCGGGATTCTGCTGAAACAGATCACGGAGCAGGCGCCGAATCTGCAGGATCGCTCGCCGACGTGTCCGGACGATCTGGCCTCGTGCGTCATGCGCTCGCTCGAGAAAGAGCCGGACGCGCGCTGGCCAACCGCCGACGCGTTGCGCAGGGCGCTCGAGTCACGCAGCGCGCCGCCGTATCGCCCAGCGCGCCGGCCCTCTGGGGCAATGGTGGCCGGCGGCAGGGGAGAGACGCGCTTCGGGCAACTTCCCGCGCGAACGTCGGGCGGCGGACGCTCCGAGCGGCGGCGGTCCACTCGTCCCGTCAAGAAGGACCCGAAGACCGACCTCACGCCCAGCGGCGAGCCGAAATCGGTTGCGAAGTTCCGCGACTCCTTCGTTTCCTGGGCGTCGATCTGTGGCGGGCTCACCGTCCTCGATTTGATCATCGGCAACGGGATCAACTTCGCGCAGTGGGTGGCGATTCCGTGGGCTGCGTTCGGCCTACTGCCTCAGTACATGAGACTCTGGCAGACGGGGTATTCCTGGCGCGACGTCCTCAACCGGCCGGTCGCGCCGGACGCGCAGCAAGCAGTGGGGGGCACGCGCCGCAATCTCCCCGCCGCCAATGCCGATGAATTCGGACGCCACGTCACCACCGTGCAGGTCGTCCGGAACGATCGGGAGGCGATTCTCAAGATCATGGAGCGGGTTCCCGCCTCGGAGCGGAAGCTGCTTCCCGATGTCGTCGTCACCGTCGACGCGCTCCTGAAACGCGCCGAGGACCTCGCCCGGATGCTTCATGGCATGAGCGCCGACGTGAATGACGGCGCGATCGCGCGAATCGACATGCGCATCGAGGCCGTGAAACAGCACGAAGAGGGAACGGAGCGCGAGCGGCAAATCGGCCTGCTCGAGCGCCAGCGGCAGGCCCTGAGCGATCTCCTCGCGAGGCGGCGGCCCGTGGAGGAGCAGATCGATTCCTGCGTGATGGCGATGCAGAATGTGCGCTTCGATCTACTGCGGCTGCGTTCGGCGGGGGTAGCGGCCGTCCTGAGCGATCTGACCAACGCCACGCAGCAGGCACGCGCCCTGTCGCGCGATGTCGATCACGTCATCGCCGCGGCAGGCGAGATTCGCGACGTCCTCAGTGCTTCGCCTTCTCCTCAGCCCCGCGGATCACGCCCCCCTCCCTAACGATCGGTTGCTGCCCCGACCAGCATTCCCGCACAAGCGCCGGTCCATTCTCCCGTTCCAACGCGAAATCGAGCAGCTCCACAAAACCCGCAGCCGCGGCCTCGCAGCGTCCCGCCCGCAGTGCCGCGACCGCTGCCAGCTCCCGGTACCGGGCCGAGCCGGGGCGGCGAGCGACGGCGTAGCTGAGAATGGTGTCGGCGAGTCCTGCGGGCGCGTCCAATGCGATTTGTCCTAGCGCCTGTGTGAGAAATTCCCCGGGGAAGGGATGGCGGAACGTGCCTTGAGCGGCCGCAAGCGATCCCAACGCCTGCGTTCCCGCTTCGTTCCAGTGCGACGCTTGCGCCGCGAGCAGCGCAAGCGCGGCCCGCACCTGGGCCGTATCGGCGCCGGCAGCGAGCGCTTGCCGCAGCGCGGGCGTCGCAAATGGTCGGTTCCGCGCCGCCGCGAGCAGCGCACGCATGAGCAGGGCATCAGCGCGCGCAGGGGGCCCGCCATCGATGACCACGGCGAGCAGCGAATCGGCCCGGACGGTATCGCCCATCGCCAGACGAATACCGGCGGTCCGTACGCTCCACTCGGGCGCGTCAGGCTGCGCACGATGGGCCGCATCGAGATAGGGGAGCACACCAGCGTCACTACGGCGGGAGGCAAGCACCCGCAACAACGCAAAGGGCGAGGTGCCGTCGTCGCGGTTGCCGATCTGAATCAGCGAATCGAACACGGCGTAGGTCGCCGAGTTTGGGTCGAGGAAGCGCCGTGCGGCGACGAATTCGAGACGGGGACGATTGTCGCTATGCTCGAACGTGGCCCGCTCGACGAGGTGTGACACACCGGAGTCTCCGAGTAGGAGCCGCCCGAAATACTGTTCCGGCGTGTCGATGCTGAGCCATTCCGTCGCCAGCGTGTGAAGCTCCCCGCGCCGCCCGAGCAGCTGGGCGAGCCACTCGTGATCGTACGTGAGCGGACGCGCCGAGGCGAGGACGACGAGATCGGCCGTTCCCCCGAACCAGATGTTCACGTGCGGGAATGCTTCGCGGATGCTGCGCACGACGCCGGCGACGATCGGGAGCGGCAGCTGGTACAGCTGAATCCACTGGCAGAATACGCCGTCGTCGGCCAAGCGTGCCCTGGCAATACGGAAGAACTCAGGCGTGTACAGCGTCGCCACTCCGGCCACCCACGGATTGGAGGGCTCGGACACGATCACATCGTAGCGCTCGCGGTCGAGCTGCAGCGCGCTGCGCGCGTCGTCGATCACTACGCGGACATCGGGATGGAGCAGCACCGCACCGTTCACCTCGCGAAACAGACTATCCATCCCGACGACGGCGGGCTCGAGCTCCACGACCCGCACCGCGGCCATTGTCGGCACCGACGCGAGCACGTGAGCAGTGACACCGGTCCCGTAGCCGATCACCAGCGCCGATTTCGCCGCCGCGCGCGCTATCGCGGGCGCAAGGCCGAGCATGATCTGCGTATCCATGTCGCCACGGTCGGACCCGTCCACCTTGCCGTTCACGCGCAGCGATCTGCCCGTCTCCCCTTCCCACACACTGACCGTGGCATTGAGGCCTTCGCGATAGGTCAGCTGTCGCACGCCGCGATGCGCGAGGAAACGTCGCTGGGCCGCGGCATCCATCGGCTGGCGCGCGTAAATCGTCGGCCCGAGGTCGATGAGCCGGGTGCTCCAGCCGGGTGCCGCGGCGGCGGCAACGAGCGCAAGCATGCCGAGCGCACCGGCGGCGAGAATGCGGACGCGCAATCGCTTGTGATCGCTGGATCCCTCGACGATGCCACGCGCCGCCAAGGCGGCGAGGAGCAGAGCCGCCGCGCCATTGATGACGAGGCCAACGCGCAACGTCGTTTGGGTGCCGAGCGCCGCGACCAGCACGAAGCCCGTCAAAACGGCGCCGAGGATGCTGCCGACGGTGTTGAGAGCGTACGCCGAGCCGATGTCCTCTCCGCGCGCTTCCTGCCGACGTGCGGTCAGGTCCGTGAGGAGCGGAAACGTCATGCCCATTCCGATGGCGGGAATCAGCACGACCGCGCCGATCGCCACCGCCATGAGCGTCAGCCGGGAGGCGGCCGTGAGGTCGGGAATTTGAAAGACCGCGATGATGTATGAGGGCAAGAGTCCGAAGAACAGGAAGAGCATGGCAGCGCCGACACCGGTGATGCCCTGCGCGAGGCCAGCAGACGCAGCCGTGTCGATGCGCGGCATGCTGCGGCGCGCCACGATCACGCTGCCCAGCCCGATGCCGAGCAGGAACACCAGCAAAATCAGCGTAAAGGCATAGGTCGATCCGCCTACGAGCATCACCAGCACGCGCGTCCACGCGATCTCGTTGAGCAGCGAGGCGAAAGCGGTGAGCCCAAGCAGCGCGAGGGCCAAGGTGCGGAGGGGATCGGGAGCAGTGCGGTTCGGCTCGATCGCGGGCTCGCGCACGGGATCACCGACCGCAATCGGCTCACGGCCAAACCAGATGGCTGCGCCGCCAATCGCCAGGTTCACTGCCGCCGTCGCCCAGAGTGAAGCGCGGACACCGACGAACTCGATCAGGAAAAATCCCGCGAGCGCCGTACCAGCCATCGCACCCAAGGTATTGAGACCATACAACCGGCCGAGCGACGGCTTGAGGAGCCCACGGTCTGCGCCCATGAGTGCCCGCGTCAACACCGGCAGCGTGCCACCCATGAGCGTTGTGGGAATCAACAGCACGAGGGCCGCGAGGCCAAACCGCAACGCGACGCTCGGCATGCCCCCGAGACCCAACGCGCCCGCTGTGCCGATGTACACCCAATGCGCGAAGCCGAGCACGAGCGGCGAGAGTATTCCGAACACCCCGATGGCGATTTCCAGCCGCCCATACAGCGCCGCTGGGCGCGACGAGCGATCCGCCACGCGGCCAAGCAGCCACGCACCTATTCCGAGGCCACCCATGTAAGCGGCCACGACGGTCGTGACGGATTGGATGGTGGAACCGAACGACTGATATAGTACGCGTACCCAGAGGAGCTCGTAGACGAGCCCAGTCGCACCTGATAAGAAGAAGAGAAAGCTGTAGAGGAGGGCCGGCTTAGTACGCATGCAGCTCGCGGAGCGCCTGCGCGAGGTCCTCCACCTGGGGCAGGATATAATCCTCGAGGTCGGGGGCGTACCCGACAAACGTGTCGGTAGAGGCAACGCGCTTGACCGGGGCATCGAGCCAGGGGAAGCATTGGTCGGCAATTCGCGCCGCGATCTCGGCGCCGTAACCCCACGACAGGGCGTCCTCGTAGGCCACGATCACTCGGTTCGTTTTCCGCACGGACGTCTCGATCGTCTCCCAGTCGACCGGCGATAACGAACGCAAGTCGATGACCTCGACGCTAATCCCATCTTTTTCCTCGACGTCTTTCGCGGCCACGATGGTGCGCTGCACCACGGCGCCGTACGCGACCACCGTGACGGCCGTGCCCTCCCGCACCACCTTCGCTTTCCCGAACGGGATCATGAAGTTGGGGCCGGGGTTGGGCGCTTTGTTGTAGGTCTGGCGGTAGAGGTGCTTGTGTTCGAGGAAGAGTACGGGGTCGTCGCAGCGAATCGCGGTGCGCAGCAGCCCGTTGGCGTCGAGGGCACTGGACGGACAGACGACGCGCAGACCCGGTACCGACGTGAACACCACCGCGCCGGTCTGGGAGTGATAGACGGATCCGCC
>JBHEMG010000128.1:0-33962 GCA_046262715.1 Gemmatimonadales bacterium
AGCGGCACTGGACGCCGCTGCTGGGGGCGGTGGTCGTCGGTGGAGCGTGCGCGTTGCTCATCGTACGAGCGCATGATTTCGTCGCCCCCTGGGTGATGATCGTCTACGGAATCCTCTCCGTCATCGCGGTGATCGGATGGATCCAGTACTGGTTCGGGCCGGTTGCCAGGCGGCAGGCGGCCAGGTTCGCGTTGCTCCTGCTCGCACTGTACGCGGGGAGCCAGGCCATCGCGGCCGTCGGGCGCAAACACGACGTGCGACAGTCCGCGCTTCGGCGCTTCGGCAGCGGTGCGCGCTGGGCCGCACTCACCAATGTTGGTCAGCCCTACACCTGGGAAGCGATCTACGCGAGCGCCGACACCGTCGCCGGCGACGACTGGCAACTCCCGCGGCGTCTGCGGGTGCCGGCGGTCCAGCGTGCCCTGCAAACATCCGACGGGCGCGCGATGGCGCAATTCGCGCGCTTTTTGGCGGCGGAGGTGGATACGAGTGAAAAAACGGTCTACTTGCGTGACGCGCGGTACGCGCGCGTGAGCCGGAGCCAGTGGGCGGTGCCGCGCGTCAGGACGGAGTGAAGTCGTTCAGCGACAGTCCCGAGCCGCGGCGGTCCTTCAACCTGCGCCTCCCGGCAACCGAGCGCCGCTCCATGGGGCTGCGCCGCTCGGTGCGGCCACGGCGCTCCACGACCACGGCGATCTGGCGCTGCCTCCGATCGGTGATACGCCGGTCCAATCCCGTGCGGCGATCTGGCCGTACACGGCGTTCGACGCGATGACGCGGCTGCAAGCGGTCATCCATGGAGAACAATGTGCGGCTCGACTGACGTTCGTGCCAGCCGAACACGTGACTAGATTTCCCGCCCGTGCGCACCCCTGACGGAACCACCCCCGGCTCGCCGAGGTCGAATGTGACCGCCATCACGACCCCGCCAACGGGATTGTTGGACGATGCATTACGCGCACTCGAGCCGGCGTTCCGTCTCGACAGTCTCGTCGCATTGTCGTCCGAGCGGGCCCTGTATCACGCGTGGGACCGTGTGCTGAAGCGACACGTCGCCATTCGTGTGCACCTCACGGCCGACACACCGGGGCGCGCCTGGTTCATGCGCGAGACGGAGACGCTCGCCGCGCTCGATCACCCCGCGATTCGTCATGCGTACGCCGCCGGCGAAATCGGCGGCCTCGCCTTCCGGACCGCCAATTGGATCGAAGGCGAAAGTCTGGCCGATGCGCTGCGCCGAGGCCCGCGCCCCATCCCGCAGTGCATGTCGCTGATTCGGGACCTGCTGTCCGCACTGGAGCACGCGCACGCGCGCGGCATCATCATGCGGCGCATCGTGCCATCGACGCTCATGGTGAATACCGGCGGCCAGGGCGTCATCACCGACCTGCGCTACTCGAATTGGTGTTTACCCTATCTCGAGCCGATGCCGGACACCGACCCGAGCGGCGCGTACATGGCTCCCGAGGTCCGTGCCGGCGAAGCAGGGGAACCCTCGAGCGACGTCTACACGGTTACCACGAACATCTACGCCGCGCTCACGGGGAACGCGCCCGATCTCGATCCGTCGCGGATCGTACCCCCCTGCCAGATCCGCCAGGCGATTCCCGCTGCCGTCGAGCGGGTCATCATGCGCGCACTCTCTCGCGTCCCGAAAGCCCGCTACTACACCGCGACGGAAATGCTCGAGGACTTCATCAGCGATGCCGGCACGTTCCAGGTGCCGGCCGCGGCGCCGACCGTCACCGAATCGGGGTTCGAGCGCCGCTTACGGCGCGCGCTGGGCGACGACTACGAGCTGCTGGAAGAAATCGGCAGTGGCGGCTTTGGGCGCGTCTATCGCGCCCGCGATCTCGCGCTGGAGCGCGACGTCGCAATCAAGGTCCTGCATCCGGCGCTCATCTCGGATCCGAGCGTCATGGAACGGTTCCGTCGCGAGGCGCAGCTGGCGGCGCGGCTGCGCCATCCCAACATCGTGAGCATCTACGACATCATGGGCCGGGCCGGGCTCACCTGGTACTCGATGGAATACGTTCCCGGGTCGAACCTCGCGCAGCTCATTCAGAGCCACGGGACATTCTCCCTCGAACAGACAGAGCGATTGCTCACCGAAGCATTGTCGGCGCTCGAACACGCGCACAGCCTTGGCCTCATCCACCGCGACCTCAAGCCCGAGAACATGCTGATCGAACCGGATGGCCGGCTGCGCATCACCGACTTCGGGTTGGCGCTGGCGTTGCGCGGTGGCGCCCGCTTCGGCGGGGCCACCTCACGCAGCGGCACCCCCCAGTTCGCCGCCCCCGAGCAGCTGTTGGGCGAGCGCGTCGACCAGCGCGCCGATCTGTATTCGCTGTCCGCCGTCGCGTACTTCGGGCTGCTTGGTACGCCCCCCTTCAGCGGCAAGACGCCGGAGCAGATTCTCGCGCGGCAGACGACCGACGACGTGCCAGCGCTCACCGCCCAACGCCGCGATGTGCCGCGCGAGCTCGAGGAGGTGCTGAAGCGCGCGCTGCGCAGCGATCCGGCGGAACGATTTCATTCGGCGAGTGCATTCAATGCCGCGGTGAAAGGCGCCCTGGGCGGGTTCTTTCGGCGGCTCGCCGCCGTGTTCCGGCCGGAGAGCTAAGCAGCGCTTAGCGCCAGCGGAAAATCCGGAGCGCAATCACGAAGCTGACCGCGCCCCACCCTACCACGATCGCCAGCGGAACGCCCAACGCGCCGAGTCCTGCGCCGTCGATCATGACGGCGCGCAGCGCGTCGTTCAACGCGGTCAGCGGCAGCGCCTTCACGAATGGAATCATCGCGTCGGGAAATCGGGCATACGAGAAAAACGTCCCAGACAGGATCCACATCGGCAGCATCACCAGATTCATCAGCCCCGAGACGCCCTCGATCGTCCGCGCGCGGCTCGCGACGAGCAGTCCGAGCCCGGCGAACGCGAACGCCCCGAGAATCGTGATGGCGGCCAGGGTCGCAAAGGAGCCACGGACCGAGACGCCGAACAACGCCCACCCGAAGCCCACTAGCGCCACGACTTCCAGAATCAGAAACACCAGGCGAGACAGGATAAAGCTCAACAGGTAGTGGCTGCGCCGCATCGGCGTTGCCATGTACCGTTTGAGCAGTTTTTTCTGCCGCGCCTGCACCACCGAAAACCCCACGCCCCAAATCCCGCTGCCGAGCAGGTTCATGCCCAGGAGGCCGGGGATCAGGAAGTCGATGTAGCGCGATCCCGGCGCGACGACCCGGTCGTCGCGGACGATGGCGAGGTCCCGGCGGCCGCGGGCGCGCTGCACGACGTCGTCCACTTCGAGCCGGGCGAGCCGGCTGTCCGAGCGCGTCGAATCGTAGCGATAGGTGAGCGAGTCTCCCGGGACGACGTACAGCGCAATGCGGCCCCCGCGCAGCCGCGCGCGCGCAGTGGCGGTATCGAGCACGGTTGCGATGAGGTGCGGCGATGCGTCGAGCGTCGCCGCGAGTGCGCGGTCGCCCACGCCGGGAGCCACGCCGACCTGTAGCTCGCCCGGTCCGGTGTTGCGGAACGCAAGCCCCAGCGCGAAGGCGAGCACGATCGGGAAGCCGAACACCCAGAAGACCGCTTCCGGCTCGCGGTAGAACTCCCGCATGCGCGAGAGCGCCAGCTGAAACATCGGGTGCTCACGTATCACGAAGCTGCCGTCCCGTGAGCGCGACGAAGACATCTTCGAGCGTCGCATGGTGAGTGGTGAGCGACGATAGCTCGAGCTGACGCTGCTGCAGCAATCCCACCAGCGCCGGCAGCGTGCGGTGCAGCTCCGTCACGGTCAGCGCCAAGCTCGTGGCGGCGGGCCGCACCGCTGTCACGCCGCCGAGGCCGCGCAGCTGCTCGATCAGCCCGTCGGGAATGCCCGCGACGAGCGTGAACTCGACGACGTGCTCGGCGCCAAGTGACGCGATCAACTCACTCGGCGTGCCGAGGGCGATGATCTTGCCGTGGTCCATGATTGCGACGCGATCGCAGAGCCGCTCCGCTTCTTCCATATAGTGCGTCGTGAGCAGGACGGTGCCACCGGCCGCGCGAAAGCGCCGGATGATCTCCCACAGCTGCCGGCGGGATTGCGGATCGAGACCGGTGGTCGGCTCGTCGAGGAACAGCAGCTCGGGCTTGCTCACCAGCGCGCACGCGACGGCGAGCCGTTGCTTCTGCCCGCCCGAGAGCGTCACGATCCGCGCCCGGCGCTTTTCTTCGAGCTCCACAAGCGCCAGCACTTCGTCCACGGTATGCGACTGCCGGTAAAACGATCGAAACAATCCCAGCACCTCGCTGACTGTCAGCTTGTCGGCGAGCTGCGTCTCCTGGAGCTGGATACCGAGCCGCTCGCGCAGCGCGCGTCCCGCAGCGCCCTCGCGCCAGGGCGTGCCGAGGATCTCGACCGCGCCGGAGTCCTGCGGCGTGAGGCCTTCGAGGATCTCGATGGTCGTAGTTTTGCCGGCGCCGTTCGGACCGAGCAGGCCGAAGCACTCGCCGGCCGAGACGGTCAGATCGAGTCCCGCGACCGCGACGACGTCTCCGAAGCGCTTGGTCAGTGCGCGACAACTGATCGCTACGATTGTTTTGGCTCTTTGGGTTTATCGGGAGGCGAGTCGTGGGCCGACTTGAGCGCCTGGTCGAGCTGCATCGTCATGCTGTTCACGCCATCGGCCAGCGCCCGAACCTTCATGTTGATCCCTGTTCCTGCGCGGCTCGCCACGACGGCGAGCGTGCCCGCGACATCCGGGAGAGTCCCAAGATTGGCGGTGAGCGCGCGCTGGCGCATGTGCGACAGCTCGCGCGCGATATTGCCGCAAATGCCGTTGATAATCTTCGGCTTGGCGGCCCGGTTGGACTCGAGCTCCGCGACCATCTTCCGGACGTGATCGACGATGCGCACGTATTGCTGCAGCTCTTCAATGCGCCGGATCTGATTTGCCGACTGTTTTTGCACCACGCTAGTTCCGGGGTTCCAACGCCTCGGTGCGAGCGTGGCCGTCGACGAGGGACAGCGGCGAGATGCCGAGCAGGACGGCCAGCGTGGGCGCGATGTCCACGGTATTCATCCGGCCCGCGTACGCGCCGCGCCGGACCCCGCGTCCCCACAGGATGATCGGAACATGCGAATCATCCTCGGTGGGCTGGCCATGCATCGCGAGCGGGAAGTTGGGGATGTCCCAGACCGAGCCCGGCTGGAGCGTTACCGTCAGGACCACGCCTGCATCCGGGCCGATCTGATGCAACCAGCGCCGCGCTACGGGGTCGGATGCCGTATCGGCATGCTGGAGGTCGGTCGTTCGGATCACCCGCGCCACGCCCTGCACACGAAGAATGCGCGCGCTGATTGCGTCGAGCACGCTGTCGGTCTTCACTCCCGTCGCGGCAAAACGTCCATTGTCGTTGAGGAACAACATCCCGGTGTCGAATTCGAGCCACTCCCGCGGCGACGTGGCCGCCGCGACGCGGTCGAGGTCGCGATTGGTCGCAGTGACGAGACTGTCAATCTGCACGCGGTAGGCGGCGGCCCCCGTTTTGGCGCGCGTCCGCTCGGGGTATGACGTGACCCCGTGATCCGCGGTAAGCACAATCACCAGGTTGTCGCGGCCAACGCGATCGGTCAGGCGCTTCAGGAACCAGGCGAGGTAGCGATCCAGCCGCAGCACTTGATCGTGGATTTCGCGCGAGTCGGGACCGAAGGCGTGACCCACCGCATCGGTGGTGGACAGGCTCACCGCGAGGATGTCGGTTCCCTTCCGGCCCAGCCGCAGCGCTTCGAAACCCTCGAGCGCAAACAGCAACGTGAGCGAATCCATCGCAGGCACGCCGGTAACCGCACCAGCTGCGCGTACGCTGTCGGCCGGAAGCCGATGCGGGAAGACGACGTCGTGCCCGCCATTCTCCCAAGGGGCGCTGTCTTCCTCTTTATAGGCGCTGTCGGGCAACAGCAGGGTCCAGGTCAGGTTCGCCGCCCGGAACGGCAGGCGCCGGGCGTTGAAGGTCTGCACCCACGTCGGCAGTGAATCGGCGTAGTACCGGCTCGTGGTGAACAATCCCGACTGATACCAGTAGACCTGTTCCTTGGACTGTCCAATAGGAAGAATGGCGCCGCGGTCCTTGCGGCTGACCGACAGTGCGCGCGCGGTGGGGTCGGCGGCTTTCAGCCAGTCAAACAACGTCGTGCCGCGGAATCGCCGCGGCGATGCGCCTGGGCCGGTGGTGCCGAGCAGCGACGCCGTAGAATCCTGAACGCCCTGCGAGTTGCGGATAATTCCCGTGTGCGCGGGCCACATGCCCGAGAGAATCGTGGAGTGGCCCGGTGCGGTCTCGGTGACGGCGTGATCCTGATACCCGTCCGTAAAGACCGCGCCCTCGTTGGCGAGCTGTGCCAGTCCGCCAGTCAGCTGGCTTTTCCAGCGGACGAGGTAATCGGGACGGAGCTGATCCACGGTAATCACCACGACCAGCTTGGGGCGTTGCGGCGCCGGTGTCACGATCGACGACCACAGCGCGGCGTAGAAGGCGAGGATCATGGCGACAAGGTAGTGGTTTTCAGGCCGTTGCCGCCACCGGCTGATCGGGCTGCTCCCGGAACGCGAGGCGCCCGGCCACGGCCACGACGACCGCCGCAATGAGAAATGGAACGCCGTGCCCCAGCTGATCGAACACCAGCGTGGCGCCAACCGGGCCGACGATGCTCGCAATGCCGCGCAGCGTCTGCTGCGCCCCCATGATCAGGCCCAGCTCATGACGAGGCACGCGCTGGCTCACGAGCGACGTCGACGCGGGAAAGAGCAGCGCCGTCCCCACCGGGACCAGCGTGAGCAACGCGATGAATACGACGATGGCGGACCGCGGCGAAAGCAGCGCCGCGGGCAAGGGCATCAACGCAAGCCCCAAGAACAGCGATATGGTCCCCATTTGCATCGTCCGGATTTCGCCGAAGCGCTGATTGCACCATCCCACGAGCCCGAACCGCATGGCCACGCCCACGACGCCGAAGATTGTAAAAAAGTAGCCAATCGTCTCTTCCGTCACGCCATACACGTCCTTGAAGTAGAGCGACATGACGCCGATGACGACGTTCAGGGCCAGCATACCGACGACGTAGATCCAGATGACGCGGTGCGCGGGCGCGGACGGACGCTCGATGATTTCCAACAACGCCTGCTTGATAGTGCGGCCCGGCGGCAGCTGCTGGCCACTCGGCGTATGCGTATGCGTGATGCGCGACTCCGGCAGCCAACGCCAGGCGAATCCCACGCAGATCAGCATCAGGCCGGCAGCGACCAGGCCCGGCACCTCGGTTCCGAAGCGGCGCGCGACAGAGCCGATCACGGGTCCGATCAAGACGCCGGCGCTGGTCGCCGCCGAAATCCATCCCAGGGCCTTGGCGCGCTCCGTGGGCGCCATCGTGTCGGCGACATAGGCCTGCGCCACCCCGGTCGTGCCGCCCCCGAGACCCTGCACCAATCGCGACGCGAACAACATCCACAGGCTGGTCGCAAAACCGAACACGACATACGCCATCGCGGAGGCCGAGAGCCCGATCAACATCGCGGGACGGCGCCCGTAGCGATCGGAGAATTTGCCCCACACCGGCGAGGAGATGAGCTGCGCGACCGCGAAGGCCGAGATGAGCCAGCCCACCATCCATTCCGGGGCGTGCATGCGCGTCGCGTAGAACGGCATGAGCGGGGCGACGAGCATCAATCCGAGCATGTCCACGAAGCAGACCGCCATGAGCACCGACAGCTTCTTCATCGCCGCGCTCCCACGCCCAGCACCAGGGCGCTGACAATCATGAGGACGACCCCGAATGCCGCGGCGACGCCGGTTTCGGCGAGCCGCAGACTCGACAGGATTTCGATCGAGACGGGGCGCGTCTCGTAGGTGTAGAGCACGATCGACGCCACGATATCACCCAGCGCGGCAACGAACGCCAGGCTCGCGCCGGCCGCGAGCCCCGGCCGCAGCTGGGGAAGCGTGACGCGCGCCAGCGTCCGCCAGCGGCCGGCGCCGAGACTCGCTGCAGCCTCTTCCAGCGACGGGTCGAGCTGTCGGTAGGACGCCAGGACGCCGCGGCTGGTGAGCGGCAATGCGCGCACGAGATAGGCGAGGGGCAACAGCACTACGGTGCCAACCAGCACGAACCGCAGCTGCGCCGGCGCGCGCACGCTGAACGTGATAGCGAGAGCGATCGCGAACACCGTGCCCGGAAGCGCCCACGGCAGCGCCAGCAACCCTTCGATCGCGCGACGCAACACGGAGCGCTTGCGGACGACGAGCCAGGCCCCCGTCAGGGCGAGCGCGACCGCTGCCGCCGTGCTGGCCGCCGCCATCCACAAGGAGTTGAGCATGGGGCGCAGCCGCTCGGCTTCCGAGAAGAGCCGGCGGTAATTGTCGAAGCTGATCACGGGCGGGATGATCTCGGTCGTCCATGCGCCGTAAGGCACGAGCGACACGAGCATCAACGTCAGATGCGGCAGCAGCAACAGCACCGCCAGGCCCCAGCCGGCTGCCGTCGCGAGCCGGCGCACCCCGGAGCGTCGGATCGGCCGGGGGCGCGGCGCGATGCCCTTCCCCAGGGCGACGAGAATGTCGTCGCCCTCGGTGCGGCGCAGCAGCACCAGGCCCAGCACGGCGACGAGCGCCAGCGCCAGCGTCTCGACCATCGCGAGCGGCAGGTCACCGTTCAACTTGGTCGCGACGATCTGCGTCGTCATGACGCGGAACCCGCCGCCAAAGATGTATGGCGCGCTGAATGAGCCGAGCGAGGTCATGAAGGTCAGCATCGCCGCGCCCGCGAGCGAGGGACGCAACAGCGGCACGATCACGCGCCACAGCGTCGCGCGCCGGCCCGCGCCCAAGGCCTGGGCCGCCTCGAGCATCGACACGTCGAGTCTGGCGAGCCCCGCACGCGTGAACAAGTAGAAGTACACATACATCGAATAGGCATGCACCAGCAGAATGGCGACCGCGCCCTGCAGTCGCCACGGCGCCTGCTCCAGATGTAACGCCGCCTGGACCGCCCGCGCGATGAATCCCGATTCGCCGTAGAGAAAGAGGAAGGCAATCACGCCGACCAGCGGCGGCAGCACGACCGGCAGCGCGATAAGGGCGCCAAGTGTCTTGCGGCCGGGAAAATCAAACCACTCGAACAGAAACGCGAGCGGAATTCCGATCGCGGCGGCGAGCACCACGCTCACGAGCGAGATCCAGACACTGGCCCACAAGGCCGCCCACTCTCCGCCGCGCGTAAGGAACGCGTGCAGCGCGCCGGGATGCGCGGCGTCTACTCCCACGATCACGACCGGATAAAGAACCAGCCACGCGAGCACCAGGGTCAGCGCGACCGCGAGCAGCTCATACCGGCGTGGCGCCCTCACAGCGCAATCACTCGCGTCGCTTCCACATGCACGCGCTCGCCCACGCGCGCCGCATCGGGCTCGGCCAAGACTTCGAACCGCTCGCGATCGTCACCCTCGACCGTGAAGAAGGCGCCTGCGCCGGTGTAGCGGCGTTCCCGCACAACACCGGGCAACCCCGCCGTGGCGAAGCGCAGCCGCTCCGGCCGAACCACGACGAGCCCGTTCCCCGCGCCGCTTCCACGGAGGATGCGCGCCGCGTCGCCGCGGAACACGTTGGCGCGCCCGACGAAGGTCGCGACGAAGAGGTTGGCCGGCGTTTCGTACAGCTCATCGGGGGCTCCGGCCTGCTCCAACCGTCCGGCGTGAAGCACCGCGATGCGGTCGCCGAGGTCGAACGCTTCTTCTTGCTCGTGCGTCACGAAGACCGTCGTGATCCCGACGCGCTTGATCACCTGCCGCAGCTCGCGCCTGGTACGCTCCCGCAAGGCGGGATCGAGGTTGGAGAGCGGCTCATCGAGCAGGAGCACGCGCGGCTCGGGCGCCAGTGCGCGCGCCAGCGCGACGCGTTGCTGCTGTCCCCCAGAGAGCTCGTGTACTTTGCGCCGCTCGAATCCCGCGAGATCCACGAGCCCCAATGCCGCCGCGATTTTTGCATCACGATCGGCGCCAGGCGGCAAACCGAAGGCGACATTTTCGCCGACGTCCAGATGCGGAAACAGCGCGTAGTGCTGGAACACCATGCCGAAACGGCGGCGCGCCGGCGGGACCGTCGTGACGTCTTCGTTGGCGACCGCGATGCGGCCCCGATCGGCTGTCTCGAATCCCGCCAGCAACCGGAGCATCGTCGTCTTGCCGCTGCCCGATGGGCCGAGCAGCGCGAGAATCTCGCCGCGGGCGATGTCGAGCGTAACGGGCCCAATCGTAACGGCCGGGCCCCAACGCTTCTCGATGTTCTGGATCTCGAGGAAGGCGCTCAGGGACGGCCTCCCGTGCCGCGCACATGCTGGTCCCACCACCGCATCCAGTCGGGACCACGCTCGGCCAAGAGATTCCAATCCACATCGGCGACCACCATGCGGCGACGCACGTCGCGCACCCACGCAGGGACCGAATCGGCCGGCAGATCGAGCCGCGCCGGAAGGCGATACACCTCACGGGCCGCCGCAAGCTGCATCGCCGGGGTTCCCACGAATTCGACGAACGCGCGCGCCGCGGCAAGATGTTTGGCGCCCTTGATGACGGCGATTCCGTCTTCGATGGCGACCGTGCCGCTCCTGGGGAATACGTAGCCGATCGGCATGCCGCGCCGGCGGCTGATCAACACGTCGGGCAGATCCCACACCGTCACCAGCGCCTCCTGGCGCGCGATCTTTTCGCTTATCAGCGCCGGGTTCTGCTCGTAGACCTTGGTCTGTCCGTCGAGCCGCCGCAGCCAGGCGAAGCCGGCCGCGGTGTCAGCCGGCTGTTTTTGCCCGCGCTGGATGATCATGCCAAACGTCGCCCGCATCGTGCCGCTGGCGAGGGGATCGCGGATGATCAGCTTGCCTTTCCATTTCGGATCCAGCAGGTCATCCCAGTCCTGGGGCGCGTCCTCGGCTCGGACGACCTTTTCCGCGTAGAGAAACACCACCGGTGTCTCGTAGACCGCCAGATAACAGTCGTCCGCGCCACGCCCCCGCGGCGCGATGGCGGTGGACCAGGAGACCGGCCCGCAATCGAGCAGCGTGTCGCCCGCCGCCTGCGCGAAAATCAGCGAAGGCCCGCCGAACCACACATCCCCCTGCGGGTTGGCGCGCTCGGAACGGGCGCGGTCGTAGACGTCCTGCGAGCCCATGTCCAGCCAGCGCACGTCGATGTCGGGGTGCAGGGCCTCGAATCGCTTTTCGAACAGCGTGAGCAGGTCTCTGCCGTGTGGGCTGTAGATGACCAATGGAGTGCGATGATCACGGGAGCAAGCGGTGATGAGCAGGAACGCCGCCAATGCGGAAGTGGGAATGCACATTGGGTTACGGAACATTGCTTCTCTTCAGGCCCAGCAAATTCACGAACAACCGGTACGCACCCGGCACCCCGGCCGGCAGCTGCCGGAAAAAGCTGAGCCCCGTGTACACGTACCGGCCGCGCCCAAGCGGCGCCACGAGCAACCCGCCCTTCAGCTCGGCGGGGGGATTGGGTGGGCCCGGATCGTGCGTCTCGAGCACCGGCACGTACGTCGAGTCCCACGTGTGCGCAAAGTAGAGCCCGCGTTCCTGAATCCAGCCGCGCCAGTCGTCCGCGCCGATTTCATTGGGATAATGAAAGATCGGGTTGGACGGATCGAGCGCCGTCATCGGCGCGTTCTCATCCGTCACGCGATCGTGTGGGCGCGCCATCGTCAACGGGTACGGCGCAAAGCCGCCATCGACGTAGGGATATTGCTGATACTGTACGAGCACGAGCCCGCCGTTCCTGGCGTAGTCCAGCAGTCGCGCATTGTTCGCCACCAGCGCGGGCTCGACTTCGTAGGCGCGACTGCCGATGACGATCGCGTCGTAACGCGACAAATCGCCGCGCGCGAGAGAGTCGGCGCCGATCAGCTCGAGTGGGACGCCGACCGCGAGCAGCGCTTCCGGCACGCGATCGGCCGCGCCGCGCACATAGCCCACACGCGACAGCGCCGGCAGCGACAAGCGCGCCGCGCGGATCTGCGCGATGGATGGCTTGCTCAGCGCCCGCGGGCGAATGTGCGGGTAGTCGATGATCTCGAGCCATCCCGAGCCGGCTCGGACGTCGTACACACCTGGTTTGAGACTGTCCGTCAGCGGCGGCGCGAGCGCGACCGCAACGCTCTTCGACTCGTCCTCACGCGTGAACGCGAGGCTCTCGGCGGAGGCCCCGGGCCAGCCCGCGGGCGGAGTGAGGCTCGCGCGCACGCGCGCTGGGCCGCGGGCGCGATTCGTGGCGGTGATCGTGAAGTGTCGTGGCTCACGGGCCCCTGCGCCATCGATGGGCCACACCAGCTCCTCCGGGGTCACGGCGACGTCCAGATCGCGCGTCACGAACAGCGGGCGACGAACCTCGCCAATCGCCTGATCGCGAAAGCGATACACGACCTCGCGCGTCAGCGTCACTGGCGCTCCCGCGATGACGAGCTGGACGCGCGTGCTCACCGGCGGCGGCTCGAAGGGCAAGCCGCGCACGTCGGCCGCAGCAGCCGACCAATCGTACAGACTGCCCCGATTCATCAGCGGGCGACGCAGGAAGTAGGGCTGTGTGCGTTCGGCGTCACGCGCGACCGTAAGCACGAAGCGGCGGGTCGCGATCGCCCCGGCGGCGAGCAGCGGTGACCCGGCGTCGAGCCGTTCCAGCGACCAGCCGGGCGGCGCCGTGACGGCGACGCTATCGACCCGTACCGCGCTGTCCCCCGCATTCCAGACATTCACTTCGATCTGCAGCCGCTCGTTCGGGGTCACGATGCCGTCATCGGTCGTCCCGTCGATCGAGATGCCAGCCGCCATCGCGATCGCGCGCTCGAGCAGTCCGTGTTGCACCGAGTCGGCGGCACCCACGATCCGCAGTGCGCGAACCAGATACGGCAGCGTCGCCGCCATTCGCCACGGCGTCAGCGCGGCGCGTGCGGAATCGATCAGCGCGGCGTAGCCCGGCACGTGCACGACCGTGTCGACACCCGTGAAGACCGATGTTTCCCCTGCGGCACTGGCTCTGCCGGCCAGAAGGGCGAGACCTGACGTTGCGGGGCCGGCGCGCTGCAGCACGCCCATATCCTGCGAGCGATGCCGGCTGCGGCTCGCCATCGCGATCTGGAAATACGACTGCCCGGCGATGGGATCGAGCGTGCCGACGGACAGGCTGAGCGTCGTCGCGGACGGATCACCGCGCGTCGAGCGATAGAACTTTTGCGGTCCGCCGGCGGAATCGCGCAGCCGATCGAACGCCTGCCGCGCGAGGATCGCCGACACCTGATGATGCCCGTGCCCGTCGGCCGGCGTGCCCGAGAAGACGGCGATGATGACCTGCGGCCGGAAGCGGCGGATGACCTCGAGCACGTCCGCCAGAATCGAATCGCGGGGCCAGAAGCGGAATGTCTCGTCGGCGGATTTCGAAAAGCCGAAGTCGTACGCTCGGGTGAAGAACTGGCGCGCGCCGTCGAGCTCCCGGGCTGCCAGCAGCTCTTCGGTGCGAATGATGCCGAGCTCGGGACCGAGCTCGGGCCCGATGAGGTTTTGGCCGCCTTCCCCGCGCGTCAGTGAGAGATAGGCTGCCTGGGCTCCCATGCCGCGCGCCAACAGCACCAGCAGCTGCGTGTCCTCGTCGTCTGGGTGCGCGCCGATCATGAGGACGCGCTTGTTACTGCCGAGCTGCCGCAGCGTGCTGCCCAGCGCCGCGACGCCGCCGGTGCCAGCCGGCGCCAGCTGCGCCACGCCGGCGCCCGCGGCGCCGATACTAAGGAAGAGAGCTAGACCGAACGATCTCACTATTGGGAAAGGTAAACCGTGCCGCCCTTCATAACGAACTTGACGCGTTGCAGCTCCGTGATGTCGCGGGTGGGATCGCCCGCGACGGCAATGAGGTCGGCAAAGAGTCCGGGGGTGACCGCGCCCAGGTTCTGCTCCTGCCCGAGCAGCGCCGCCGCGACCGAGGTTCCGGACTGAATCGCCTGCATCGGCGTCATGCCGTACTGCACGTAGTACTCGAATTCCTTCGCCTGATTGATCTCCGTCCAGGGAAAGCCACCCACGTCGGTGCCCATCACGATCTTCACGCCCTTCCGCAGCGCGCGCCCGAACGCCCGGCGCTCGAGGCTGACCAGCGCGGGCCAGACGCCACCGCGCGGCAGGACGTGCACGCCGACCGTCACCGTGGGAACCCAGTACACGTTGTTCTTGACCATCACATCCATGAGCGAGTCCGTCAGCCCGTCGCCATGCTCGATCGAATTGACGCCCGCCCGGAGCGCGGCCGCGATGCCGTCGGATCCAATGGCGTGGGCCGCGGCCATGCGGCCCAACCGGTGGGTCTCGTCGACGATCGCGCGCGCTTCGGCGTCGGTGAAGTTGACCCAGCTATGCAGCACGCTGTCGGGCCCGAAGAAGTAGCGGCGGTCGCTGTAGTATTTGATCCAGTCCGCGCCGTGCTGGACCTGCTCGCGCACCGCCAGCCGGGCATTGTCGACGCCATCGACGGTCTGGACGCCGTGCGGCAGTTCGATCTCCCAGTTTGCGGTGCCGATGGGATACATCCCCGTCGGCGCCATGGCCCGGGTCGAGGCAAAGACGCGCGGTCCGGGAATCTCCCCCCGGTTGATCGCGAGCTTTACATCCACATCGGCGTACATCGCCCCTTCGGTCTCCACGTCGCGGATCGCGGTAAAGCCGTGCTCGAGCGAGAGACGCGCATTGCGGGCGGCGAGGATCGCGCGATACGGAATCGATTGCTTGAGCAGCTGGTCCTCGTACTCCTCGTTGGTGACGTCGCCCTGCAGCAGCAGGTGCGTATGCGCATCGATCATCCCGGGGAGCACTGTCATCTGGCCGAGATCGATGACGCGGGCATTGGGGGCCTGACTCTGTATCTGCGCCAACGGGCCAACCGCTTTGATGCGCTCGCCCTCGACCAGGATGCCGACGTTGGTCTGGACCTGTTGCGCGCGGCCATCCACGAGTCGACCCGCTTTGATCACGGTTTGCTGGGCCGGCGCCGCGGACGCCGCCTGAGTGACAAGCGCGAGCACAACGATGAGAGCGAACAGAAAAAGTCTCCGGTCGGGGGCGCGAAGAATCTAGCCGCGACACCCGCCGGACCGTAAGCTTCACGTCTCTTCATCACCTCGGAGGGTCGATGCCCGTCCTCGTGACCTGTGAATGCGGCACGTCGTACGACCTCAAGGACGAATTCGCCGGCAAGCTCGTCAAATGTCCGCACTGTGGACGCCCCGCCCGCGCGGGAGGCGCGGCCGTTCCCGCACCCGCACCGGGCGATCCGGCGTTCGACCGGGATACGTTTCTGCTGCGCCAGCAGATGCTGAAGATTTCGGAGAAGTACGACGTGGGCGATGAGCAGGGCAACAAGCTCATCTTCGTCGAGCGTCCGGCCCATCTGCTGCGCAACCTCGGCGCCGTCCTCGCGGTCGTCGCGATCCTGATCGCCGGCGTTTCCGGACTCGCGGCGCTGCCGCCCTCTACGACCGGGAACCCGGTCATCGCCTGGCTCGTGGTCGTCGGCATGATCGCCGTGGTCGTGGGCGCGATCGCCGCCGGCATGGCGATTTCCGCCAAGCGGCACGTCACGTTCTACCGCGACGAGTCCCGAAGCGAACGTCTGCTGGACATCCTTCAGGACAAGAAATTTCAGCCGATCACGACGACCTACACCGTGCGTGACGCGCACGGCCGCCCCCTCGCCCGGCTCGGCAAAAACTGGCTCTTCAACATGATCCGCAAGCGCTGGTATATCTGGGCGCCTGACGGGCGCCTGCTGTTCTTGGCGAAAGAAGACTCCGTCATTCTGTCGCTGCTGCGTCGTTTTCTGGGCCCGCTGTTCGGCCTACTGCGCACCAACTTTATCTTTCTGCCGGCTGGCACTGAGGATGTGATCGGGGAGTTCAAGCGCAAGTTCACGATCCTCGATCGCTACGTGCTCGACATGACGGCCGACCCGCAGCGGCGCATGGATCGCCGCATCGCGCTGGCCCTGGGCGTAATGCTCGATACGGGCGAGCGGCGTTGACGGGAAGAGGCCTACCGAGCAGCCAACGGCTTTCCGTCCGCGTCGAGGAATCGAATCTCCCCGAAGTTGAGCTCGCGAATTCCCGCTTCGATTTTCGCGCGATCGCCCACGACCACCCAGACCAGATGGTCGGGACGGATCGTTTCCTGCGCTGCCGCCGTCGCGTCCGGGATTTTCAGCCCCCGCACGCGCTGCGCGTACGTCTCGAAATAATTGTCGTCGAGACCGTACGTCACCATCTGCTCGAGCGACCCTTGCACGGCATCCATCGTCTCCCAGTTGCCGGGCAGCGTCAGCGTCAGATTCGCCTGCGCCTTTGACAGCTCGTCGGTATCGACCGGCTTGGTGCCAAGGATGCCGCGCAGCTCCCGATCGACCTCGACCATCGATTCCTTGGTCTTGTCGGTCTGCACGGGCGCATACGCGATGAACGGCCGTTGCCCGCGCGCGTCCCAGATGAACGTGAACGCGCCGTAGGACCAGTGCTTCGCTTCGCGCAGGTTCATGTTCACGCGCGAGGTGAATTGACCGCCGAGCAATGACGTCATCGCCTCGATGGCGTACTCGTGCGGATTGGCCTTGGGCGCCGCGAGATCCGCGGCCAAAATGAACGATTGTTCCGCCCCGGGACGGTCGAGGATATACACGACCGGGCGCGGCTGATCGGCGACGGTGCTGACGTTCTTCTGCGGCACCTCGCCCGTCTGCCATCCGCTGAATAACCGGGTGAGCCGCGGTTGGATCTCGGCCATGGTCACATCGCCCACGACGACCACGGTGGCGTGGTTGGGCTTGAACCAGGTGCGATGAAAGCGGACTAGGTCGTCGCGGTTCATCCGCGACACGGACTGCTCTGTTCCCGAGCCGGTCAGCGGATTGCCGTACGCGTGATTCGCGCCGTACAGCAGTTGGGGGAACACGCGCAGCGCCATCTGCACCGGCTGCACCTTCTCGCGCTGAATGCGCGCCAGACGCTGGCGCTGCAGCCGCTGGAAGTCCGCCTGCGGGAACGACGGATGAAGCACCACGTCGGCAAAGATATCGAGCGCGGGGTCGAGCGTTTCCTTGATCGTCGACAGCGACACGCGTGACACGTCGAGCTGTGATCCGGTGCCGAGCTGCGCGCCGAGCTGCAGCAGCGTGTCGCTGATCTGCAGCGCCGTGCGTCGCGTCGTCCCTTCATCCAGCATGTCGAGCGCGAGGCTCGCCGTACCGGGCGAGGCGAACTGATCGGCGGCGTAGCCGGCGTCGACCAGCAACGTGAGGTTCACCTGGGGTATCGAATGCCGCTCCGCGAGCACGATCTTCAGGCCGTTCGGCAGCGTGGCGCGCGCGATCGACGGGAAACGGGCTTCGGGGGGCGTCCCCGCCTCGGGGACCTTGGTGCGATCGACCGCGCCCGCGACGGTCTCGTAGTCTGGATAGGGATGGACCTCGAGTGTCCAGTCGCCGTCGCTCAGCCACCGCGCCGCCGCGGAGCGGAGATCCGCCGCGGTCGCCGCGGCGATGCGCCGCTGCGTGACGAGATAGTTGTCGGCATTGCCGGTGAACACCTCGTTGCGGGCCAAGATGTCCGACTTGCCGCCGAACCCGCCGATGCGCTCGATGCCGCGAATAAAGTTCGCCCGCCCCTGCGTCTTGATGCGGCGCAGCTCGGCGGGCGTGGGGCCCGAGCGAATGACGCGCGCCAGCTCCTCGTTGATGGCCGTCTCGATGCGACCGAGATCGCCCCCGGGCTTGGCGGTCGCGCGAATCACGAGCTGGCCGCCGATCTCGCGCAGGTCGACGTAGGCGATGACGTCGGTCGCGATCTGCTCGTCGTACACGAGCCGCTTGTACAGCCGCGACGTCTTGCCCTGGGCCAACACGTCGGTGACCATGTCGAGGTAGTCAGCGTCCGCGGCGCCGTACTGCGGGATGTTCCATTCCTTATAGAGGCGCGCCTGCGGAACGCGGTCCTGCATCACCTGGCGGTGCGAGCCGGTGCGGCGCGCGATCCACGTCTCCTGCTTGGCGATAGGCGGCGTCGCGGGAATGTCGCCGAAGTACTGCTCGACTTTCTGACGCGCCACCTCCGGCGTGATGTCGCCGGCCAGCACGATGACGGCGTTGTTGGGCCCGTAGTAGGTGCGGAACCACTGCTTCACGTCTTCGACCGAGGCGGCGTTGAGGTCCTCCATCGAGCCGATCACCGTCCACGAGTACGGATGGCCGGCAGGATAGGTCCCCTCCGTCATGAGCTGCTCGACTTTTCCGTAGGGCTCGTTCTCGCCCTGGCGCTTTTCGTTCTGCACGACACCGCGCTGTTCGTTGACTCTCGCCGTATCGATGACGCCGAGCAGATGTCCCATCCGGTCCGACTCCATCCATAACGCCACGTCGAGCGCACTGGTCGGGACGTTCTCGAAATAGTTCGTGCGGTCTTCGTTCGTCGTGCCGTTCTGATCGGTCGCGCCGATGCGCTCGAACGGCTGGAAGTAGTCGTCATTGAAATGCTCGCTGCCGTTGAACATCAGATGCTCGAACAGATGCGCGAACCCCGTGCGGCCCGGGCGCTCGTTTTTGGAACCGACATGGTACCAAATATTCACCGCCACGATCGGCGCCTTGTGATCTTCGTGCACCAGCAGCGTCAGGCCGTTCTTCAGCGTGAACCGCTGGTAGGGGATCGTCAGGGGAGCGGGAGCCGCCGCACGCGCGGGACGGTGCACGCGAGAGCGCGCTGCGGTACGGGGGGGACGCTGGGCGGAGGCCGGCCACGCGGCGGCGAGCCCGAGCGCGAGGGTGAGCAACGCTATGCGGGACATGCAATCTCCTTAGTGACAATGCTGACGGCGGGATAGAACAATGTGAAGAAAAACCGGACCTGCTGCGCTCGCAAGGTGTTACATTAACCTGACGCATGGCCACCAGCCTCGCCGAACCGAAACGGAAAGTCAGCGCCGATGAGGCGCGGGAAGTCGCAGAAGCCGCGCGCGAGCAGGAATGGGCGTCGCCGAGCTTCGTGCGCGATCTCTTCCTCGGCAAGCTGCGGATGGATCTCATCCATCCCTACCCCGAGCAGGACCCGGACGAAGTGGCCCGCGCCAAACCGTTTCTGGAAAAGCTGGAACGGTTTCTGCGCGAAGAGGTCGATTCCGACCGCATCGATCGGGAAGGTGAGATACCGGACAACGTCGTCGAGGGGTTGAAGGCCCTCGGCGCGTTCGGCATCAAGATTCCGCGCGAGTACGGCGGCCTCGGCCTGTCGCAGCTTTCGTACATGAAGGCGATCGAGCTCGTCTCGTCGGTCGACGGCTCGCTCACCGCCCTGCTCTCGGCACACCAGTCGATCGGCGTGCCGCAGCCGCTCAAGATGTTCGGCACCGATGCGCAGAAGAAGAAATATTTCCCGCGCCTCGCCACAGGCGCGATCTCCGCGTTCGCGTTGACGGAAGACAGCGTCGGCTCCGATCCCGCCGCGATGGAAACGACTGCCATCCTCGAGGACGATACCTGGATTCTGAACGGCGAGAAGCTCTGGTGCACCAACGGCACCAAGGCCGAGCTGCTCGTCGTGATGGCGCGGACGCCGTCGAAGATGGTAGGCGGCAAAGAAAAGAAGCAGATCACCGCCTTCATCGTCGAAGCCGACTGGCCCGGTGTGGAAATCGTGCATCGCTGCCATTTCATGGGGCTGAAGGCACTGTACAACGGGGTGATCCGCTTCACCAACGTGCGGGTGCCCAAAGAGAACGTGTTATGGGGTGAAGGCAAAGGGCTCAAGCTCGCGCTCATCACGTTGAACACCGGGCGGCTCACGCTGCCGATTTCCTCGGTCGCGGCCGGGAAGCGCTGCCTCGAGATCTCGCGGCGCTGGGCGGCGGAGCGCGTGCAATGGGGCCGGCCGATCGGCCAGCACGACGCGATCGCGCAGAAGCTCGGCTCGATGGCCGCGAATACGCTGGCGATGGAGGCGGTCGCGGAGCTCTGCGGCGCTATGGCAGAGCGCGGCGGCTATGACATCCGGCTCGAGGCCGCAATCGCGAAGCTGTACAACTCTGAGGCCGGCTGGCAGATCATCGACGACACCCTCCAGATCCGCGGCGGGCGTGGCTACGAGACCGCCGACTCGCTGCGCGCGCGCGGCGAGGCTCCGGTGCCGGTCGAGCGCATCATGCGCGACTTCCGTATCAATCTGATCTTCGAGGGGTCATCGGAGATCATGCACCTGTTCATCGCGCGCGAAGCCGTCGACAAACACCTCCAGGTCGCGGGCGACGTCGTGATGCCCGGCAAGTCGACACGCGAGCGTCTCGCCGGACTCGCGCGCTCGGCGGCGTTTTACAGCTGGTGGTATCCGTCGCGCTGGGTCGGCTGGGGCCGGTGGCCCCGCTATGCGGAGTTCGGCGCGCTCGCCGGACACGTGCGCTTCATCGAGCGGAGCGCGCGCCGTCTCGCGCGCGGCGTGTTCCATTCGATGATTCGCTTCGGGCCCAAACTCGAGCTACGGCAGTCGGTGCTGTTTCGTCTCGTCGACGTCGCGGGCGAGCTGTTCGCAATGGCCGCCACCTGCTCCCGCGCGCAGCGGCTCTACGAGCGAGACCGGGCGGCCGGCGCTCGCGCGGTGAAGCTCGCTGATCTGTTTTGCCGCCAGGCCCGCCGCCGAGTGCGCTCGAAGTTCAACGGGCTGCGCCGCAATGAGGATGTGCCAACCTACAAATTTGCTCAGGAGATTCTGGCCGGAGAGCACCGCTGGCTGGAGAGAGACATCGTCGAACTGCCTGAGTAACGCCTACGCGGCCTGGTGGGCAATCATGATACTCTTGAGTCGTTCAGGGGCATCCGCGCCGGCATCACCGTAGGGCGAGGGATGCCCTTCGGCTTCCATCACCACACTCGGACACACCAGCTGATAGGTACGCGCGCGGATGCGGTCGGCCGCGGGCTGCGCAGCGACGGGCGTCGCGATCACGACCTCGCGCGCGCCGAGCCCTTCCGCCGACTTCGCGGCGGCGAGCGCCTTCCACGGATAGACGATCTGGCCGTCGACGATCACGGCGGTCCGTCCCTGCAGGCTTTTCACCGGCCGCTGCGTGCGGTACAGCACGAGATCCTGTTTGACGCGCGCGCGTGACTCGTCGATCGCCGCCTGGAGCTTCTCGAGCAGATTCATGCCTGGCTGAAAGTCGGGATCCATCTCCGCCGGGGCGGATTCGGCCATGGCGCCGATGGGCGCGAGATTGGCGCCAAGCTTGATGAAGGAGGCCACGATCACGTCGAACTGCGCGCCCATCGCCTTCGCGGCGTGCGCCGCGATCTCCACACCCTCGGGCGTAATTCCCAGGAGTATGCAGGACTGGTAGCCGCGGCTGCTCAACTGCTGGCCCAGCATCGCGCCGGCGCTCGAACGCGTGGGATAGAGACTGGGGCGGGTCTGTTGCGTCACGTGCCGACAAGATAGGACCGCCGCCGGAGACGGTAAAGGCTGCCAAAGAGGGTTATCTTTTCGCCTCCACGAACCCGGGACACGGTGGTGCCGAAGGATACGCTGTCCGTCGTCGATAACCGGACTGGCAAGAATTACGAGCTGCCCATTCAGGACGGGACGATTCGCGCCATGGATCTGCGACAGATCAAGGCGTCAAGCGATGATTTCGGCCTGATGAGCTACGATCCGGCGTTCATGAACACGGCGGCGTGTCGCAGCGCGATCAGCTACATCGACGGCGACAAGGGGATCCTGCGCTATCGCGGCTACCCGATCGAGCAGCTGGCGGAGCAGAGCACCTTCCTCGAGACCTCGTATCTCCTGCTCCATGGCGAGCTGCCCACCGCCGCCGAGCTCGACGCCTGGATCCACCAGGTCACGCACCACACGATCATCCACGAGAACATCAAGAAGTTCATCGATGGCTTTCATCACGATGCCCACCCGATGGGGATGTTCGTGAGTGCCGTCGCGGCGCTGTCGACGTTCTATCCCGAGGCGAAACGCATCGCCGACGAGACATCGCGCGGCAATCAGATCGTCCGCCTGATCGCGAAAACGCCCACGCTGGCGGCATTCGCGCACCGCCATTCCGTGGGCATGCCCTACGCGTACCCGGACAACGATCTCAGCTACACCGGCAACTTCCTGAATATGATGTTCAAGACGACCGAGGTGAAATACAGCCCCCACCCCGTGCTGGAGCGCGCGCTCGACGTGCTGTTCATCCTGCACGCCGACCACGAGCAGAATTGCTCCACCAGCGCGATGCGCGGGGTCGGATCGTCGCACCCGGATCCCTTCTCGTGCATGGCCGCGGCGGCCGCGGCGCTGTATGGCCCGCTGCACGGCGGCGCCAACGAAGAAGTCCTCCACATGCTGCGGGAGATCGGCTCGATCGACGCGATTCCCGCCTACGTCCAGCGCGTGAAAAAGGGCGATGTGCGGTTGATGGGGTTCGGGCACCGCGTGTACAAGAACTTCGATCCGCGGGCCAAGATCATCAAGCAGATCGCCGAGCAGGTGTTCGACGTGACGGGGAAGAATCCGCTCATCGACATCGCGCTCGAGCTGGAGCGGATCGCGTTGCAGGAAGAGTACTTCGTGACGCGGAAGCTGTACCCCAACGTCGATTTTTATTCCGGGATCATCTACGAAGCGATGAAATTCCCGATCGACATCTTCCCCGTGTTGTTCGCGATCGGGCGTACGCCCGGATGGCTGGCCAACTGGCAGGAAATGCTGCTCGATAAAGAGCAGAAGATCGCGCGGCCGCGCCAGGTGTATACGGGTCCGGACACGCGCGCGTACGTCCCCATCGAGAAACGGAGCTGAGGCTCATGCCCACCTACGTCCTGCTCTCGAACCTCACCGATGAGGGCGCCAAGGCGCTCAAGTCGAATCCCAAGCGGCTGCAGGAAGTGAACAAGGAAATAGAAAAGTTCGGGGCCAAGGTCACGGCGCAGTACGCCGTGCTCGGCCCCTATGATTTCGTCAGTATCGTGGAGTGCCCCGATAACGAAACGATCGCGCGCGTGTCGGTGGAGCTGGCCTCGCGCGGCAGCATCCGGTTACTGACCCTCGCCGCCACGCCGGTCGCCAACTTCATCCGGACGCTGAAAACGAAAGACTAGCGGCGCTTCTTCGCGCCCCGGCGCGGCCGCATCGAGCGCTCCGGACGGGCCGCTTCTTCCTCCGGCGTGCGGGGCTGGAACGGCGCGACCGACGGCTCGAATCCCGGAATCACTTCCCGTGGAAAACGCTGGCCGATCAGCTTCTCCACATCGGCCATCAGCAGCCATTCATCGGGCGAGATGAGCGTGAGGGCGAGCCCCTGCGCGCCAGCGCGTGCTGTGCGCCCCACCCGGTGCACGTAGACTTCGGCGTCCTGCGGCACATCGTAGTTCACCACCATCCGAATGCCCTCGACGTCGATCCCGCGCGCCGCGATGTCGGTCGCCACGAGATTCTCTGCCGCGCCGGAGCGGAACTGGTCCAGCGTGCGCTGACGATGGCTCTGCGCCTTGTCGCCGTGTAGCGCGTTTGCCGCGATCCCCTCGCGCTTGAGGAAGGTGACGAGCTTGTCCGCGCCGTACTTGGTGCGCGTGAAAATGAGCGTCTGACCGGCGGGCTTGGCTTTGAGAATCGACGCGAGCGCGCCTTTCTTCTGGAGCTTGTCCACCGCGATAATGACGTGCTCGATGCCTTCCGCCGTCTGCGCACGTCTCCCGATTTCCACCGAGGCGTGGCCGTTCAGCGCGCGCCGTGCCAGCGCATCGACTTCTGGCGAAATCGTCGCCGAGAACAGCATCGTCTGCCGCTCCTCGGGCAACGCGTTGAGGATGCGCTTCACGTCCGGCGCAAACCCCATGTCGAGCATGCGGTCCGCTTCATCCAGGACCAGGATTTCGAGCTGGGAGAAATCGGCGTGGCCGCGCTCCATGTGATCGAGCAGACGGCCCGGCGTCGCGACGACGATGTCTACACCGTGCTTCAGCGCGCGCGTCTGTGGCTCCATCCCGACACCGCCGTACACCGCCGCGCCTTTCAGATGCGTGTGCCGGCCATACGACTTGATGCTGGTGGCGACCTGCTCCGCCAGCTCGCGCGTCGGGACGAGAATGAGCGCCCGCAGCACGCCCCGCTGGCCGGCGGAAAGACGCTGTAAGATGGGCAGCATGAAGGCCGCGGTCTTCCCGGTGCCGGTCTGCGCCGAGCCGATGAGATCGCGGCCCGCGAGGGCCAGCGGAATCGCTTCGACTTGGATGGGGGTAGGCTGCGCGTAGCCTTCATCGGCGACGGCGCGAACGAGTTCGGGCGCTAGGCCCAGTGCTGCAAATGGCATTTTTTTCTTTCTCGGCGTCTTGACGTCTGTTACGTCTTGGCGCTCACACACACGCGCGCCGTGGAATGACCCAATGTCACCCCAACATTCAGCGCTGCTTCAGTTTTGAACCTGGGGGATGAAACCGTGCGTGTGTTCAGCGACGGAGTCCCTGAGCGGGACTATCCGGTGGGATGCCAGCTCGCGGTTCACTACGAGCAGAAAGGTAACTACTTGCCCGACGAAAACCTAGAGACCTGGGGGATCTGAGGTCTTCTAGCCTCAAATCCCCTCAGCGTCCGGCAACTCCGCGTCTAGCGTGGCGTCCCCGCAGTGGTCGTGGGTTCAGTCCCCCACCACCACATCTTCGGCAGCGCTTTCTGCCGCGGCCAGATCTCATTCAGCGTATTGCCCTCGTACAACCGGCCGTTCTTCATCACGTACTGAATCTTGCTGGTGTTGTGGATGTCCTCGAGCGGGTTGGCGTCGAGCACGATCAAATCCGCGAGCTTCCCCGGCTCGAGCGAGCCGAGGTCCTGTTCGAACCCGATCGCGTGCGCGCCGTCCCAGGTGGCGACCCGCAGTACTTCCATCGGCGTCATGCCGCCCGCCGCCATCGCCCACATTTCCCAATGGCAGCCCAACCCGTCGAGCTGTCCGTGACAGCCCAGCCCCACGAATCCACCGGCGCGCAGAATGGCCGCGGCCGAGGACGCGATGCGGGGGAAGACGTACTCGTTGTCGCGGAACCAGCTGCGCCGCTCGGCGCGCTGATCGATCTCCTCGTGTGGAATGAACCGCCGGATCTTGGCGTCGTCGTGGATGTCGAAGTGCTCGTAGAAGTAGTTCTCCGAGAACGGCCCCCCGTACGACACGAGCAGGGTCGGCGTATAATTGATCCCCGACTGGGCGATCAGCTGCACCGCATCCTTGTAGAGCGGCATGAGCGGGTAGGCATGCTCGTGCCCGGGATAGCCGTCGAGCGCCTCAGTCAGATTCATCTTGAAGTCGAGGCCGCCTTCGGTCGTCGGCATCAGGTTCAGCTCGCGCGCCGCCATGATGACCCACTGACGCTGCTTGCGGTTGCCCGTCATGTACTCCTTGATCGTGTGCACGCCGTAGAAATCACTGTAGCGGCGCAGCGCATTCCGCGCCTCGTCGAGGTTTTGGAAGTTTTCGTCCCAGAAGACGCCGGGACCGGTGTGATAGATCCGCGGGCCGAGTAGATCGCCCGTCTCCACCTGATCGGAGTACGTCAGGACATCGGTCGTCGCCGTCTGCGGATCGCGCGTCGTCGTGACCCCATACGCGAGATTGGCGAGATACTGCCATACCTGCGACTCGTGAATCCCCCACGCCCCGATGGGCCAGGGATGGGCATGTACGTCGATCAGGCCAGGAATGATCGTCTTGCCGCTCACGTCGATGACCTGCGCACCCGCGGGCGCCTGCTCGCGCGGCCCGACCGAGACGATGCGGTTGTCCGTGACGACAACGTCACCGTTCTCGATCACCTCGTCGCCCTTCATCGAGACAATGCGCGCACCGCGCAGTACCACGGTGCCGTGCGGCATGTCCCTCGCGGCGCGAATCGTCACATCCACCCGCGGCGGGTCGTAGGCGGGCAGCCGTGCCAGCGAATCGGAGCGCGCCTTGAGCCGCTTCTGCATGGAGTCGGGACGCGCTAACGCGCTGTCGCCCTTGACCGAGTCAGCGCGGATCGAGTCGGTTCGCGCCTTGATCTTGCCGAGCGAGTCGGCGATGGCGGGATCGTAGCGGAAGAAGCTGCGTCCGATGGACCAATACACCGACTTCGCATCGGGCATCCAGCCAATGAAATCGCCGCCAATGTGCGTCAGGCGATGAATTGGAAATGATGCGCTCGCCGTGTCGGAAATGCTGATGCTTTGCGTCGGGCCGCCGACGAGCGGCAGAGTCACCAGGTAGACGTTGTTGCCCGCCTGCGCCAGGACCTGGTCGCTGTCGGGACTCATCAGAATCTCATCGGCCAGGTTCGGCTCCGCACCCGGCCCCGGATAGGTGTAGCCTGTGACTTTGAGGTAAGCGCGACGGTCCGTGCCGTCGTAGCGAATCGAGACAAGTCCCTCGGGCCCGGCGTAAAAGAAGATCCGGTTTGGATCCCGGGTGAAATGCGGCCGTCCCCAGCCGTCATAGGGGGCGATGCGCGTCGTGGCGCCACCCGCGGCCGGCAGCCAGATAAGATCGTAGCCCGGACCGAAATGCGCCGAGAGCCGTTGGCTGCGCGGGCCTTTCACCGCGACGATGCGCTGTCCGTCCGGCGACCAGGCGGGCGTGTCGTAGAAGGCGGGGTCGGTCGTGAGGCGGACCGGCGCCCCATGCCCATCGGCGCGCACTCTGTTGATGGACCCGCCGGCATTGCTCCACGTGACATACGCCAGCGACGCGCCGTCGGGCGACCAGACGGGTGCCTGTTCGTGGACGGTGTCGGTCGTGAGCCGGCGCGGCGTGCCGTTCGGAAGGTCCATGACATAGAGGCGGTCGAGCGCGCTGAACGCGAGGCGTTTCCCGTCGGGGGACGGTGATGCATTCCGGATCTGGCGTAGCAGCACGGCACCTGTGTCGACGCGGTAGGCGAAGCGGACCAGCGGGCCGAGCTGCTGATCGACTTTGGCGCTAAACGGAATGTCGGTGACGCGCCCCGTGGGGACCTCGACCCGGTGGATCTTGCCGCCGTACGAAACGATGAGCGCCTGGTTGTCGGGCGTGAACGAGAACCCGGGATAGAGGTCGCGGGTAAAGCGCGACTCCTCGTCGTCGCGGGTGACGGGATACACCAGCCACTGCTCGTCGCCTGTTAGGAGATTGCGCAGCCGCAACCCCGTTTCGGCGTCGTAGCGCGTCGCATAGACCAGCCACTTGCCGTCGGAGGACAAGACCGGGCGCATCGCACTGCCGAAGAGGTCGGTCTGCAGGAAGGTGCGGCCCTGCTGGCGGTCGTAGATCGCCAGCTGCCAGAGCGGATACTGGAGATCGTATCCGAATCCGCCGCGGTGACGCGAGACCCAGATGTACCGGGGGTCCTTACCGAAGGCGGCACCGAGCGTATTCATGGGCGGCGGCATGTTGGGCCCCGCCTGCACGTGCAGCATCGCGGCGCCCGAGCCGCCGTCCTTATGGATCAACCACAGCTCGTAGACGCTCCCCAGCACGCCGCTGGTACGCGACACGACGATGTAATTCCCATCCGGCGTCCATTCCGGTGACGCATACAGGTTATTCGCACCCTTGGTCAACGCCTTCGCATGCGCTCCATCGGCATCGCATAGCCAGATGTTTTCCGCGCCGCTCTTGTCGGACAGAAACACGATGCGCTTGCCGTCGGGGGACCAGCGCGGCTGCGAGTCGAATGCGGGGCCGGAGGTGATCCGCGTAGCGGTGCCCCCCGCGACCGGCAGTGTGTACAGGTCGCCCAGCAGCTCGAAGACGATCGTCTTGCCGTCAGGAGAGACGTCGAGCGAAATCCACGTGCCTTCGTCCGTCGAGAAGCTGACCGTGCGGGTCGTCGCCAGCGGCAGCTCGCCCTCCTTCACCTTGGCAGTGTCGCGCTTGGTCGTATCGGGCGGCGGCGGGGGCGGTTGTTGGACGGCTAACGACGCTGCGACAAGCAGGAAAAACATGGAATCTCCGGTTGGAAGAAGCGACGGCGTGTTGGAAGCGAAAACTTAAGACCGAAAAAAAAGGACGGTAAGGGTTTGCCTTACCGTCCGTTGCCATATGGTACCTGTCATCGACCCGCTAAATACTCAACGCTCTCACCTGCCGCGGGGCGGGATCCTGCGAGCGCAGCACAATGCGCATAGCATGCGTCTCGAGGTCGATGTCCCAGCCCGCAATGCGCGGCCGGACGAATTCCTCACCGTCCTCGGGCATCAGACCCTCGGGCGTCGCATCGAGAAACTCCATCAATTTCATGCGCATTTCGAGGTAGGTGCAGCCATCGCGGCTGGCAGCGATGCGGATGCCCACATCGTCGTCCAGTTGGCGGCGGACGAAGCCCTGCGCCACTTCGAGCAAACGTCCCACGATGACGCGCTCCAGCATGACGCCGTCCTTGCGCGCTAACCGCCGCGCGAGGGCCTTGGCACGGACCGGATCCAAAGAGAGCGCCAGGAACTGATCGCGGATCTCCGGATGCGGCCGGCGGCGGCTCTTCGTCTCGCCATCGCGCTCGGCTTTGGCGCACGTGGGCAGATCATTGCGGTGCAGTTTGAGAAACTTGGTCATCGGGGCGTACACGTCCATGCGGCCGGGGGCCGGGGGACGCCGCCGTCCGGCGACGAGGTCGGCGATATAGATCTCGGACACCTGAACTGCGTCCGCCAGCTCGCGCGGGGTGCGCTTCAACTCACGCAACCGACGTCTGACCAACTCACCAACTTTGACGGGGCGTTTCAGGGGGAGGGCTGCCGCCATGTAGGCTCCTTAGTAGGCTGTTAATTGGGGTCGGGCAATATCGCTAAATCGAGGCCAAAACGGTAGTTCCTCTTGCGGACCAGTATCATACGGTGATACACTTGTATCATAATATGGATACAATTGTCGGTACCCTGTTCCGGCGTGGCGCCGCAATCTGGCGGGCACTCGCCGGACGTAATGGGTCGGCCGCCCCTTCGATCACCGGCACGCGCGTGCTCCCGGCCTACGCCGCACTGGCGCGCCATCGCAACACCGCCGGCGATCTCGACCCGCGGCTCCGATTGCTCGTTACGCAACTCGCTGCCGAGCGAAGCCATTGCCGATGGTGCGTCGAGCGCGGGCGGCACCTGTGGCGCGAAGCACAGCTCTCGCTCGACGCGCTGCGCTCGCTGCCGCGCTACGAAACGAGCTCGGCCTTCTCGGTTCGGGAGCGCGCCGCGTTGCGATTTACCGATGCGTTGACACGCTATACCGACGCCATGCCGCTGGAGCCGCTGACTCGCGCGCGCACCGAGCTGAGGGAAGCGGAGATCGCCGCCATCACGGCCGTCGTCGCCGATACACACTTCTTCAATCCAATCACGGGAAGCCTGGGTGCGCAAACCGCGCCCTGGGGCGCGCCCATTGGCTCCTCGCTGCGGAATTTTTGGCTGTGAAGCGCGCCGCCCATGCACTGCTAGACGGGCGGTGGTTGCTCCTCATTCACCAGCTGCCGCCCAAGCCCGACTACTTCCGTGTGAAGATCTGGCGCCGGCTGCAGGGCATCGGCGCCGTGGCCATCAAGAATTCGGTGTATGCGCTGCCCTTCACTCCGCAGGCCATCGAAGACTTCCAATGGCTGCGCAAAGAAATCACGGCGGGTGGTGGCGACGCGTCGGTGTGCCGCGCGTCGTTCGTCGACGGGTTGTCCGATGCGCAGATCGAAGCCCTGTTTCGCGCGGCGCGGGATGCGGACTACGCGGAAGTCACGCGTGCGGCCGAGCGTACCGGCTCACCCGCGGATGCGGCCAAGCTCGAGCGGCGCCTGCGCGACGTCACGGCACACGATCATTTCAGCGCCAGTGGGCGCAAGAGCGCGGAGGCAGCGGTGTCGAAACTCAAGGGGAGAAACGCCGCAACACGCGGCAAGCGGGACCGTCCGCAGACCCGGCGCCTCTGGGTGACGCGTCCCGACGTACACGTGGATCGGATCGCGAGTGCATGGTTGATCAAGCGCTTCATCGATCCCAAGGCCCGCTTTACCTTCGGCGAGCCGCGGGAGGGCGCGGTGAGCTTCGATACGTTCGAAGGCGACTACACGCACGACGGCGAGCGCTGCACGTTCGAAACGTTGCTGCTCCGTTTTGGGCTCGAGCAGAACGATGCCCTGCGCGCCATCGCCGAGATGGTGCATGACGTGGACTGTAAGGACGAAAAGTTCGGCCGGGAAGAGACCGCGGGATTCGCGCGCATGGTTGCCGGCATCACCAAGCGCCAGGCGCGCGATGAGGCGCGCCTCGAGCGCGGCGCCGATCTGCTCAACGATCTTTACGAATCATTACAAACGTCCCCACCAGGGCAATCACCGCAAAGCTGAACCACTGAATCGCGTAGGAGAGATGCGGCCCGTTATCGAAGGCGGGGAGCGGCCAGCGCCGCGGCAGTCCCGCGGGTGGCGAGGCGGATGTGAGCTGCACGACAACAGGAAGTAACCCGCTGGGGTCGACATCCCCGCGGCCGCGCGGTGGTACCAGTGCGATTCCCGTCACGCTCGCCGTGTCCGGTTCGCGATAGGCGGCATGATCCACGTGAAACGCATCGGGGGATGGTACCCAGCCGCGATCTACCAGCACGGCCGCGCCGTCGGCGAGCCGCAGGGGCGTAATCAAGGCGACGCCCGGCGTGCCCTCAAAGCTGCGCCCCGGCCAACTGCGCTCGGCACCAAAGTCATAGACCCCGCGCGCCAGCACGCGCCGCTGCCGGGCGCTGTCGGCGGTGACGCCTCGCCGCAGCTCGAGGGGCGGTAGTGCCAGCCGGGCCGCCAGTACCGCGTTGCGTCCTTTGCGCTGCGCGAGGCGGTCGAGCTGCCAAATGCCCAACCGCACGCACCCCGCGGCGACGAGGATCGCCGCCAACGCAGCCGCTACGTCGCGGCGGCGCACAGCGCGAGTTTCTCGGTGCGCGACAGGCGACGAATCGCCGCTTCCCGCTTCAGCGCGGTACTGCGATCCAGCGCGGCTTCGTGATAGGCGAGCGCCAGCGGGCGGCGCGCGCGGGTGTAGGCACTCGCCCGCCCACTCTCATGCGACGCGAGCCGTCGCGGTAGATCGTTGGTGATGCCGGTGTACAACGAGCCGTCGCGGCAGCGCAGGAGATAGACCACCCAGGACACGCGTCCAAGCTAGCGAGCGCCTCCGGCACGCGCCATTTTGCCCGACGTGAAGCGCGTCCTCGCGTGGTGCCTGTTCGATTTCGCCAACTCCGCCTACTCCGCGGTCATCGTGGTGACCGTGTTCAGCGTTTACTACGTCTCGTACATCGTCGGCAACGCGCATGGGCTGGGCGATCTGTGGTGGGGACGCGCCATTTCGGCGTCGCTCGCGCTCGTCGTGCTGACGGGTCCTCTGCTGGGCGCGCTGGCGGATCGTGCGGGACTGCGCAAACGGTTTTTCATCGCGTTCACGGGATTGTGCGTCGGCTGTATCGCGCTGTTCACGACGCTGGTGCAAGGGGCGGTGCTACAGGGTTTCGCGCTCATCGCGCTCGCGAACTTCGCGTTCGAGAGCTCGCAGATCTATTACAACGCCTATCTCCCCGAGATCGCCCCCCCCGACCGCTTGGGCACGGTGTCGGGGCTGGGCTTCGCCATCGGGTATCTGGGATCCATCGTCGGATTGCTCGTGGCGTTGCCGCTCGTCAATGCGAAGCAGTTCAATCTGCTGTGGATCCTCGTCGCCGGATTCTTCGCGGTGTTTTCCATTCCTGCCTTCCTGGCGATGCCCGCCGACCGAGCGCAGCCCGACACACAGGTCAGCCTGCCGCGCATCGTTCGCGACGTGCTCGAGCAGCCGCAGCTGCGACGCTTTTTGCTCGCGTATTTTCTGTATTTCGACGGGGTCGAAACGACGATCGTGTTCTCGGGCATTTTCGCCGCCACCACCCTGCACTTCTCGACACCCGAAGTGATAAAGCTGTTTCTCGCCGTCCAGGTCTCCGCGCTGGCGGGCGCGCTCGCCTTGGCGCGCCCCACCGACCGCTGGGGCGCAAAGCGCGTGATCACGTTAACCCTGCTGCTGTGGGTGTGCGTATCGGTGGGTGCCTACTTCGCCTTGACCAAGGCGGCCTTCGTCGCGGTCGCCGTGACGGCGGGCCTGGGACTCGGCTCAATCCAGGCGGCGAGTCGCGCGTTGATGGCGTCACTCATTCCGCCCGGCAAAGAGTCCGAGCTGTTCGGGTTTTACGCGTTGTGCGGAAAATCGTCCTCGATCCTGGGACCGCTGGTGTTCGGCGCCGTCTCCTACCTGGCCGGCAGTCAACGCGCGGCGGTCGCCGCGGTCGGCGTCTTTTTTGTCGTCGGTCTGATCCTGCTGCAACGGGTCAGGACAGCTTTGCCTGCATCGTAATCTCGACGTTGCCCTGAATCGCCTTCGACAGCGGACAGTTTTTCTTGGCAGTCTCCGCCACCTGCTGGAAGGCCGCCTCGTCCATTCCGTCCACCTTGCCGCGCACGTCGAGCGCGCTGCGGGTGACTTTCGGCGCGCCCTCTACAGTCTCGATCGTCACCGCTGCGCGGGTCTCGATGCGGGTCGCCGGATGACCCGCTTTCTCGAGCGCGGCCGACAGTGCCATGCTGAAGCAACCGGCGTGCGCCGCCGCCAATAACTCCTCGGGGTTGGAGCCTTTCTTGCCCTCAAACCGGGTCCCAAAACTGAAGGAGCCGCTGAACTGACCGCTCTGCGCCTTGAAGCTGCCTTTTCCGTCTTTGAGCTTCCCTTCCCACACCGCGACGGCGTTGCTGGTCGCCATGATCGTCATCCTCTATATGGTTGCTGGGATTGGGGAATCTGGCGAGAGGCACGCTCCTTCGCTACGCTTCGGCACCCTGTGTTTCGGAGTTAATCTGATGGCGACGAAGAAGCGCCCTGTGAAGCGACGTCCCAAGGCCCGCGCCCGGGCCACCCCCAAAACCCGCCCCGGTGCCCGGCGCCAACCGGAGACGCTGCGGCTCCGCTCCCTCACGCCGTCGTTCACGGCGACCGACCTGCAGCGCAGTATCGCTTTCTATCGCGATGTGCTGGGGTTCGTCGTCGGTGAAGAATGGCGGCAAGACGGCGCACTGGCCGGCTGTGAGATGCATGCCGGCTCGGTCACGTTCATGCTCGGACAAGACGACTTCGCGAAGGGCCGGGACCGCACCAAAGGTCTTGGCACGCGGGTGATGTGTTCCACGGCACAGGATCTCGACAAGGTGGCCGCGGACATCAAAGCGCGCGGCGGCCTGCTCGATCAGGAGCCGCAGGACATGCCATGGGGCCAGCGCGTCTTCATGATCACGGACCCCGACGGCTTCAAGCTGACGTTCGTACAAGCGCGTTGAGTTTGTCCCCCGCCGCGCTGCGGGTGTTGCGGGCAGTCGCGGCGACGCTCGTGGCCGATGGCGCACCCGATCTGGGCGACCGCGTCGCGGAAAAAATTGCCACGCTGCCCCGCCCTGCCGATCGCGCCGAGCTCGACGTGTTGCTGCGCCTGCTCGACGTCCGTGCGGTAAATCTCCTGCTGAGCGGGATCCCCAGACCCTTGAGAAGGGGGGGTACCGCAACGAGGCCGACTTCACGCACCAGGAAGGCAACGCCCTCGAGACGATGTACGACGCGGGCGGCTTGCTCACGACGCGCGACCTCGGTCGGGTGATTTTGCAAAAGGCGACGCTGGGCGGTGGGACCGTGATCAATTACACGACGAGCTTCTCGACGTGGACGCGAGCGGCGCTGCCGTCGTCGATCATCACCTCTCGCGTTACGATGAACGTCCGTCGTGGATGCCGAACATCGGGTGTGGGGTATACGGAGCTTGTACGTCGCGGACGCGAGCGTCTTCCCCACGTCGTCCGGCGTCAATCCGATGCTG
>JBHEMG010000129.1:0-60054 GCA_046262715.1 Gemmatimonadales bacterium
CGGCATCGTGCATCAGGTGAACCTCGAATACCTGGCCCGTGTCGTGTTCACGACCGACGGTCCGCCGCAGGCCTACCCCGATACACTCGTCGGCACCGACTCTCACACCACGATGATCAACGGGCTCGGTGTGCTCGGCTGGGGCGTGGGCGGCATCGAGGCCGAAGCCGCCATGCTGGGACAGTCGGTCTCAATGCTCATTCCGCAGGTGGTCGGATTCCGGTTGAGCGGCCGATTGACCGAGGGCGCGACGGCGACTGACCTCGTGCTCACCGTTACGCAGATGCTGCGCGCCAAAGGCGTCGTGGGGAAGTTCGTCGAGTTCTTCGGTCCCGGCGTCTCAACCTTGCCCCTCGCCGACCGCGCCACGATCGGCAACATGGCGCCGGAGTACGGGGCGACGATTGGCATCTTCCCGGTCGATCAGGAAACGCTGCGGTATCTCGAGTTCACGGGCAGGCCGGCCGAGCAGGTGCAGCTCGTCGAGGCCTATACAAAGGAACAGGGCCTGTTTCACACGCCCGATGCTCCCGAGCCCGTCTACAGCGACACGCTCGAGCTGAACCTCGCGACCGTGGAGCCGAGTATGGCTGGGCCGCGGCGGCCACAGGATCGGGTGGGATTGCGTGAGGTACCCCGCAAGTTTGCCGAGGCACTGCCCACGCTCATCAAGCCGTCGACCCCACCGGCCGTCGTCGCGGCGGTCTCCGCCGGTCAAAAGACCGTCGAACGGTGGGAGGGAGAGGGCGGACAGGCCGGCCTGGTGGCACCACGACCGTCGCACGCGAAGCTGCGCATCGACAACATCGAGCACGTGCTCGGACACGGCTCCGTGGTGATTGCCGCGATCACGAGCTGCACCAACACATCGAATCCGTCCGTCATGGTGGCGGCCGGTCTCATGGCGAAGAAAGCCGTCGAGCGGGGCCTGCGCACCAAGCCGTGGGTCAAGACCAGCCTCGCGCCCGGCTCTAAAGTCGTCACCGATTATCTCGAGCAGGCGGGGTTGATGCAGCCGCTCGGAGCGCTGCGTTTCCACCTGGTAGGGTACGGCTGCACGACATGCATCGGCAATTCCGGACCACTGCCCGAAGTGGTATCCAACGCGGTGGCCGAGTACGAGCTGGTGGTGTGCTCGGTCTTGTCCGGCAACCGCAACTTCGAGGGGCGAATCCAGCAGGAAGTGCGCGCGAATTACCTCGCGTCGCCACCGCTCGTCGTCGCCTACGCGCTCGCGGGTCGCATCGACATCGATTTCCACAACGAGCCGCTCGGCGTAGGCAAAGACGGGCCCGTGTTCCTCCGCGACATCTGGCCGTCCAGCACCGAAGTCGCCGACGTCATCGCGCGCTCGATTCAGTCATCGATGTTCCGCAAGAGCTACGCGCAGGTTTTTCAGGGGGACGAGCGCTGGCGCGGCTTACCGGTCCCCGAGGGCGACCGTTTTTCGTGGGAGCCCAGCTCCACCTACATCCGGCGGGCGCCCTATTTCGACGGCATGACGGCCCAGCCTGCGCCGGTGCGCGACATTCGCGGCGCGCGTGTGCTGTGCCTGCTGACGGACAGCATCACCACCGATCACATCTCACCGGCCGGCTCGATCCGCAAGACGAGCCCCGCGGGCCAGTATCTGGTGGCACACGGCGTCGCGCCGCTCGATTTCAATTCATACGGCGCGCGGCGCGGCAATCATGAGCTGATGGTGCGCGGCACGTTCGCCAACGTCCGCCTCAAGAATTTGCTCGCGCCCGGCACCGAAGGACCGTTTACGGTCCACCTGCCGAGCGGCGAAGCGATGACGATTTTCGACGCATCGCTCAAGTACGCCGCCGAAGGAATTCCGCTGGTCGTGCTGGCCGGCAAGGAATACGGTTCCGGCTCCTCGCGCGACTGGGCCGCCAAGGGCCCGCGGCTGCTCGGCGTCCGGGCGGTGATCGCGGAAAGCTTCGAGCGCATTCATCGCTCCAACCTGGTGGGCATGGGGATCCTGCCGCTGCAATTCACGCCGGGGGAGAACCCCGTTTCGCTGGGACTCACGGGGAGAGAGCGCTTCGACATCGTCGGCCTGGCCGACATGGCCAAGGAATTGACGGTCACGGCCACCGCGGATGACGGCAAAGTCACGGGCTTCAAGGCGTTGGTCCGGATCGACACACCGCAGGAGCTGCAGTACTACAAGCACGGCGGGATTCTGGAGTACGTGCTGCGCCAGCTCGCGTCCAATCACGTTTAGAAGGCGGCGGCGCCGACCTCTTTGCCGTCGCGAAAAGCGATCAATGTAGGGATTCCCCGTAATCCGAAGCGTGGGGTCGCGGTGTTCCGATCGGTACCGAGCTTCACCACGAGGAGCCTCGGCGAGGGGTAGCGCACCGCCTGTAACGCCGGGTTAACTTCCGACGCCCGGATGACTGTTCGAACCATCGAAGTGCGCGAGCGGGTCCTTGCCCGCAATGATGAGATTGCCGCTCGCGTCCGGGCGCGATTGACGGCCGCGGGCGTGCCCACCTTCAACCTCGTGTCCTCTCCGGGCTCCGGGAAAACACTGTTGCTCGAGCGAACGCTGGCCGATCTCGGAGCCGAGCTGCGCATAGCGGTGGTCACCGGCGACGTACAGACGCAAAACGACGCGGACCGCCTGGCCCGGCATACCGACTTTTTGGTCCAGGCGGTCGTCACCAACGGCGCGTGCCACCTCGACGCTCGGCAGGTGGAGGCGGCACTCGACGCCATCGACCTCGCCGCGACCGACATCCTGTTCATCGAGAACGTCGGCAACCTGGTGTGCCCCGCGGCCTGGGATTTGGGCGAGGATGCGAAGATCGTCCTCTTCTCGGTAACCGAGGGCGAAGACAAACCATCCAAGTATCCCGGCATGTTTCGTATGGCGCGTTGGATCGTGTTCACCAAGATGGATCTGCTGCCTCATGTCCCATTCAGCCTGGAGCGCGCCACGACGCTAGCGCGCGCGGTGAACCCCACCCTCGAGTTCCTGGAGACGTCCGCACTGCAGGACGGCGGATTATCGCAATGGTACAGCTTCCTCCGTCGGCAGTAAGAGTCTCGGTGCGGGGCGTCGTCCAGGGCGTCGGCTTCCGGCCCTTCGTGCACCGGTTGGCGACGCGGCTCGAGTTGGCCGGTTGGGTCCGCAACGCGTCGGGCGACGTGCAGATCCAGGTCGAAGGAGCACCCGAGAGCATCGATGCATTCGTCCGCGAGCTGCGCTCGGAGTCGCCGCCGCTGGCGCTGATCGACGACGTGCGCACGGAACGCTGCAGTCCGTCCGACTTTGAGACGTTCACGATTCTCGAGAGTCATGTCGATGCGCGCCGCCAGCCGGTCGCTCCCGACGCGGCGCTGTGTGTCTCGTGCGAAGCGGAGCTGTTCGACCCCGCCAGCGGCCGCCATCGCTATCCATTCATCACGTGCACCGATTGCGGACCGCGATTCACCGTCATCGCGGCCATGCCGTATGACCGTGAACGGACCAGCATGCGGGCATTCACCCAATGCGCCGCATGCCGCCATGAGTACGAGACGCCGGGTGACCGCCGCTACCGCTCGGAGACCAATAGCTGCTCCGCGTGCGGACCGAAGCTCTGGCTCGAGCCTGGCGGCGACCAGCCTCCGCTCGACCACGCGGCGGAGCTCCTGCTGGCCGGACAGATCGTGGCGATTCGGGGGCTGGGCGGATTTCACCTCGCCGTCGATGCGACGAACGAGCCGGCAGTCGCCCGGCTGCGCGCCCGCAAGCAGCGCGACGCGAAACCGTTCGCGGTCATGGTGCGCACGCTCGCGGAGGCGCGCGCCATCGCGAGCGTGCGTGACGACGAGGAGGTGCTGCTCACGTCACGGGAGCGTCCGATCGTGCTGCTGCGCCAACGCGCCGGCGCGGTAACGCAATCCGTCGCGCCCGGCCTGGACCGGATCGGTATCATGCTCGCGTACACGCCGGTACATCACCTGCTCTGCGACCTGGTGCGGCGCCCCCTCGTCATGACGAGCGGCAATCGCAGCGAGGAGCCTATCGCGATTGACAACGACGAGGCCCGAGCGCGCCTCGGCTCGATCGCGGATGGCTTTCTGCTCCACGATCGCGACATCGTGGCGCGCTACGATGATTCCGTGGTGCGGGTCGCGGGGACGACGCACCTGTTCTTGCGGCGCGCGCGCGGCTACGCGCCTCTCCCGCTGCAGCTGCCGGTGGCCACCCCGAACGGCATCCTGGCCGTGGGCCCGCATCTCAAGAACACGTTTACCCTTGCCCACGGAACGGACGCATATGTGAGCCAGCACATCGGGGATCTCGAAAACCTCGAGACGTTGGAGCACTGGCGCAGGACGCTCGATGCCTATCGCCGCCTGTTTCACATCGAGCCGCAGACCGGCGTGCGGGACCTCCACCCCGGCTACCTGTCCACCCGTTTGGTCCAGGAGCTCGGATTCGAGCAGGTCGTCGCCGTGCAGCATCATCACGCCCACATCGCCGCGGTCCTTGCGGAGCACGGAGTTACCGCGCCCGTGATCGGCATCGCGTTCGACGGCACGGGCTATGGCGACGATGGCAATGTGTGGGGCGCAGAATTCTTCGTGGCTGACTTGACGACATATCGGCGAGTCGGCCAGCTACAGTACGCGCGGCTGCCGGGCGGCGACCTGGCCGCGCGCGAGCCGTGGCGTGCGGCGCTGGGGATCGCCGGGGTCGAGCCGGGTCCGGGCTCCGTCCAGCCCGAGGAAGTCCGCATCGCGCAGCATCAGATCGCGCGCGCGCTGAACGCGCCTTTGGTCTCCTCGATGGGGCGACTCTTTGACGCCGCCGCCGCGGTGCTCGGCGTCCGTCTGGTGAACCAGTACGAAGGGCAGGCCGCGATGCAGCTCGAAGCGCTGGCGGGGGAGCTCCCGGCACGCCCGCTGCCTTTCCCCGCCGCGCGCACGTCCGCTATCTGGGTACTGGACGCCAGGACGTTGCTCCTGGCGCTCGCCGATGAGCGCGCTCGGGGTGTCGGGATTCCCGAGCTCGCGGCCGCGTTCCACGAAAGTATCGCCGCGGCGACCGCTGATCTGGCAGGCCGACTCTCGGCCGAAACGGGGCTCGGGATGGTGGCGTTGGGGGGTGGCTGTTTCCAGAACGCCCGCCTGCTCTGCTCAGTCACGACGCGGCTCGAGGCGCGCGGGCTGCGCGTGCTCGTCCCCCGCCGGCTGAGCCCGAATGACGGGGCCGTGAGTTACGGCCAGGCCGCGGTCGCGGCGATCCGCCTGCAAGGAGCGGCCTGATGTGCCTCGCCATTCCGGGCCGCGTCGTCGAGCTGCGGGAGGTGCAGGGGCTGCCGATGGGGCTCGTGGACTTCGGGGGCGTACGCCGCGAGGTCTGTCTGTCCTACGTCGCCGACCAGATCCAGGTCGGCGACTACGCCCTGGTGCACGTGGGATTTGCGATAACCAAAGTGGATGAGGAAGAGGCGCGGCGCCCCTGGGAGGTGCTCCGCGCGATGAGCCAGCTGGATGATCTCGACCAAATGAAGGAGCCCGCACCATGAAATACCTCAGCGAGTATCGAGACCCAACGGTGGCGCGCGGGCTCGTCGCCGAGATCAAGCGGACTGCGACCCGGCGCTGGGTGCTGATGGAGGTGTGCGGCGGCCAGACCCATACGATCGTAAAACAGGGCCTGGACGAGCTGCTCGGCACTGTCGTAGAGATGGTGCACGGACCGGGGTGCCCCGTGTGCGTGACACCGCTCGAGCAGATCGACAAAGCGCTGGCACTCGCTGCCCGGCGGGACGTGATCTTCACGTCGTTCGGCGACATGCTGCGTGTGCCCGGCAGCGACTGCGATCTGCTGCAGGTCCGCGCGCGCGGCGGCGCGGTGCGGATCGTCTATTCGCCGCTCGATGCGGTCGACCTCGCGCGCAAACACCCCGACAAGGAAGTCGTGTTTTTCGCCGTCGGCTTCGAAACGACCGCCCCTGCGAATGCTATGGCCGTGTGGCGCGCCAAGGAGCTCGGCGTCAAAAACTTCAGCGTGCTCGTGTCACACGTGACGGTGCCGCCTGCCATGGTGGCGTTGCTCGACGCGCCGGATAACCGCGTGCAGGGGTTTCTGGCGGCCGGGCACGTTTGCACGGTCATGGGATGGACCGAGTACGAGCCGATCGCGGCGAAGTATCGCGTACCGATCATCGTTACTGGCTTCGAGCCGCTCGACATCCTCGAAGGCATGCTGCTCGCCGTGCGCCAGCTGGAGGAGGGCCGGTACGAAGTCGAAAATCAGTACGTCCGGTCGGTGCGGCGCGACGGCAACCAGTCGGCGCAGGATCTCGTTGCGCGCGTGTTCGAGCTGGTGGACCGGAACTGGCGCGGCATCGGCCCGATTCCTCGCAGCGGCCTCGGGGTGCGGGAAGAGTTCGCCGAGCACGACGCCGAGCGCCGCTTCGCGCTCGGGGGCATCCGGACCGAGGAGCCGGCGATGTGCCGGGCCGGCGATGTGCTGCGCGGCGTGTTGAAGCCGTTTGATTGCCCGGCATTCGGAACCGTGTGCACGCCGGAGCGACCACTCGGTGCACCGATGGTCTCGTCGGAAGGCGCGTGCGCCGCGTACTACAATTACGGCCGCTTCCGCAGTGGGAGCGCGGTATGACGATCGTCTGCCCGGTGCCCGCGGCGGCGACGGAGCGTATTCAGCTCGGGCACGGCTCCGGGGGGAAGATGAGCGCCGCCCTGCTGCGCGATCGCTTTCTGCCGCATTTCTCCAACGCCATCCTCAACCCGCTCGGCGACGCCGCGATCGTGGACGTCGGCGGCCAAACCGTCGCGATCTCCACCGACACGTTCGTCGTCCAACCGCTCGAGTTCCCGGGCGGCAATATCGGCTCACTCGCGGTGCACGGCACGGTGAACGATCTCGCGATGATGGGCGCGCGGCCCGAGTGGCTAGCCGCCGGTTTCGTGCTCGAGGAAGGGCTGCCGTTTGACGTCTTGGACCGCATCGTGTCCGCGATGGCGACAGCGGCGCGCGCCGCCGGCGTGCTGGTCGTCACCGGCGATACGAAGGTCGTGGAGCGTGGCAAGGCGGATGGGATCTTCATCAATACGACGGGAGTGGGCCGGCGCCCCCAGGGCTTTGCGCCGGCGGCGAGCCGCGCGCGGCCCGGTGATGCGGTGATCGTCAGCGGCCCGCTGGGGCAGCACGGAATCGCGATCATGGCGGCGCGGGAAGGCCTCGCGTTCGAAGCGGATGTCGTCAGTGACAGCGCGGCCCTCGCCCCCTTAGTCGAGCTGCTGCGCGAGCGCCTCGGCGACGCCGTCCACACGCTCCGCGATCCCACCCGAGGCGGGCTCGCCAGCGCGCTCAACGAAATCGCGGCCGCATCGCGGATCGGCATCCTGCTGGACGAGCCGTCACTGCCGATCCCTCCGACCGTCGCCGCCGCGTGCGAGATGCTGGGTTTCGATCCGCTCTATGTGGCCAATGAAGGCGTGCTCGTCACGTTCGTGCCGGAATCCCTCGCCGACACCGCCGTTGCCGTGTTACGCGGACATCCCCTGGGCCGCGCCGCGGCGCGCATCGGCCGGGCGGTAGCCGCGCACCCCGGCCTGGTCGCGTTGGAGACAGCCATTGGCGGGACGCGGGTGGTGGATATGCTTCCCGGCGACCAACTCCCGCGGATCTGCTGACCATGCTTCGCTCCGTACTCCTGGTCGATGACGACGACGACATGCGCACGGCCCTCAGACACTTTCTCGCCGATGAGGGATTCCACGTGCACACGGCGCGGAACGGTTTGGAGGCACTTACCCGGCTAAAAGAAATCGACCCGCCCGGTCTCATCCTGCTGGATCTGATGATGCCGATCATGGATGGCAGGCAGTTTCTCGCCGAGCGAGGTCAGGACGACCGCCTGTTGCGCATCCCGGTCGTGGTCGTGTCGGCGTGGACGCGTGAGTGGAAGAACGAGACGGCTGGGGTGGAAGACGTCATGACGAAGCCCGTGAACCCTGAGGCCCTGCTACAGCTGGTCGAGCGGTATTGCGATCGGGACGGTCCCGGCGATCCTCAACGCCGCTAACGCGCCGGTGGGTGAACAGGCAGCCGCACGCGAAACACCGATCCCCGTCCCAGCTCGCTTTCGACCTCGATCGTTCCGCCTTGTGCTTCGATAATCTGGCGGCTGACGTACAATCCGAGACCCAGTCCCCCGTAGTGGCGCGCCGACACACCCCGTTCGAACCGCTCGAAGATGAAGGGAATGCGCTCGCGCGGGATGCCGGCACCCGAATCCCGCACCGTCAGGACGACCATGCCGTCTGCCGATGCGAGGCTGATTTCGATCGGCTTGGTCTCGCAGAATTTGATCGCGTTCGACAGCAGATTCGTGACGACTTGCTCGAACCGCAGCTGATCCCACATCCCCACGAGTGACGGCGGCGTCTCGACGCGCAGCGCGCACCCGACGCGTGTCGCCGACTCGGTGAACCGCGCAGCGACGTCGCGCACGCATTGCGCCAAGTCGATCTCTATGGGGTGTATCTCGAGCTGCCCGACGCGAATACGCGTCACATCGAGCAGTCGATCGACCAGCGCACTCAAGCGATCGAACTGCTGGATCATTTGCACGACTTTCTTCTGAAAGGGCTCGAGCGCCGGTTCCGTGGTCATCCGCTGGAGACCGTAGAGCGCCAGCAGAATGGCGGAGATGGGCGTGCGCAGCTCATGGGCCGCGACGGACAGAAACTCTTCCCGTGTGGCGATGGCATCCTGCGCGAGTTGATACAGCCGCGCGTTCTCGATCGCCGTGCTGCAGCGGCGCGCGAGCTCCATCAACCGTTCGACATCGCTCTGCTCGAAGTGCCGGCCCGACTCCGCCATCGCGAGCGTGATCGCCCCATATGTTTCGCCGCGAATCGCTATCGGCAGGCAGAGCCACGAGACGAGCCCGAGCTGCTCCAACATCAGGCGGTTTTCGTCATTCGCCGCAAGCTCTCGCAACACCCCGGGTGTCACGTTGGAAACGACATCAGGGAGACCGGTGCGGATCACGTGCGGGTAGCCATGTGGCCAATTCGCGTCTGGGGGGTAGCGCTTGAGCAACGTCCAAACCAGCTCCTCCTTACCATGCGCATGTGCGACCGAAACGGTCTCGTCGATCCCCTGCTTCACGTGCAGTGCTGCCCAATCGGCAACCCGCGGAACCATCAGACGTGCAAAGGTCTCCTGCGTCCGCTGCACATCGAGCGAGGCCATGAGCTCGGCGGTGGCATCGACGAGGAACCGGGTCCACTCCTGCTCCCGCGCCAGGATGGCACGGGCGGCCTGCTCCCGGACCAGCTCTTCGTGCTCGCGCTGCGCCCGATGGCGGTACAGCGCGATTTGAATCGTCACCTGGAGCTCGCGGTCCGCGAACGGCTTGAGCAGATAGCCGGAGGGCTCGGTGACCTGCGCACGCTGCAGCGTCGCCTCGTCGGAGTAGGCGGTGAGGTACACGACAGGAAGGTTGAAGCGCGTGCGGATCTGCTCCGCGGCCTGCGTGCCGTCCATCGCGCCGCGCAGCTGAATATCCATCAACACAAGATCCGGCATCTCGCGCTCGGCGATCTGGACCGCGTCCTCACCGGTCGCCACGGTGCCCACGACCTGGTATCCCAGATGCTCGAGGCTGGAGCGCAGGTCCAGGGCGACGATGCTTTCGTCCTCGACCACGAGAATCCTCGCCGCGGGTCCGGCTTGGACCGTCGTCATGCGCCCCGCGGAAAGTTGATCACCGCCTCGGCACCGGAGCCGTCCCGCCCGGCGCGCCACTCCAGCCGGCCGCCAAGCTGCTCCGTCAGGGTGCGGACCAGTTGCAGACCGAGCGTCGTCTTACCGGCGGGCGGCGCGACGCTGCCCAAGCCGAGGCCGGTGTCCCGCACGCGCAGCTCGAACCGAATCCCTTTTGCCTCGAACTCGACCTCGACGGCGCCCGCGCGGTTGTTGGGGAACGCGTGTTTCAAGCTATTGCCGACCAGCTCGTTGATGATCAAGCCCAGCGGCATGGCCAGGTCTACGCCAAGCACGAGCTCAGGAATGCGGGTCTGGAAAGTGATGCGACCGGCATCGACGCTGTGCGCGCGGAACAGCTGCTCGAGCAACGTCTGGATGTAGTGGCCGAAATCCACGCGCGACAGATCCGCCGATCGGTACAGCATTTCGTGGACGAGCGCCATCGAGCGGATCCGATCCTGGCTGTCCTGCAGAATGTGGCGCGCCGCGGGATCGGTCACCGTGCCAAGCTGCAGTCGCAGCAGGCTCGAGGTGATCTGCAGATTGTTCTTCACCCGATGGTGGATTTCTTTGAGCAGCGTTTCCTTCTCGCGCAGTGCGGCACGCACGACTTCTTCGGCACGCTTGGTTTCGCTGATGTCGAACGCGACGCCCTGCAGCAATACGGGAAACCCACGCTCGTCGTTGATCAGCCGTGCCTCTCCGTGCACCCATACGACGCGGCCGTCGCGGGCAAGAAACCGGCACTCCGCCCGGAAGGGACCGCCGGTGGCGCAGCCGCGCGCGAACTCCTGGTCGAGCTTGCGCCGGTCGTCGGGATGCAGCCGCTCGTACCACAGCACCGGGCTCGCGAGCCACTCCTCCTGGGTATAGCCGAGTAAGGCCTCGATTTGCGGGCCGATGTAGAGATCGTAGCCTCCGCCATCCAGGGACGCGGTAAAGACGACCGCGGGGATTTGTTCTACGAGATTGCGGTAGCGAAGATCGGGATCGGCGGGACGGGACGCGGGGACGCCGGGGCGCCGGGCGGCCGTTTCGAACGCGGCCGCCAGAGTCGCCAATGCCGCGGACGCCACATCGCGCGATGGCGACTCGTCGATCATGCCACCTCCACCGTACGAACGCGGAGCGCGTCGCCCGCCAGCTCGACGATCTCGAGCACGGCGCCTTCCACCGCCGTGCCCTCGGCGCACATGTCAAAGCAGAAGCGCACGGCATCCGGAAGCACCGCGGTCTCGCGCCCGATCTCGAAGACCACCCGTCGAACCTTGGCCGCCGCCGCGTGTCGCGCGGCGATCTCGACGATTTCCGCCGTGATGCCCAGCTCATGCACGGCGAGCGCGCTCCTGCACCAGCTCCTCGACCAGCTCCACCGCTCGCTCCACCGCCGCCGCCACGGGCGCGCTGAGACCGATGTATACATCGCTCTCGGGCGGGAACTCCCCGGGTTCACAGCCGACGATGCGGATCCGTCCGGCGCGTTGGCCGCCAAACGCCACAGCCATTTCCAGCACTTGCGCTGGACCGAATCCGTGCGCGGCGAGACCTGACATTGGTTCGGCATTCACCAGCTCGTTCCGGGAGGGCTCGATCACGGTCAGCGTACCCACCGGTTTGCCTCGCGGCATCGCGTCCACCAATATCACGTCTTCGAAGCCATCGGCCAGTGCGTATGCCAGATCGAGCGAACGAATGCCGAAATCGGCGATATGCACGTCGGGACGAGGGGGCCGTTGCGCGAGCCGGCGCACCACCTCCACCCCGAACCCGTCATCGCCCAGAAAGATGTTGCCGATGCCGCCCACCAGAGTGCCGCGGCTCATATCGGCTCGACTTCGTTCGGTCGCATGAAGAAGCGGTGCCCAAACGCGCCGAGATCCTGACCCGGGTCATCGTTCAAGGTTACCGCGATGTAGGTCCGGCCTTCGTAGTCGCGCTCGATCCCTCGGACCGTCGCCTCCTTCCCGGCCAGCGCGAGATCGATGATATCCGCGCGGCAGGACGGGTGGAGCCGTACCGCGGCGCCAATTCCCAATGACTCCGTGCGCTCCAGCAGACGCCGGCCGAGGCCGCCGGCGGCCGCGATTTCCTGTTTTTCGCTGTCCGTGAGCGTCAGGAGTCGCAGCGTGAGCAGCTCGTCGATCTCGGTGCCGTCGAAGAAATCTCCGGGACTCTCCGGGGCAACCTGAGGATGGTCGTACAGGATGATGGGAGCGGCGAGCACCACGGCGCTCTGGTTGGTCCCGGGCTGGCCGAGCAACACCGGCCACGTCCCACGACTCTTGCAGCCGTCGGCGAGCTCCCGCACTTCTGGAGGCGGGTCGATCAGCGAGGCGAATTCCCCTCCCTTGGCCGTGAGAATCAAGTGTGGCGACGCGATTGCGTATGCGAGCGCTTCATCGCGGGTGCGCGAGGCCGCCGCGGGGAAATCGGTTTCGTTCGTGACCGTGACGCTCACCTTGCGCACGAGAGGGTCGATGATCGTGGTGGACGCGGCAATGCGTCCCCGAATTGGCGCGAACTCGAAAGACGCCGCATCCGCAACGTCACGGATCGCGTCGCCCTGGAGAAACCGCAACCGGATGTTGCCGATCGTCGCGTCTGCGCCAAGCAGCAGACACTCGAGCCGCAGCGCCGAATCGTCACCGGCGCCATGCGCCTCACAAAAGGAGAGCGGGTACAGGGTTCCGAAGGGATAGCGGTGCTGATTCTTCAAGGCCGACTGCCGATAGGGATACAACAGATGGCCCTCGTACAACACCGCATCGGCGATTTTGGGCAGGTCTCCGCTCATGCGGCGTCCGCCTCGAGCGTCTGGAAGAACTCCGCGATCCCCGCCGCCACTTCGGGGCCGCCGCCGATTCCCTTCCAGCGGCTCCGCACCATCCCGGCCAGCCGGTAACAGTGGTCGATCGACACGCGGTAATGGACCGGCGCATCGCGCAGACGATTTACCAGCCATGCCTCGACGTCGGGCTCGAGATCGCGGAGTGCCGGATGGCCAGCAGTAACGGCGTCCCAGGCGGCCCGATCGACGATTGCGGTGGTCGGCCCCGCGGGACCGGGGTAGGCGGCGTAGATGTCGCCGCTCGATTGTGGAATCAGGAATGCCAATCCTACCGGGACGCCGAGCGCCGACCATGAGGCGTCGTCGAGCGTGATTTCGTCGAGGCGCCGCACAGAGGTGCGGATGCGGCGGTAGCGTGCGGCGTCGATCATATCGAACAAGGTGGCGCAGGCGTGGCACGCGCAAACAATGGTGTGCCGCTCCCGGTCGAAGAGATGCGGGTGTTCGTCATCGAGCGGCAGCGCACAGAGCTCACAGCGTTCCATCGGCGTTACGGCGACCCGGGAGGTTGCACTCCGAACATCGGGGCGTACCGCACGAGCAGCTCTTTGCCGTCGCCCAGATACATGTGGACGCCGCAGGGCAGGCAGGGATCAAAGCTGCGCACCGTGCGCATGATGTCGATCCCTTTGAATGTGTCGCGTCCATTCTCTTCGAACAATGGCGTGTTCTGAATCGCGTCTTCGTATGGGCCCGGCGTGCCGTACGAATCCCGTGGACTCGCGTTCCAGCACGTCGGCGGATACGGGTGGTAGTTCGCAATGCGTCCCTTTCGAATCACGAGGTGATGCGACAGCATGCCGCGCACGGCCTCGTGGAAGCCGCAGCCGATCCCCTCTTCCGGGACCTTGAAGTCGTTCCATACCGCCGTCCGGCCGGCGTGCAGGTCGGCGAACGCACGATCCAGGAAGTACAACGCCGCGGCGGCCGCGTACGCCTGGAAATAGCTGCGCGCCCGGTTGCGCTCCAGGGTGTTGTTCCACCGCGGAATCTTCCACTCGAACTCGGTGTCCGGGTGGTTCGCCGACTTCGGCAGGCGAATCTTGACGCTCTGTCCGGTCGCCTCGACGTACCCGAAGTTCACGCGCTTCGCGAGCGCGGTGGTCCAGAATCGCGCAAGAGGACCTCCACCGCTGTCGAGCGCGAGATGGCTCTGACTACGCGGATCGTACCAGCGCGGGGACATGACCCACGTGTACTTGCTCTGCAGGTCGCGCTTCTGAGGCCGGGGCGTGGTCGTCTGATTCCAGGGATGGCGCTGATCGATGGGATTCCCGAGCGGGTCCGCTTTGACGAACGTTTCGCCCTCCTGCCAATCCTCATAAAACGAGCTGCCGAGCAGAATGCGCAGGCCCACGTTGATCTCGACGAGGTCGGTGGTGATCAGCGCGCCATCCACGACGATCCCGGGGGTCACGTACATCTCGCGGCCCCAGTTCGTCATCGTCTCGTAGCGAAAATCGCACGCTTCGGGATTCTGGAAAGAGCCCCAGCAACCCAGCATAATCCGGCGATTGCCCACGAGCTCGTAGCCGGGCAACGCCTCGTACATGAAGTCAAACAGATCGTCATGGAGTGGGACGACGCGCTTGACGAAGTCGATGTACCGCATCAGCCTGACCTGATATTCCGTGAACAGCTGCGGGCTCGGGACCGTCCCCACGCCGCCCGGATAGATCGTGGACGGATGCACGTGACGTCCGCCCATCAAGCAGTACATCTCGCGCGCGATGCGGCTTTGCGCCAGCGCTTCGAGATAAAACGCTCCGGTGAACGGATTCAGCGCCCGCATGATGTCGGCGATCGTGCGAAAGCCGTGCACCGCGGCGCCGGGCGCCAACGTTTGCTCGGCTTTCGCCAGCACCGTGGGATTCGTTTCCTTGACCATCTGCTCGCAGAAGTCCACGCCGACCAGATTGTCCTGGAAAATATTGTGATCGAACATGTACTCGGCGGCCTCGGCGAGATTGATGATCCATTCGCCGAGCAGCGGCGTCTGCACGCCGAAGGCCATGTTCTGACCGTATACGGCACACGTCGCGTGATTGTCACCACAGATGCCGCAGATGCGGCTAGTGATGAAATGCGCGTCGCGGGGATCTTTGCCCCGCATGAACACGCTGTAGCCGCGGAAGATCGAGGAGGTCGCGCGGCATTCGGCGACGTGGCGGTTGGCGAAATCGATGGTGGTGTGGATGCCGAGACTCCCGACGATGCGCGTAATGGGATCCCACGACATCGCGACGACGTCGCGCGGCGCGCCGGTCATTTCTTCCCCTCCGGTCCCTGGCGCCAGGGTGGCTCGGCGTCGAGCGACACGCGCGTGAAGCGGCGCAGCGCCCGCACCATCGTCCCGTACGTCGCCACGGCGGCGGTGGACATGTACGCGCCCGGCGGCTCGTCCATGAAGCTCATGAACTTGTCCGGGAAGCCGGGCATTGTGCAGCCGATGCAGATGCCGCCGACATTGGGGCAGCCCCCGATCCCATTCATCCAGCCGCGCTTCGGCACGTTGCACACGACGACTGGTCCCCAGCAGCCCACTTTCACCTGGCACTTGGATGAGTTGTAGTCGCCGGCAAAGTCGGCCTGCTCGTAATAGCCGCCGCGATCACAGCCCTCATGCACGGTGAAGCCGAACAGCCAGGTGGGACGCAGCATTTCATCCAGCGGAATCATCGGCGCGCTGCCCGCCGCTTGACGCAACAGATAGGTGAGAACATCCATGAAATTGTCCGGCTGCACGGGACACCCGGGAATGTTCACGATGGGGATGCCGCCGGCGGAGCGGAATTCATGACCCAGGTAGTCGGACAGGCCCATGCAGCCGGTGGGGTTTCCTTTCATGGCGTGGATGCCGCCGTAGGTCGCGCATGTGCCGGCCGCCATCACCGCCCACGCCCGCGGCGCCAGCGCGTCGAGCCAGCGCACGGTGGGAATGGGCTGTCCCTGTTCGTCGGTGCCGAACCCGGCCCAGTATCCCTCGGTCTTGTTCGTCTCGTCGGGAATCGATCCTTCCACCACGAGAATGAACGGGCGCGGGCTTTTTCCTTCGGCCGCCGCCCGAAAATGCCGCAGGAAGTCCTCGGCGTTTGCAGGACCGAGGACGGGATTGTAGAGCGTGACGTGGGGGAGTCCGGGGATGATGCCCGAGAGCACGTCTTCGATGGAAGGATGCGAGGCTGCCGTCATAGCGATCGTGTCGCCATCGCATCCCAACCCCGCCGTGATCCAGAGGACATCGAGGGCCTCAATCGCCACGTTGTTCTCTCCGTCGCTCGAATTTTCTTGGTGGGTCACAGTAGCGCCCGAGCAGGTCGCGCAACGCCGAAAGATCGATCGGCTTCGCAACGTGCTCGGGAAAGTCCTTCAGATCGTCCGGCTTCCACCGCCCGGTGGTCATGGCGATGACGGGAATGTCGGCGATGCCGGCATCTTTCCGCTGCTCGGTGCGGAATTCCCACCCGGTCATGACGCGCATGCGCAAGTCGAGCAGGATCACCGAAGGCCGCAGCCCCCAGTGCAGCCGTTCCAGCGCCTCGCGGCCGTCTCCACACGTCGCGACGTCGTAGCCGTCCGCCGAGAGGAGCGCCGCCAGCTCATCCCGGATCGTGGCATCGTCCTCGACAATCATGACCTGCTTAGACCTCATCTCTCAAATACACGCGGGGAGCTCGGATTGCACAAGTCAGCGCTAGCCCCCGGCATCGCTCAGGCGCGCCGCCAGGGCCCGGGCGTTTGCAGGGGCATGGGCAAAAGCATCGTTGTCGAAGTATACGTATACGTCCAATCCTTTCTCCCTCCAGCCCTGTATCCGGTCGGCCCAGTGATCGAGCTCGGTGTTCGAATAACTGCTGGCGTACAACACCGTCGATCCGTGCAGCCGGACATAGACGAAGTTCGCCGTGACCCGCTCTTCGCTGGGAAACTTTCCCGCCGTATCGGCGATCACCAGGCTACACCCGAATCGTTGTAGCAGGTCGTAGAACTCCTCTGTAAAAAAAGATGGGTGACGGACCTCGAACGCGTGCCGATAGCGTACGCGCGCCGGAGCGGTGAGCAGCGCGCCGCGTTTGAGACGGCTGTCGTGTTTGCGCGCCAGCTTCGCGGCGGCGGTGGCGCCCCGTGGCAGCAGCTCGAGGAATTCGGTGATGCGTTCGGGATTGAAGCGGACGATGGCGGGGAGCTGCCAGAGGAACGGACCCGTCTTACGTCCCAGCGCGAGTATGCCGCTCGCGTAGAAGTTGGCGAGCGGCACAGCCGACCGGGCAAGCTTGAGGTTGTGAGTGATGAAGCGGCTGCCTTTGACGGCGAAGATGAAACCGGGCGGCGTTTCCTCCACCCAGCGTCGGTACACCGCGGGAGACTTGAGGCTGTAGAAGGTGCCGTTCAGCTCGATCGAGTTGAATTGCCGGCTGGCGTATTCGAGCCAGCGCCGCGCCGCGAGGTCCTGGGGATAAAACGGACCGCGCCAGCGCGGATAATTGTAGCCGCTGATCCCGACGTAGACGCTCCCCAAGGGTGAACCAGCCGTTTCGTTCGCCTCAGTGCGCGGAACGGTTTGCATCCGCGTCATCGGCTTTCCGAAAGAGCAGCATATAGGCAGGGATGCCGGCCGCGACGATCGCGACGCCCGCTGCGGCCTGGAGCGGATTGTGTCCGCCGAGCAAAACCAGCAGCAGCAGTACCAGCAACAAGAAGACGACCGGTGTGACCGGATATCCCCAGGTTCGATACGACCCGTCGGGCGATCGGCGCCGAATGCGAAACACTCCGGCCACCGTCAGCCCGACGAACAACACGGTGACGAACACGAAATAGGCAATGATCTGATTGAATGTGCCTGATGCAACGAGGACCGCGGCGAGGACCGTCTGGATCGCGATCGCGCGCGCGGGGGTGCCGAAGCGCGGGTGGAGTGCGGCGACCGGTTTGAAGAAGACGCCATGCTGCGCCATCGCGTAGTAGACGCGCGGCAGCGCCATGAGCAGCCCCAGCAGGCTGCCTAGCACGGCCACGATCACGATCCAGGCAAATACCTTGCCACCCGCTGGACCGAACAGCAGCTCTCCAGCCTGCGCGGCGAACGTCTCGCCCGACGTCACGCGCTCGAGCGGCACCAGATACAGAAAGACAGCGCTCGTGAGGATGTAGATCGCGGTCACGATCCCAACGCCGAGGGCGAGTGCCCTCGGCACGGTGCGCGCAGGGTCGCGCGCTTCACCCGCCAGCTTCGGGATCTCCCACCAACCGCCGAAAGCGAAGAACGCGCCGACAAAGGCGCCCGCCAGAGCCCCGGGCAACGGCTGCGAGCCAGGATGCTGCGCGAGCAGCGGCACGAAGTTCGCCCAGCTGCCGGCCTGCAGCGCGAGCGCGAGCACAATGATCAACGCCAAAGCGCCGACTTTCAGCGCCGTCAGACCCTGCATCAAGCCGGACCCGAGCTTCACCCCGATAATGTTGACGACGCCGAGCACGGCAATCGAGGAGATGGCAATTACCTTGAGCCAGACTCCACCGATTCCTGTGGCATACCCGACATAGCTCGCCAATCCGGCGGCCAGGGCGGCTGTGATGCCCGGATCCATGACCAGCAGACACTTCCACCCATACAAGAAAGCGACGCCGGGCCCGTACGCCTCCCGCAGATACACGTAGCCGCCGCCCGCTTCCGGGTATCGCGCCGCCAGCTCGCCATAGCAGAGCGCGCCGCTCAACGCCATGGCGCCCATAAGGAGCCAGATGATCAGCAGCCAGAGGGGGGATCCCAGCGAGCGCGCCATGCCGGCGGGCGTGAGAAAAATACCGATGGCGATGACTTCACCCACCACGAGAGCGGTGACGGCGAGGACACCAAGCTGGCGACGCAGCGTCACAGACACGGGAGCCTAAGCTCCGCCCCCTCCCGCTGACAGGCAAGGTGCCCGCTCCCGCTCGTTCACCGTGATCGGATGTTGGGCCGCGAGATTATTCCCTATCCGGCATGCCGAGGACCTGGTTGACCACCGCAATGAGCTCTGCGGGAACGAACGGTTTCGGGATCGTGCCGTTCGCTCCCAGCAATTCCACATCGTGCAAGAGATTGATGAGCCCGCTCGAGTCTGCTCCTGACATCGCAATGACCTTCAGGGTTGGAAACGCCTTCCGCAGCTCCCGCAGGGACTCGATGCCGTCCCGACCGGGCATGAAGATGTCCGTGATGACGAGATCTTGCAGGCGCTCGGCGATGTACGCCAGCCCGCTGGAACCATCGTCGGCGTCCACGACGACATGCCCGCGTGACTCGAGGACGCGTCGCGCCATCTCGCGGACGTCGTCATCGTCGTCGATCACCAGGATGCGGGCCATCAACCTGCTGCTCCCGGCGTCGACGAAACTCACGCGGGCGACGGAGGGGAGGCGTAGGTAAAGCGATCGACCACGGGGTCGAGTGCGCCCGCCGCACACAACGACCTCCGCCCGGAGCGTACGATGTGCTTTGCGATGTCGCCAGAGCGCGACGCGCTAGACGTCGCCACACGCATGGCCGACCTGCGAGCCGTACTAGGGGAAGAGGCGATCGTCGGCCCGGGGATTGCGGGCCGGACTACCACAACTGCAATCGAGACAACCGTGGGTTGCACAGGTGGTGCAACACAGCGCGAGTTGACGGCGCAGCGCCGCATGCGCGCGATGGAGCCGCACGCCCGCGTTGTTGGCCGTGATCCCTGCCTCGTGCGCGAACGCGGCCACACCGATACCATCGAGATCCAAGCGCTGGATGACCGCGGCATACTCCGGCTTGAGGGTCTTCACGAGTGACACGACGCAGCCGCAGACTTCGTCGTGAAGCTCCTCATCGATCCCTGGCGCCGAGTTCTCGGACGTCGATGCGATGTAGTCCAACGCCCGCTGCTCCGCGCCGCTGCGGCGATAATGATCGATCACCGCATTTCGCAGCAGCCGGTAGAACCACGGGATGACGGCGTCTTCATCTCGCACGGTGTCGAGACTATCGAGGCTGCGCACGAAGGCGTCCTGCAGAATATCCTCCGCCGCTTCCCGCGAACCGACACGGCGCTCGAGAAATGCAAGAAAACGTCGGTGATTCTCCACCAGCACGTTCAGCACATTCGGAGCCGTGGGACCCGCTGTCATGGATCCCAATGTATCGGGACCCCGTCCGGCCGTTGGGGCACGGGCGGGGCCCGATCTCCCTGCCTGCATCTGCTTACTCCGCGCAACCACAGCCGCACGGGGAAGTGCAATCGCATCCCGCCTGGCCTGCGCAGCACGTTTCGGTGGGGAATTCGTTGGGCGTCAGCATTGTTCAGCTCCTGATGAGTGAGGAGTGGATCACGTTTCATACCTGCTGACGGATGATGCCGTGAATCATTACACCTGTACTGACCCGACTTGCGATGTTCAGGCGATTTGGCGGGGTCCTGCGGAAGAGGCGCCGGTCGGAATCGAACCGACGAATCGAGGTTTTGCAGACCTCTGCCTTACCACTTGGCTACGGCGCCGTTTCTGAAGCGCGGAACTTAATAGACGAGACAATTGCCACGCCAGCCACGAGGATATTGGCGACAATCACCGGCATCGAATGGATCAGCACGCCGTATAACGTCCACAATCCCGCGGCGACTCCCTGCACTCGGCGCAGCGCCACCGGGGTTTTCGTGAAGTACGAAACCAGGAACACCGCCGTCGCAAGCCAGCCTACCAGATCGGTCCTCATGGCTGGCTCTTCAGCAGTTTCAGCAAGTCGTGGCGGCCTTCCTTGGCGGCAAGACCGATTGCGCTCACGCCCTCGTCATTCTGCAGCTTGGGATCGGCGCCGCGCGCGAGCAGATAGCTCATCATCTCGACGTTGCCCTGTCGCACCGCCTCATGGAGCGCCGTCCAGCCCTTGTCCTGCGTCGCGTTCACGGGCGCGCCCGCATCCACAAGAAGCCGTACCGCCTCGACCGAGCGCCCCGCCGCCGCCGCATGCAGCGCCTGCACGCGCATCGGATTGCGCGCCACCTGCGCCACGTCCGCGCGGCGCGACAGCAACAACGCGACCGTCGCGGGATGGCCGAAGAACGCCGCGAGGCCCAGCGGATAGAATCCGTCGCTCGAATAGGCGTTGATCAGCGCCGGATCTTGATCCAGCCATTGGGCGACCCGCTCGGTGCGACCCACCGCCGCCGCGTCGAAGATGTCCAGGTCGGGCCGGGCGGCGAGCAACACCCGCAAGGCGTCCCGCTTGTGATGGTACTGCGCGATAAGCACCGGCGAGTGCCCGCGCTCGTTGCGCACGTTGGCCAGGCCGGGATTGTTCTTGAGCAGCGCTTGGAGCTTTGCAGTGTCTCCAGCCCGTACGACGTCGAAGATCTCCTGCGCCGGCTCCATGCGCGCCTCCCTCAGAAGGAAAAGCCTTTGCGTAGCGTAATCGCCCACCGTTTTCCCTTCACTCCCTGCCCAAACCGGTATCCAAACGCGAGCTCACCCGCTTCGCCGCGCACCGCGCGGGTGGGGCCGAAGCGCAGCGACATACCGGCGTCGCCTCCCTGCCGTGCGGCCTCGTCACCATACCATGCCCCGCCGTAGTCGATAAACGGAGCGACACCGAGCGCCATGAGGCCGAGGATATCGTTGGCGAGGACCACGCGGTCTTCCAGCACCAGCCACGTGGTCCGCGTTCCCGTAAAGTCGTGCACGCCGAACAGGCGCGGGCCGCGCTGCTCCAACCAGGGATCGAACTCCGCTCCCGGCTTGGGATTGGTCAACAGGCCCAGTTCTCCGTGCGCGATGAACGTGTGTCGCGGCACATTCTGGCTCACCACGGTGAGCTGCGCCCTAGTGCGGGTCGAGTCGAGCCCCGTCGCCTGAAGCCGCAGCACGGCGAAGCCGCGCTTCCAGACCGCGGACGTCTGCCCGCTGATCTCGTAGCCCAGGCCGGCTTGAAACACGGCGCCGAGCCGCAGCGTGGGCGACAAGTCCACATCCTCGCTGCGCGCGAACGAGTTGAAATGCTCGAGCACGCGGAACCGGACTTGGCCGAATTCCATACCGGCCCGCACCGTGGTGAAGACGGAGTATCCGAGCGCCGCAGTATCGTTCGGCGCGAAGTCCTCACGGCGCCACTCCCATCCGGCCCAGACACGAGTGTACTCGTGGCTGGTGGCGTATGGCGCGATCCCGCCCACCATTCCCACCCGAAAGAGATGATGCCGGGTACTGTCCAGCAGCGCGTCGTCGCGGAAGCGCAGCACGCGTTGACGCGCGAATTCGCCGTACGTCTCGATCGAATGCTTTGCCGCGGTCTCGTGAAACGGCAGGCCAAAACGCCATTCGCCATGGTGGCCGTCGGAAAGATCGCTGTAGCGCGCATTGAGGAGCGCGCGGCGGCTGAAGAAATGCGGATTGAGAAATTCCATGTCGAGACGGCTGCGGTCGGGATTCCGCCCGTACACCATGGCGATTTCCGTCGCGGTACCGAGAAAATTCCGCTCGATGAGTCCCACATCCCACGTTTGATCGCCGCCGACGCTGGTAAAACTCGCCTGGGGCTGCGTGCTCCACCCGTCGGAGGTCACGGCACGCAGGGCAAGCTTGTCCCCCCACCGGACGGTGTCGACGCGCACCGCGCGAAATACGCCCAGTGTACGCAGTAACCGCTCGCTCTCCGCCACGCGCAGCGGGTCGAACGGGTCGCCGCGATTGAGCAGCAGCCGTCGCCGGATGACCCATTGGCGCGTCCGGATGTGCAAGCCGTTCGCCACATGCGCGACCCAGTCGGGCGCCGCGTCTTCCTTCTCGAAGACGTTGCCGTTCACGATGACGATCGTGTCGATGGTCGGTCGACGCGGCCGGGCGCTCGGACCGTCGGTCTGCGCGGTGAGGCGATGCGGCGGTTGCGCTGCCAGCAGCACAACCACCCCAACCGCCCAGCCGCTCACCCGCCCCACCGGTCTCACGGCCTCACCCCGTGAATTCGCTGTTGCAGCCGGTACGTCGCGTGTGTGCGCGGATCGTCCCACGCCGTGAAGTACAACGTGGCCTCGATGCGGCCGGCGATCTGCCGCGATCCACGCGTCTGCATCGCGTAGGTGCCGCGCACCGAGTCGGGCCGCAGCGGCCGGCACAAACAGGTGACCGTGCCCCAGGCCGGGATGGAGTCGCCCAGGGAGTAGCGGTGGTCGGCGCTGAGGCGGCGCGCATCGCCCAGGTCGAGCGCGATGGTCAGCGCGTATTCATCGCCATCCGCATCGCTGGGGTTGAAATCGAACCGCGCCAGCAGCGCGTCGTGGCGTTCGGCGACGTTCGTCGTGTCCACGCGCAAGTATACCGCCGTGTAGCGCGGGTCGGTCCGCACGACGATCCGGCCACGTTGATCCCATTCGCCTGCCTCTTGAACGCCCTGCGTGTCGCCGGGATGCGGAAGAATCTCGCAGCCTTCCAGCGCGATGCCTCCCGCCAGCATCAACACACACTTAAGCACCGCTCGAGCTCGCGCAGCAGCATCGAGGACTTCGCGTCTGGTTGTCATGGGCGGTTAGGCGGTTAGACGGTTAGGCGGTTAGAAGCCAAGGTGCTCCCGCATGGGGGATCATAGCGCCTCCACAAAGTGCACCAATTCCACGGCGGAAAACTCGCCGAACCGGTCTTGCATGTCCTTTTCCTGCCATTCGAGGAAGATCCACCCGGTCACTTTATGCAGGTGTCCACTTACGAAATGAATACGGCCACGAACCGCGCCGAGCGCAGTGTCGGGCTGGCCTTCGAGGTAGACGTCCCAGCGCATTTCCCCGCGCTTCAGCTCCCCCATGTGCTTGCCGTATTCGGTGCCCGCCATGCGCCCTACACTACCGGCTTTCGTCACAGCCGCTAGGCCGGGTTACATTCTCTTCCCTATGACGTGTCACGCCTGCGGCACACAATTGTCGTCCACGGCGCGCTTCTGTCACAAATGCGGCGCGGCCATCACATCGACGGGCCACCCCGCCGGCTGGCGCGCTGGTCTGCCGTGGGCACTCGCGGGCGCCGCGTTCGGCGCCCTCATCACGATCGTCGCGATGCGCGGAACCCGCGCTTCCTCGGCAGCACCCGTGACCGGTGAACCAGCGGCGGCGAGCCCGATGCTGCGCGCTCCCGACATCAGCCAGCTGTCGCCCGAAGAACGCGCCAACCGTTTGTTCAACCGCGTCATGATTCTGGCGGAAGCAGGCAAGGCCGACAGCGTCAACTTCTTCTTGCCGATGGCGCTGGGCGCCTATAGCCAGCTCCCGGCGCTGGATGCCGACGCCCACTACCACATCGGACTGCTCCAGCTCGCGGGCGGCGACGTGCCTCAGGCACTAGCGCAGGCGGACGCGATTTCCAAGGCCGTGCCAACCCATCTCTTCATCTATATCCTGCGCGCCCATGCCTACCAGCAGCAAGGCAACACCGCCCAGGAGCGCCGGGCATATGCCGATTTCCTGCGCAACGAGCCGGCGGAGATGGCGAAGAACCGGCCCGAATACGCCGATCATTCCGATGCGCTGACCAACTTCAAGACCGAAGCGTCGCGCGTTACAGGGGCGCGCTCCGGCACATGACGGCCCCCCCAGCATCCAGAGTCCCCGCCCCCGGTCTGATTCACGTGGCGCACAGTCCCGATGCCGATGACGCGTTCATGTTCTGGGCGATGGCGGAAGGAAAAATCGACACTGGTGGCCGGCGTTACGTGCACGAGCTCGGCGATATCGAGAGCCTCAATCGGCGCGCCCTCGCGGGCGAGCTCGAAGTCACCGCCGTATCGCTGCACGCGTACGCGTATCTCGCTGACCGGTACGCGCTGCTCGCGCATGGCGCCAGCATTGGCGACCGCTACGGTCCGCGCATCGTGAGCCGGGAGGTGGCGCCCGCTGATCCACGCGCAGCGCTCGCCGGCCGTCTCGTCGCTGTTCCCGGAGAGCTGACCACGGCGTTTCTGACATTGCGATTGTACCAGCCCGGCGCTCGCCACGTCGTCGTACCGTTCGACCAGATCGAGGATTTCGTACTGGAGGAGAAGGCCGATGCGGGCCTGTTGATTCACGAAGGCCAGCTCACCTTCGCAGATCGCGGTTTGCACCTCTGGACGGACATGGGGGAATGGTGGTACCAGGAGACGCGCCTGCCACTACCCCTGGGTGGCAACGTCGTGCGACGCGACCTGGGGAACCACCTGATGCGCGCGATCGCCCGCGACCTGAAAGCGAGCATCGAATATGGCTTGGCCCACCGCGCGGAGGCGTTGCAACATGCCCAAGGCTTCAGCCGTGGGCTGGACGTTGCGCGTACGGACCGGTTCGTGGGGATGTACGTGAATGCCTACACGGTCGACTATGGGGAGCGCGGCAGGCGCGCCGTAGCTGAATTGCTCGCGCGCGCGCACGCCGCACGCCTCATCCCCGCGCCGGTAGACCTAGCGTTCGTCGCAGCGGATTCCTAGTTTGGCCTTGGCTTTACAAGGAGTATCGGGTTGACTGCTCACCCCGGCATCGTCACGGTCCTGGTGGTCGATGACGAAGAGCCGATCCGGAACGCGCTGCGGAAATATTTGAAGCAGCAGCAGTTCGAGGTATATGCCGCGGCCTCCGCGGATGAGGCCCTGCAGCAGCTGCGCCTGCACAAAATCGCGCTGATGCTCTCCGACATCCGCATGCCTGGTACCAGCGGCGTCGATCTTGTCCCGCAGGCACTCGAGATCGAGCCCGATCTCGCCATCCTGATGCTCACCGCCGTCAACGATGCTACCAGCGCCGCTCTTTGCATGCAGCGCGGCGCGATGGACTATCTCACCAAGCCGATCGAGCTCGCTGACCTGGGCCGCGCCGTGCAACGCGCGCTCAAGCGGCGGGAGATGCTGCTCGAAAACCGGCACTTGAATCAGTGGCTCAAAGAAGAGGTGACGACCCGAACCGCCGAGCTGCAGCGGGAGCGGCACCGGTTGGAGCGCGTCTCGACGGCGACGCTCGAGGTGCTCGTTAACGCGCTCGAGGCGAAGGATCCGTATCTGCGCGGCCATTCAGCGCGTGTCGCTGACCTCTCGGCGAACATTGCGGCCGAGATCGGACTCGGGGAAGAAGAGGTCGACCGCATCCGCATGGCAGGACGGCTCCACGACCTCGGGAAGATAGGCACGCGCGAGGCGGTCGTTAATAAGGAAGGGCCGCTCACCGCCGACGAATTCGAGCATGTGAAGCAGCACGTGATCATCGGCGCCCAGATCCTCGCGCCGCTCGTGCACCTCGGCGACGTCGTTTCGATGGTGAAGAGCCATCACGAGCGCTATGACGGCACCGGCTATCCTGACGGGTTGCGCGGTGAAGAGGTCCCGCTCGGCGGAAGAGTGATCGCGGCGGCGGAAGTGTACGATGCGCTGACGACGTCGCGCCCGTACCAGGAGAAAATGACACCCGAGCTTGCGGTCGAGCGCATGGCGGATCTGTCCGGCACGGTGCTGGATCCCAAAGTGTTCGAAGCCTTGGTCCGACTGGTCGGCCGCCGCCAGACTCTCGTTTTTCTCGACGAAGACGCCGGTCCTTCCCTCTAAAAGACCGAACCCCGGGGCCAAAAGCTCCCCGGGGTTGGCGGTCGGGCGAAGTGGCCGTCACACTTCGGCCGCGACCTTTCGCGTTACGACCAGCAGTACTTCCAAGTTTCATACGATTAGATGCATCGGCCCGCTGAACGGTTGCATCTACCAATGCTTCACGCGGCCGACCCGCGACATCGTGATCGTTTCGGTTTGCGACCCTCGCTGCAGCACGACCGTGGTGTTCGCCGCGCCCCACCCGATCCCCGTAGGTCCGAAGATCACGACCGGATTGGAAACCTCGAGCTGCACGCCATAGCTCGCGGGGCCGGGCGTGCGCCACCACGGCACCCACCCCTGCGATAGGAAGCGATCGATGCGAAGCGTGTCGGTGCTGATCGTGAGGCGAGCCCGCGTTGCTTGCATGACCGCCCCATGGCGCGCCACCGCGAGCGCGGTGGTGACGTCGCGGACGGCGCGTTCCGTGGAGATCCAATCGACCAGCCGAGCCGCGCGCGGTATCCAGAACGTGGCCAGCACCGCGGCGATGCAGACGACGACGAGCAGCTCGAGGAGGCTAAAACCCTTGGTCACGCGCTCTTTATACCGGGCGGGATGCACTGTCGCGGCACCCGAAAAACGCGGCGAAAAGCCAGAAAAGGCGCCATTTGCGGGCTAACGCGTCCCGACCGCAAGCGCTATGTTGGTGTCCGTGATAGTCTTGCCGTCCGGCATGTCTGGTGCGAATGCAGGCTACGATGACTCATAAGGCACTAACGCAGTCCGCCGGTTTGCCCCATGCTGTGTTCCTCCAGCGGGTAGCCGATGAGCCAGCCACCTCCCCCGAGGTGCGCCTGGGTCAGGGGGCATTCCTGGCGCTTCGATTCGTCGATTTGTTGTCCCCGGAGCGGGAACCACCGACTCCCGACGTGTTCCGCTACCAGTGGGCCGCGACGGAGCGCTACTGCGCCGAGCTCGCTGGAGAAGGCACCGAGGCATCGCATTTGAGCTGCATCGTCCGTGCGGCCGGTGATGCACACAGCGCAGACGACATCAGCCAGCTCGCCCCGGCGCTCTTCGCCTACGCGCTCTTTCTCGAGCAGGAGTCGCATCTCGAGGAGGCCGAGGACGTCCTGCACACGATGATCAGTGTCGGGCAAGAAAGGCTCAAGGTCACCGACCGGATTTCGGCGTGGCTACGCCTGGGCCGGGTCCGGCGCATGCAGACGGATTTCGATCGCGCCCTCGGCGCGTACGAGGAAGCAGGTCGACTCGGGGCGGCGAACGGGGATCGGCAAACGGTGTTGTTGAGCCGCGTCGGTTATTGCAACGTCGTGCACTATCGCGGCAACCTGGCTGAAGGCGAAGCGGCGTGGCGCGCGTTGTTGAGCGACGCCGCCAAAGAAGGATTCAGGACAATTCAGGCGCAGGCCGAGCACGGGTTAGGCAACATCATGGAGCGCCGCGGCCGGCCTGAAGAAGGTGTTCCTCATCTGTGGCGCGCCTACGAGCTCTACGAAGAAGAGTCAAATCGCATGCGCGCGCTCGTCGATGTCGGTCTCGCGCTGCTCGCGATTGGCCAAGTGGCGGCGGCGGAACAGGCGCTCAACGAGGTCGTCCGGCGTGAAACGGTCGCTGACAACCTGGCCAACGCGAAGATCGAATTGATGAATTGCGCCTCGTTCCGCCGCGACCGCGTGACGTTCGAGCGGTGGCGCGAGCGTGCCCTCGATCACGGTGCCGCAACGGCGGCTAACATCCGCACCGACTTCCACCTTAAGGCGGGTGTGGGTTTCGCGCGCTTCGAGAACAACGGGCGCGCCGAGCAGGAGCTGCGGCGCGCGCTCGAGATCGCCACGACGCACGACCTGCATGAATTCGTTTTTCGGATTGAGCGACTGATCCAAGGGCTCCGGGACTGCGTGACTCCCGATGAGTTGGAAGGCACGGTGCCGGAGCCCACAGACGCAACCGAAGCGCTGAGAGAGATATCTGCCTCTCTTGCAGCGCTAGGCGGATAGCTTCAGCGACAGGTAACCGGGTTGCTCTGATCGCACGTCGTCTCGCTGCTCGGACCTGACGCGTCGGCACATGCCGAGGCGGCGAGCGCGAATGATACGAGCAGCAACGACAGGACCGAGCGAATGCGACGCGACATAGGGCCTCCACGATCGAGTTGACTGGTGAGTGGCAACTACTAGCCAACTTGCGTGATGCTCTCGTCTTGGTTTAGGGCATTTTTGCGGCATTGTAGGGCGATTTTGCGGCACCCCGGTACTCTTTGGGAGGATTTGTAGGGGAATGCTGGTACTGGCAGCGGTATCGGACGGGCAATACCAGAAACTGCGGGCCGCAGTTCAGCTCCGCTTCGTCCTCGCGCGCGCCGATACGTGGGACGAAGCGCTCGAAACGATTCGCGGCCGGCCGGTCGAAATCGCCGTCGTCGATCCAGCACTGGGCGGCGCGGCCAGCGGGCAGGAGATCGAGCGTCTGCACGTGCTATTCCCTTCCCTTCGGCTGATCCTCTACACCGCGATGACGGCCCAGCTGCCCGCCGTCCTGTTGACACTGGGACCGTGCGGTATCCGCCAGGTCGTTCTGCGCGGCATCGACGATCACCCCGAGCGCCTCGGGGAGCTGGTGAGCTCGGAAGCGATGCAGGCGGCTTCCCATCGGATGCTCGATCAGCTCATGGCGGCGCTCGCGCCGCTGCCGCCCGAGCTGCGCTGGGTGCTCGAAGACGCACTGCGCACGCCCGGCGCCGTACAGACGATTCAGCAGGTTGCGGCGCGCGCGCGCGTCGATCGCGGCACGTGTGCTCGCTGGTTCGCGCGGGCGGGACTGCCAAGCCCGCGGCACATCCTCGCGGCGGCGCGCGTGCTGTACGCCCATCGCCTGCTGCAGGACACCGAATTTACCATCGAGGACGTCGACAAGCGGCTCGGGTACGCGCAGGCCAAGACGCTGCAACAGCACGCCCGCGCCTACCTCGGCCTCACGGCGGGCGAGATGCGACTGTCGCTCACCAGCGACGAGGCTACGGTGCGCATCGTCAAGGGCTTCCTTACTCCGCGACAGGGGACAGGAGTCGCCAGATGATGACGGCACCGCCGCGTCCACCTGCCACGGTGCTGATCGTCGATGACGAGGCGGGACTGCGCCGCGTGCTGGAGCGCTTTCTCGAGCGCCATGGCTACCGCGTGCTGAGCGTGGGATCCGCCGAGGCGGCCTACGAGACATTGGGAAGCGAGGAGCCCGCCGCGCTGCTGCTCGACATTCATTTGCCGCAGATGTCCGGACTCGCGCTCTATCTCGCGATTATCCACCGCTGGCCCGCGCTGGACGGACGCATCGCGATCATGACCGGGGACGCGGAAGCCGAGGAAGTGCGGACCTGGCTCGAGCATCATCACTGCACGGTGCTGCGCAAACCCTTCAACCTGCAGCAGGTCGCGGATTGGGTCGCGTCGGTGCTGCATCGTGACCGCTCGTCCGGCGCGATGGACGCATGACCACCGTCGCGCACGCTGATCCGCTCCACGTCCTGCGGGAATACCGCAACCTCGCGCCCTGGAACCTGCGGGACCTGTCAGTCGTGGTGGGTGCCGTGCTGGACGCCTCGGCGGTCACGCCGATCAATGCGGCCGCGCGCGCGGCACCCAGCGAGCGCACGATTCGGTTTTACGTGACCCGCGGGCTGGTCAGCCCGCCGGAAGGCCGCGGCACCGCGGCCACCTACTCCTACCGTCATTTCCTCCAGCTGCTCGCCATCAAGCTGAAGCAAATGGAAGGCGCCACGCTCGCTTCGATCACCAAAGACATGCACGATCAGACTGGCGACGTGCTGGAGCGGCGCTGCGCGCAGGTGTTGGGTCCCTCGCTGCCGACGCCCGATCGGCTGCCGCTGAAAGGCGCCGAAGGAATGCCCCGAGGCCGTTCGGGACGCGCGCTCGCCGCGTGGCTTACGCGTGATGCGGAAAAGGAAACGACCGGTCCGACCACGTGGCGGCGCATCCCCGTGACGCGCGGCGTCGAGCTGCACGTCGATGCCGACCACCCGCTGGCGCGGCTCGGCTCCGACGGCGGCGCGTTGGCGGAGACGATTCGACTGGCGATCACGAAACTCCTGCCGCACGGCACGTAATACCAGTACCGTCTTTTACCGGGAGTTCGCATGATGTGGGTGCTGCTGATAATCGTGGTGGTCGCAGTCGCGTGGGTGATCGGCGCGTACAACGGCCTGATCTCGCTGAAAAATCAAACCGTCAATGCGTTCAAGCAGATCGACGTGCAGCTCAAACGGCGTCACGATCTGATTCCCAACCTCGTCAATGCCGTGAAGGGCGCGATGGACTTCGAGCGCTCCACGCTCGAAGCCGTCATACAAGCCCGCAATCAGGCCGTAAAGGTCAACGCGTCGGGCCCGGAAGCGATCAAGCAGATCAGCCAGGCGGAAAACGCGCTGTCGGGTGCGCTATCGCGGCTCCTGGTGACGGTCGAGCGCTATCCGGATCTGAAAGCGACCGGTAACATCGCCCAGCTCCAGGAAGAGCTCACATCCACCGAGAACCGCATCGCGTTCGCGCGGCAGCTCTACAACGACACCGCGACGCAATACAACACGAAGCAGCAGCAATTTCCCACGACGCTCGTCGCCGGTCTGGCGCACGCCTCGCCGACGGACCTGTGGGAAATCGAAGATCAAGCGGAGCGCGCGGTACCGCAGGTTGACCTCTCCCGACGGTAATCTCTTTCAGCAACAGGAAGCCAATCGCCGGCGCACGGTCTGGCTGGTGATTGGCTTCGTATTGTTTTTTGCCTGGCTCGGATTCGGTGGGGACTACGTCTGGGCGATGCAGGGCCAGCACGACGTCCCGTGGGTCGGAATTGTTCTCACGACGGTCGCAATCTTCACCGTCTGGCACGCGTACAAGACCGGGCCTGAAAAAGTCTTGTGGGCGAGCGGTGCAGAGGAACTGATCGACCCGCGCACCGACAGCGAGCGCCTGGTGGCCAACGTCGTCGACGAGATGGCGATCGCCGCCGGCGTGCCGCGGCCCCGCATCTGGATCATCCCGGACGACGACCCCAATGCCTTTGCCACCGGCCATGATCCGCTCGATGCGCACATCGCCGTGACGCGGGGCCTGCTGCGGATCTGCAACCGCGACGAGCTCCAGGCGGTCGTTGGGCACGAGCTGGGACACGTCAAGAACCTGGACGTGCGCCTGATGACGACGCTCGCCGCGCTCGTCGGCGCCGTGCTGCTGGTCCGCGATGGCATGGGCCGGGCGATGCGCGGAGGCCTTCCCATCCGCGGCGGCGGTCGCAAGGGCAAGAACGCCGGTCCGCTCCTCGCCGCCCTGCTGGTGCTCTGGATCGTCTCCTGGATCGTGGCGCCGCTCGTCACGCAGCTGCTGGCTTTTGCCGTGAGCCGGCGCCGGGAATACCTCGCCGATGCGATGAGCGCCCAGTTCACGCGGAATCCGCTGGCACTCGCAAGCGCGCTCGAAAAGATCGAATCGGCCGTTGCGCCCACGGCTTCGATCAAACGGGGAGCGGCGCACCTGTGCATCGCCGATCCGCTGGGCCGACGCTTCACCAACCGTGAAGGATGGCTGGCGGACACACTCGCCACGCATCCGCCCATGGGCATGCGGATTTCCAGGCTGAAGGGGATGGGCTACGCGCAGCTCAAACAAGAGGGAGTCTTTCCGGCGTAAAACACGAAGCCCCCAAGACGGCGCGATAGGCCGCTTGGGGGCTCCGACACATCGGCTACCCGGAGTCGAGGACTTGCGTCCTTCGTTCTTCTCTCCGCCGCCACCTGTGGACTGATTCGTCCTCGGTAGGGCAAGCAGAGGCTCCGGCTTCCATCCCCAAACAACCCCGTCGGGTCGTCTGGTTCGCCAATGTGAGGCTACGGGTCAGATCGGGTCGCGGACCGACCTTCCGCACTGCACGTCGAGGCACTATTTCGACGTGGCTAAGGCAACGCGACTGGCCCCAGCTGTCCGACCCGGTGAGCAGCTCCCGGATCAACGAGCGCCTGAGCCCTTGGTTGCATCGGCGCCCTCCCCGGAATTTCCGTTCGGACTCGCTTTGAAGGCGTTGTCAGGACGCCAGGTCCCAACCCTTCCCTTCATTGCGCGTGAGATCAATATAGGGGCGGCAAAAAAGCGCGCAAGTGCCGATGTTTCTTCGGGTTAGCTCACTTCGATGTGCATTCGTTGTGGAGAGTAAAGACTGCGTCTGCAACCTGTTCCGCGCGTCTTCCACACGATGTGGAGTTGTGAATCCACAGCACGCACGTTCCCACATTGGGGCTTTACCCCTCGCTTGCCACTTCGCAGTACGCAAAGGGGTCGTTGGAATCGGCAGGAACGAATAGAAATCCTGCGCCACTCGTTGCAAACCAGCCGGCGAGCAATTGCGTCGAGCGTCCCACGGCAGGCTCTGCGAACAACGCTTGGGTCCAGCGGCGAATGTGTCGCAGCTCAGGAGCGCGGCGTGACAGCAGGCTCAGCGCCGCGCCGAGCCCGTGCGTGGCGCGGAGAAAATGCGCCATGGCGTGTCCGCGTTGAGCGAAGATGTACGAGCGGACTCCCGGCTCGTCATACAGCAGGGTAGCTTCGTAGGGGTCGGCGGGCGGCGCATCCATGCGGGGGCCGAAGTACACGAAGACCCGCGCGTCCCCATCGCGACGTTCGACGACAACCGCAGCGGAATCGGGTCCGAGCCGAGCCGCGTGCACCAAATCTTCGGCGCTCAGGATCCCGACTTGCGCGGTCCACTCGAGCGCGGCGAGCGCCTGGTCGAGCGGCAGGCCGATCGCGTCGTCGTAGGCGATCAAGCGCGGTGCTTCGCCCGCACGCTGAAAGAAATGGGCGAGCGCGTCGGCGCGATCTTCAAAGGTCCGCAGAATGCGGGACGTTGCGGGAACGGCCATCCGCAGATAATAACGGAGCAGGAATTCAACTGTTAGAGGAGTCGGCGGCGCATGTTTGCTGAAATGGTGATGGTAGTCACGGTGGTCGCGTACCCGTTCATGCAGCAGGATACAAGCACCCATAAAGACACGCTGCCGCCAGCGCCCGTGCCAGCACCGGTCATCGCTCCTCTGCCCGCTCCCGCCGTCGTGCCGGCGCCTCCCGCGCCCCCCACGTCTCCGCAACCCCCGGCACCGACCATCGAGCAGATCCGGTACATGGACGGGCTGAAGACCGCTACCCGGGGAGTGGCGCAGGTACGCGATGGGTTGAGCAGGGTCGTGCGCACGCAACAAGCGGGCGATTCACTGACGCGCCGCCGGGCGGCGCGGCGGCTGGGAGGGCTGTGCGGGAGTGGACGGTCCTTCATACTCAGCGGTCGTCCGAAGATGCAACCGGGCGCCTACGCGGATTCGTTGCGCGTCCTGGCCAAGCAGGTAACGCTACGCCTCGATTCGTTGAGTAGCGCGTTGCCGGTGTGTGAGCAGACCGCTGGCCGCGACCCCGCCACGGTCGCCGCAACGCTGACGACGCGACTCAAATCGTACGATGACGCGCTGGTCGCGTTCCGCAACGCCCAGGCGGCGCTCAACAAACCCGACAGCACCAAGGCTGTGATCCAGCAATAACAGCTTGACGCTGTTGAACTTACAACCACTCGTCGTCTTTCTTATGGTGTTGCTTGTTGTTTCGGCTCCAGCCTCAGAATCCAAAGTCCGGTATTGATGTCCGCCACGAAGATGTTTCCATCCCGCACCACCGCCCCCCACGCAAACGGCGCCCGGCGATGCCCCAGCGAGTCCACCGTCAGGATCCAGCTCAGCTCTCGTCCCTGACGCAGCAGGTCGCCTTTCAGCTCACCGGAGATGTCGACCGCCCGGGCGCCACCCTGATAATTGCCCAGGTAGAGCGTGTCGCCGACGACCCACACGTTGTGCACCCCGCCGTCAGTGGGCTCGTACCAGGCCACTTCGCGCGGTTTGCTGATATCCGACACGTCGATCACATGCAGGCGGCCAAACGTGAGGTTGTTGCCGTCCGTGAGCCCCTTGTAGGGATGCGCGGCGTACACTTCGTCGCCCACGAACACATACCGGCCCTGACGCCACGCGGTGTGCGTCCCGCGCACGAAGCCCGGGCCGAAGAGCTGGCCCACCCGCGCGTATACCGCGTTCAGGTCGTACTTGTACTGTGATACAAACTGCGGATTGGTCGGACTGCCGCCCTTCATGCCGTTGCCCACGTCCAGAATCACGAGACCGTCATTCCAGTACGCGAGATAGGCGAGGCCATCGACCACCATGATGTCGTGTAAATAGCGGCCCGCTTCAGTCTGCTCCGTTTGCCAGCGCGCCACTTCCTTGGGGTGCTGCGGATCCTGAATGTCGAGCACCCGCATCGAGCCGGTCGCGTCATCAGTGATATAGGCATGGCCCTTGTAGACGTACGAGCTGTGCACGCCGCCCGACACCGTTTGCGTGTATTCGGAGACGGGCTTGGGGTGACAAGGGTTGCTCGCGTCGAACACGACGATGCCGTTCTTGCGATCCGACGCGCCTTCGCGCGAGAACACGCCGTACTTGCCGTCCTCCGTCGTCATCACGTCATTGACGATGCGCGCGTTCGTCATCATGGAGTCGACGATCTTGGGACGTGTGACATCGGTGATGTCGATCGCGTACACGCGATCGGCGATGGTCGAGAGGTACGCGCATGTGCCGGACGGATGCACCCATATTTCGGCGCTGCTCATCGTAATCGGGACACGGCCCCGGACCTCGATTCCGCGGCCGACCTCGCGCGGCACCACGCGCACGACTGCGTCCGCTTCCTTCCCCCCTACCGACGCGGTCACCGTATAGCTGCCCGGCAGCTCGGCAACGAATGTCCCGCTCGGATCGATCTCCGAGAGACCGGGGCCGGCGCTGACCGCCCATTCGACTGCCACGTCACCCACTGCACGGCCGGCCGCGGTGCGCGACGTCGCAGTGAACTTCACCACATCGCCGGTGCGGACCGAGGCGCTCGCGGGCTCGACCGCGATGCGCGCGACATTGTTCGGGAGCACCTGCAGCGCGAGCGTTTCCGTTGCGGGACCGGACGTCGCGGTGATGGTGGCGCGTCCCGCGGCGAGCGCGCGCAGGCGGCCATCGCTCGTGACTGCTGCGATCCGCGGGTTACTGGACGTGAACGCCACGGGCTCGGCGCGTCGGTCGCCATGCCGCGAGAACGCAGCTGCGGACAGCGTGAGCCGCGACCCCGCCACCAGCCGGGTCGGGCGCGGATCGACGACGATCCGGGCCGCGGGTTCGGGCAATACGTGAACGAGCGCCACCCCAAATACCTGACTGCCTTCCACCCCGGGGATGAAGGACACCGCAGTGACGCGCGCATAACCCTGATACCCGCCCGTGAAGACACCCGTCGAATCCACGTCCCCCACATCCCCACCGACGAACCATTCGAGCTGGGCATTCGGCACGACTTGCCCCGATGCATCGAGCGCGCGCGCAGTGAATTTCAGTTTGCCGCCGATCGGCACTTCGCCGCCGGTGGGCTCGACTTCAACTTTCGTGATTGGTTGCCGGGGTGCGGTGGTGCTGGTGGGTTGTTGCAGTACCACTAACGACAGTAAGGCGTGCAGCAACATGAGAAGGCCTCCGCGGCGGCTGTTGAGGGGAGACGGAGGTTACCGGCCCACGGCGGAGAACGGAAGGGTGTGTCGAACGCGGTGTGGTGTCATAAAGCTGTCAGCATACTGAAGTTAGGACGAAACGGCAGTCCTGATTGACAGGTTCTAGCACGTTCCATACTTTTGCCAGCGGTTCAAGCATACGTGGCACCGTCACCGGCTGTCTGCGCTTCCGCGAGGACCATATGTCTCGCGGTTTTTGTTTGAGCCCGTCCCCTGCCGCGGTGGCCTGGGTCGATCCAGTCCGGGGCTGTGCCCCCAAGTGCTGAGGTCTTAACAGTATGGCTAAGGGTAAGGTGAAGTGGTTCAACGACGCGAAGGGCTTTGGCTTTATCGCGCAGGAGTCGGGTCCGGACGTGTTCGTCCACTTCACAGCCATCCAGGCTGAGGGCTTCCGCAGCCTCGCCGAGGGCGACAACGTCGAATTCGATGTCGCTCAGGGTCCCAAGGGTCTGCAGGCGCAGAACGTTCGTAAGGCCTAACCGAGTTGCAGGGATGTGAGCCACGGGCCTGGGGGAACTCTCCCCGGGCCCGTTCGCTTGGGCGTATATTGGCCGCATGCGGCTCCCGTGGACCATCGTAGCGCTGTGCGTCGCGGTCGCTCCCGCCGTCGCTTCGCAAGCGCGCACCTCGCCTCCCGCTGCACCCGTGACCTTTGCGGCAACGTATCGAGGCTTCACGCCCGGGCGTTCCTACCGCGAGTTCGCCGAGCGCGCTCGTGCGCTGGCGCAGCGCGATACGTTGCGCTGCAATACCTCCCGCAAGACCGCGCAGCTCATGGAGTGCGGCGTGCTGATTCGCGATCCGGGCGACAGCGCGCGCTTCTATCTCAGCGCGTACGTGCTCGAGGGCAAGATCGCGATGGTATCCTTCACCGACTCAGGCGGGCCGCCCCTGGTGCAGTGGGCACGGCGCGATCTGACGAATCGGTTCGGTCCGGCGCAGCGGCGCGAACGGAGCATGCTGGAATGGACCAGCGGCCGGCGCGTGGCACGGCTGAATTGGCGCGGCGCGGGCAACGCGCGCTGGATCTCGATCACGCTCCGGGACGACGACGTGATGGATCACATCTCGAAGTATGTGCAGCGACCCGTCAAACGGTCGCGATAGCCGCGCTCAGCAGATTCTCCGCCAGTTCCGCAATGCCCTGAGCACCAGCCAGCTGATCCATCCATCGCGGCGGCAACGCCGTTTCGCCGTAGCGCGCACCGAGCAGCCCACCCGCCACGGCCGCGTTCGTATCGGTGTCGCCGCCGGCCTGCGCCAGATACAGCAGCGTTTCCTCGAGGCTGCGGTCGTGCGTGGCGAACCAGAATGCGATCTCCACGCAATGCACCACGTACCCGCCTTCGCCCGGTCGCGCGATCGGCAGCTCGCTCTCGGATTCGCGCGGCACCCGGTGCATCGCTTCTCGCAGCGCGCGGGGCGCGCGGTCGCCGATACGATGCAGCACTTCCTCGACAAAGTAGATGTTGCCGTGCAGCAGCTCGCGCGCGGCCAGGTTCACCGCGGCCGCGCCCCAGGTGCAGCGCTCGTCGGCGTGCGTGATGGCGGCTTGCTGCGTCGAAACGCGAATCAAGCGATCGATCTCGTCGTGGTAGCGCAGGGCCACGGGAATGCAGCGCATGACGCTGCCGTTTCCCGCCGAGCGTCCGGGGTTCTCTTGATTCGCCAGACGGCCCGCCTCGAAGGGCTCCTTGCCGCGATCGATCAAGGTGAGCGCGCGCCTGGTCGTGACGCCGATGCCGCGACCATCCACTTTCATCCATTTCACCCAGCGGCGAGCGACATCGACTGCGTCAAAACCCTGGCGGGCAAGCAACGATTCGCCGAGCAGCAGCGTCATCGCCGCGTCGTCGTCGTATGGAGAGTTCTTGGGTGGCGCGGCCAGATCGGAAATGCCGGCCGGGAACGCTTTGCGGATCGCCTCGGCCGTCCCCATGTGCTCGGTCGGAACGCCTAGTTGATTGCCTGCTACGAGGCCCAGCAACGCGCCGCGGGCGCGAGAGACGAGCTGTGGGTCCATTGGGCCACAAACTAACACTCACCATGGCCATCGTTTTAGGACTTGCCGGTCTCTATCTCGTTGTGACACTGCTGCTGTGGACGTTTCAGGAGAGGATCACCTTCCCTGCTCCGCGGGCGCCGCTGCCCGATCCTGCCCGCACCATTGGATCGGGCGAGAAGATCGAGCTGAAAATGAAGGATGGGACGCGCCTCGTGGGTTGGTACTTGCCGCCCCTCGACCGCCCACGACCCCCCTCGCCCGCCCTGTTGTGGTTCTACGGCAACGGCGAGAACATCGCCGCCATCTCGCCCATCATCCGCGACTTCCGGCCTACGCATGCCGCGCTGCTCGTAGTCGACTACCCCGGCTACGGCGGGAGCGGCGGACGAACGACGGAAGCGGGGATGTATGAAGCCGCCGATCTCGCTTATGACGCAGTCGCAGAGCGAGCCGACGTCGACCGACATCGGATCTTCGCCTACGGGCGCTCGCTTGGCACCGCGGCCGCGACGCACGTCGCCGCTGCTCACGACATCGCCGGAATGATCCTGGAATCACCGTTCACGAGTGCGCGCGGCATGGCGGCTCGCCACTACCGTCTGGTGCCGCCGTTCCTCGTCCGGCTGCGCCTGGACAATATCGGAACGATCCGACGCATTCACTGCCCGATTCTCATCTTCCATGGCACGGCCGACAAATTGGTTCCGATCAAGATGGGACGGGACGTTGCCGACGCTGCGGGCGGGCCGGTGGAATTCGTCATGATCGAGGGCGCGGGACACAACGACACGTACGACATGGGCGGAAACGCCTACCGCGAGAAGCTCGCCGCGTTCGTCAAATAACCACGACCGGCTCCAGCCGGTCCTTCTCCTCCTCGAATATTCGCTGCGCTTCGTCCAACGCCCGAATGACGTCGGGTTCCTCGGGACGCGGGTACTTGCTGCTCGGGGCTACCCGGCCCGTAAGCTTGCGCACGCCCACGAGCGCGCGCGTAACCTCGCAGCGTCCTAGATCCCGATCGGTATGTCCGGCAACCAGCAGCTCCTCATACAGGGGAAGCGCGGCGGGGTCACCGAGGACATACAGCGACTCCAGGATCTTCGGCGCCAGAAACCTCCGCAGCATTTGATCTCCCCGAATCCGCTGAAACAACGCGATCACGTTGGTTGCCTGGCCGGGATAGTAGCGCGCGGCCTCCACAGCCGCTCCGACGAAGGCGTGATGCGCCCCCGGCGTCTGCAGATACCGCTCGAATAGTGGCCACGCGTCCTTGGGATGACGCTCGGCGAGGGCAAGAAATGCAAAGTAGCGCCTGCCCAGCGGGGCCCCCGTGTCGGCGATAACGGTGCGCAGGCCGGCGACGCCCCAGCGCGCGCCCACGAGTGCCGCAGCCGCGCCGTGCTGCCACCGTTCGAGCTCCGGGACGCGGAACGTGACGATGTGCGGATCGAGGAAGGCGCGGCAACGCTCGAGCACCGCGAGCAGCCGGCGATCGACTTCCGCAAGCGCCGGCTCGAGACCCTCAGTCCCGGCGCGCCGTGCGCGCGCGAGCGCCTCCCACCCAAGCTGGCCGAGATTCAACTCTTCCCATTTTGCGTCGATCGCGGTGGCGTCGCGCGCGGCGAGAAGACTTTCGAGGCCCGCGGCAAATCCGCACAGCTGTCGAATCGCATCCATGGTGATAATGTGGAAAGAGCGTGGATATTGCGCTATCCCATTCGCAGGCTTAACCTTGCCCGCTCATGCGCAGGCTGGCCGTCTTCGCCGCCATTCTGGGAGTCGCCGGGTGCTCACGTGGCAGCGACCGCAGTCCTATCGTCGTCGGCCTGGCCGGTCCCTTCTCCCAGCCCCGTGGCGTCTCGATGCAGCGGGCGGCCGAGCTGGCCGTCAGGGAGGTCAACGCGCGCGGCGGCATCCGGGGCCGGCCGCTCACCTTGCGCGTGATGGACGACAGCGGGCGTCCTGAAGTCGCGATTCGCATTGCGCAAACGCTGGTCGACGATCCTTCCGTTGTCGCTGTCATCGGACACCTCACATCGAGCGCATCACTGGCCGCCGGCCGTGTGTACGGCGAAGCCCGGCATCCGCTCCTGATGATCTCGCCATCGGCCTCCAGCCCCGACCTCTCCGGCGTCAATCCGTACATGTTCCGCGTATGTCCGAGCGATTTGAGCCATGGGGCACAGCTGGCCCGATACGCCCGCCAGAACCTTGGCGCGCGGCGGGTCGGGATCATCTATCTCGACGACGATTATGGACGGGGCTTGCGACTGAGCTTTGCCGCGGAGTTCCGGCGCTTGGGCGGGGACATAGTAGAAGAGGATCCAATGCTGACGGGGACGCAAACACTCGAGCCGTACGTTTCGCGGCTGCGCCAGGCGAACGGGGTGGATGCAATCATGCTGGCGACCGATCGCGTGGGGGCCGAGCTGGCGCTGCGCGAGATGCAGCATCTCGGCGCGCATTGGCCGGCATTAGGCGGGGATGCGCTCAGCGGCATCGAGCGGACAGGGGACCTGGCCGAGGGGGTCAGGATGTCGGTGGCCTATCTCGAGGATCAGATTGGGGAGCGTAACGCGCAGTTCATCGCGGCGTACGCGCGCGCATATCCCGGAGAGCGCCCCGACCATCGCGGTGCCGCCGCCTACGACATCGTGCAGCTCTTGGCGGGCGTACTGCCCGAAAGCGGCGCCAGCCGCCGCGCGCTGCGCGATCGCATCGCACGCGTGGGCGGCGACCGTCCGGGGTTCGAGGGAGTCACCGGCACGATCGCATTCGACGCACGCGGTGACGTGCCGGCAAAGTCCGTCGTCATCGGCACGGTACGTGGAGGCCGGCTCGTACCGGAGAGCCGGCAGTGATATCGTCGCTCGATACGATCCGCTGGCGGATCATCCTGGGATTTGCGGCGCTCCTCGCGGGGCTGGTCATCGCCGCGGTCGTCGGGGTCACGTCGCTCGCTACGCTGCGGCGGTCACTGGCGGTCGAGATCGAACACCTCCGAGAATCGAGTGAGGTCGGCAACGGGCTGATGACCGCCGTGTTCGATGAAATCCGCGCCGCCACCGAGGCGCGCGACCGCTTTCAACCCGCCGCCGACGCCGCCTTTCAGTTCCAAAAACGGCTCGACGGGCTGCCGGGCCTCACCGAAGTCGATCGCATCACCGTCAACCGCATCAAGCAGCTGCAATCCACGATTCACGTCGACTACTCGCTGATGCATGCATACCTGGATCTCGGCCGCGCGCGCGACGCGCAAGCGGCGTCGGTCGCGGTCCGCGAACCGGTGACGGAGCTGAGCCGGCTCGTGCGCGAGCTCTCGGCACGACAGTCGGAGCGCGCCGGCGTGGTCGGACAGCGGCTGGCGGACCGGAGCCGGGAACGGGAGATCGTGCTGTGGCTCGTTTTGATCGTCACATTGATCGTCGGCGTGATCGTCGGGGCATTCACGCTGCGCTGGGTGGAAGGGCCGCTGGTGCGGCTCGTCACCGCTGCGGAGCGGTTCGGCAGCGGCGATTTGCGGGCGGTCACCACCGGACGCATGCCGCGAGAGTTTCAAGTGCTGGCCGACGCCATGCGCGTCATGGGCGAACGGCTGCGCGGCATCGTCTCCGAGGTCGTCGGTTCCGCCGATAAGATCGCCGCCTCAGCCGGCGACCTCTCCGCCGTCAGCGAGCAGCTCGCCGCGTCATCCAGCGAGGTCTCCACCGCAATGCTCGAGATCTCGAGCGGTGCCGACAGTCAACGCAACGAGCTGAATGCGACACAGATAGCGCTGGAGCAGCAACGGAAGGCGACCGCGGAGATGGCGGACGCGGCGGCGCGCGTCGCGCGCCTCGGCGAGGAGATTCGGACGGTGGCCGACCGCCACCGCAACGACGTGGCGGCCGCGGGCACCACGCTGCTCGACGTGCGGGAGGTCGTGCGAACGACCGCGACCGAAGTCACGCAGCTCGCCGAGCAGAGCGCCGCCATCGACGATTTCGTGGACTTGATCAAGCGGATCTCGTCGCAGACGAACCTGCTGGCGTTGAATGCGGCGATCGAAGCGGCGCGCGCCGGCGAGCACGGCCGCGGCTTCGCCGTGGTCGCGGAAGAGGTGCGTCAGCTCGCCGACGAGTCATCACGCGCGGCCGAGGACGTCGCGCGCACGACACGCGTGATCCGGGAGCAGGTCGAGGAAGTCACCGCGACGATGGCCGTCGGCCAGGCGAAGGTGCGCGGCATCGAGTCGGTGGCCGAAGGCGCGGCGCGCGGCCTCACCGAGATCGTGGCCGCCGTGGAACAGGTCGAGCAGGCGGCCTCTCGAGTGACGCGCGCCGCGCAGGAGAATCGCGGCGTCACCGAGCAGCTCGGTGCGCAGGCGCAGCAGGTCGTCAACCGCGCGGTGGCCCACGCGTCGAGTGCCGAGCAGGTGACGGCCGCCACCGAGCAGCAGGGCGCGTCGACTCAGGAAATGGCAGCGGCCGCCGGAGACCTGCTGCTGGCGGCCGAGAAACTGCGTGGACTGGTCCGCGGCTTCCGAACCTAGCGGCGCGTCTTCTTCTTTTTCAGCGGGAGTTTCTTGATCCCGAGCGGCTTCCGCTTGCGCAGTCCTTCCTGCACTTCCCCCAACACGCGGTCGCCTTCATCCGGGCCGATCAATCCACGCCGCACGGCGTAGCGCACCAGCTCCTCGGCGTCCTCGTTCGTGAAATCCACCAGGCCGGCGGCACCGCGCATCGCCTGGATGAGCGCGTCCGCGACCGGGCTGCGCAGCACGCTGGCAATCCCCGGGAGGGCTTCGAGTAACGACGAAATCTGTGAACCACCGAGCTCGGCTGGCATCGCAAGGCTTGGTTAAAGGTGGCGCCAACCTACATACGTCCCCCGGGGGCGTCAAGAATTGGCCTTGGGGGCAAGCACAGCCGGTCCTGGGGTAGTATAGATTTCGAGCCGGAAGGGGCTAGCCCGTGGGCAGACGAGGGATCAAGGAGTTCCGGGCGCCGGAAGCACTGGCGCTCATTGCAGCCGACCGGGCGCACGAGCCACTCGTGTGTCCCTCGTGCGGAACTCGCACGATCCAGCGTTCGCCGCGCCGCCGCCCCCTGCGGCCCGGTGACCTGCTCGCCCCGGAGCGGATCAGCCTGACGTGCGGCGCGTGCACCCGACATGCCTTTTACTTCACGCGAGCGATGGAGCCGCCGCGCGACTCGACGATGGATCCACGAACCCTCTGAGCGCCGGATGGAGCACCGGGCTTTTCGGGAGGACGCGTGGCTGGTGAAGCGATTCAGATGATGGGGACCGTTACCGAAGTGCTGCCCAATACGACGTTCCGCGTAAAACTCGAAAATGGACACGACGTTCTCGCGTATGTGAGCGGCAAGATGCGGAAGAACTACATTCGCATTTTGCAGGGCGACCGAGTCGCGGTCGATCTTTCTCCCTACGATTTGACGCGCGGTCGCATTACCTACCGCTACAAATAATCAGCTCGGGTGTCGCAGGAGTCTGTTCCAGCGGATCCGGAACGGGCGGGTCGCCACACTCATGTAGATGATCAAGGGCCGGCCGCGGATGTGCGCGCGCGGCAGGAATCCCCAGTAGCGGCTGTCGTAGGACTCGTCTCGATTATCTCCCATCACGAAATAATGCTCTGGCGGCACCACGATGGGCCCCCAGTCGTGCGTGGTGGGATGATATTGCGCCGCATTCCGACCGACGTATTGCGGCAGCTGCCATGCCTTGATGAGCTGCAGGCGGAATTCCTCATCGGGTATCGGGGTCAGCGCCGTGTGAAGCGCGTACGGCTCGTCCAGGCGCTCGCCGTTGCGGATCACGGTGTCGTGGACCATCTGCAGCGTGTCCCCGGCAGCGCCGATGACACGCTTGACGATGTTCAAGTCGGGCGTGGAATCCTCCACGGAGCGGAACACGACGACGTCTTGCCGCTTGGGGGTGGCGAACGACGGCAGCCGGCAGCAATGGATGCCGACGAGCGGGATCTCGAGCTCGCCCCCGAACACCGCTTTGTTCACGAACAAGAAGTCACCGACCAGCAGCGTGTTCTCCATGCTCGCCGAAGGAATGCGAAACGCTTCGACGAGAAACGACCGCAGCACAATCCAGATCAGGAGCGCCGCGCCGATCGCCTTGACCCAGGCGAGCGCCTCGTCCTTGACGGTTTTCTTGAGCGGTCCGGGCGCGGCCCCACTCATGGGTTCTCGACCCAGTCGGCGAGAAAGATGTTCGTCTCTCCCTGCACCTTCCCGTTGCGGTTCGATGCCCACACCAGCTGGCGGCCGTCCGGGGAGAACATCGGGAACGCGTCAAACTCGGCGTTCGTCGTGATCTGCTCCAGGCCGGTGCCGTCCTGCCCGATCAGGTACAAATCGAAATTGCGCGATCGCGGATTCTTGTAGTTGGAGGCGAAGACGATGCGTTGACCATCCGGATGGAAGTACGGCGCGAAGCTGGCGCCGCCCAAATTCGTCACCTGACGCTGATGGGTGCCGTCGGCATCCATCACCCAGATCTCCATCCGCACCGGGCGCACGAGATTTTGGGCGATGAGACCGCGATAATCGGCAGAGTCGGTTGCCGTCTGCGGATGCCAGGCCCGGTAGACGATCTGCTTGCCGTCCCGAGAAAAGAAAGGGCCCCCGTCATAGCCAAGCGTGTGCGTGAGCCGCCGCACGTGCGTTCCGTCCACCCGCATCGTGTAAATATCGAGATCGCCATTGCGCAACGATGTGAAGACGATGGTGCGTCCGTCGGGCGACAGCGTGCCTTCGGCGTCGTAGCGCGAATTCGTGGTGATTCGCCGTCCTCGCTGTCCCGTCGCGTCGGCGGCGTAGATGTCGTAATTGTACAGGGCCCACACGTAGCCCTTGGAATAATCCGGGCGCGGCGGGCAGGCACTGCCGGCGTGCTCGGTGGTCGCGTAAAAAATCCGGCGATCATCAGCGTAGAAATAGCCGCACGTGGTCCGACCCTTGCCGCTCGACACCCGACGCAGATCGGTCCCATCGACCTTCATGACGTATTCCTGATCGCAGCCGGTATCCGCTTCCTGGCGTTGGAAGATGATCTGGCGGCCCGAGCGGGAGAAATACGCCTCGGCATTCTGCCCGCCAAAGGTGAGCTGCCGAATATTGTGGAGGTGCACCTCGCCGGAATCGGCGGGCAATGCCTGGAGCAGCAGGAGGATCAATACCATGGGACTCGCAAGGTAGAGTCATTCAAACGCGCAGGCAATCGTTAGATTACGCTGCGATGAATGACCCACGGAAATCACGCGCGCCGTTGATGGACTCGCTCGGACAGCTGTGCGCCGACGGCAAACAGTTGGCTGAATACCTGTGGCAGGTGCCCAAGGACGCCGCGGCGCGCCAGCAGATTCTCACCCTACTGACGCAAATCGCCGACGAGAGCACCAAGCAGGGGCGCAAAGAGATGCCGAGATTGGTCGAAGAGCTGAAGATCGCCGCGCAGGCGACTCCTTCTCCCCAGCAGGTCGATGTACTCGTGGACGGCTTCGACCGGCTGACGAAACTCTGGCAGGCCGCAAAGTCCGGATTACTATGACCGAAACCGTGGCGCGCGTAGATCTCGACCAACTCTGCATCAACTCCATCCGTGTACTGGCGATGGACGCCGTGCAACAGGCGGATTCGGGGCATCCCGGCACGGCCATGGCGCTGGCGCCGCTCGCCTACGTGCTCTGGCAACGCCATCTCACGTACAATCCAGCCAATCCGAACTGGATGGATCGCGATCGATTCGTCCTCTCCGCGGGCCACGCGTGCATGTTGCTGTACAGCGTCCTCTATCTCACCGGATACGACCTCACGCTCGAGGAGATCAAGCAATTCCGGCAGTGGGGCAGCCGCACCCCAGGGCATTCCGAGCATGGCGTCACACCCGGCGTGGAAGCAACCACCGGCCCGCTCGGCCAGGGCACGGGCAACGCCGTGGGCATGGCGATTGCCGAGGCGCAGCTCGCGGCGGCATTCAATCGCCCCGGGCACGACATCATCGATCACCGCACCTACTTCATTGCGTCCGACGGCGACCTCATGGAGGGAATTTCGCACGAGGCCGCGTCGCTGGCGGGCCACCTCAAGCTGGGCAAGCTCATCGGCTTTTACGACGACAACCGCATCACCATCGACGGCTCCACCGATCTCGCGTTCTCCGACGATACGTCGAAGCGCTTCGAGTCCTACGGCTGGCACGTGCAGCGCGTCGCCGACGGGAACGACCTGCAAGCGCTCGATGCCGCCATCGCGCAGGCCGAACGCGTCGCCGATCGCCCTTCGCTGATTATCGTGCGTACACACATCGCCTGGGGCAGCCCGCACAAGCAAGACACCCCCGAGGCGCACGGCGCGCCGCTCGGGGCCGACGAAATCAAGGCGACAAAACAGAATCTCGGTTGGCCGTCCGTCGAGCCTTTTTATGTGCCGGAGGAAGCGCTGGAGCGGTGGCGCCAGGCGAAAACACGCGGCGCGCGGCTCGAAGCGGACTGGACGAAGCAATGGAATGCGTATCGGGCGGCCCATCCCGCCCTCGCGGCGGAGCTCGAGCGCCGCCTGGCAGGCAAGTTGCCGGAAGGCTGGGACGCCGCCATTCCCGTCTTCGGAGTCAAGGATGCCCAGGCCACCCGGGCGGCGTCCGGCAAGGTGCTCAACGCCATCGCCACGAAGCTGCCCGAGCTGATCGGCGGCTCGGCGGACCTCACGGGATCGAACAACACAGAGATGAAAGGCGGTGGCGTCTTTTCGGCCACTGAACGAACCGGCCGCAACTTCCATTTTGGAATTCGCGAGCATGCGATGGGCGCCGCCTTGAACGGCATCGCGCTGCACGGTGGATTCATCCCGTTCGGGGGCACGTTCCTGATCTTTTCCGATTACATGCGGCCGTCTATTCGTCTCGCGGCGCTGACGCAGCTCCGGCCGATCTACGTTTTCACACACGACTCGATCGGGCTGGGCGAAGATGGGCCGACGCATCAACCCATCGAGCAGTTGTCCGCGCTACGCGTGATTCCCAACATGACCGTCATCCGGCCCGCGGATCCCACCGAGGTGGCGGAGGCGTGGCGCGCCGCCATCATCCATCGGGACGGGCCCGTTGCACTGGTATTGACGCGACAGAAAGTCGCCGTGATAGATCGCGCCGCGTACGCGCCCGCCGCCGGATTGCATCGCGGCGCCTACGTGCTGGCGGGCTCCGCCGATCCCGATGTCGTCCTGATCGGGACCGGCTCGGAAGTAGAGATCGTCCTCGGAGCCTACGAGAGGCTGAAGGCGGATGGGCGCCGTCCAGCCGCGGTGTCGATGCCCTGCATGGAGTACTTTGCGAAGCAGTCGCAGAGCTATCGCGACGCGGTGCTGCCGCCGGGCGTCCCACGCATCGCCGTCGAAGCCGCAGCCCCGCAATCGTGGTATCGCTGGGTGGGAGATCGCGGGGTCATCATCGGCATAGAGCGGTTCGGGGAGTCCGCGCCGTATCAGCGGATCTACAAAGAGTTTGGACTGACGGTAGACCGGGTAGTGGACGCCGCCCGGCAACTCGGCTAGTTTCTGCGACAGATGACGCGAGTCTCCATGATGATGCGCCGCGCCTGTTGCTGCTGCCCCATGTGTTGTACGGGGAGCGGACCGATCGGCGCGTCGACATGCGGGACATGAAGTAGCTCGACGGGGCTCCCGCCCCACGAAACGACGCAGCAGACGGCCGCGACTCCTCGCTTCGAGTCGCGGCCGATTTCTTTTTCAGGGAGAGGGTTTCTGGCATGATCGGTATTTATTACGAGCACCCACACTGGTTCGCGCCGCTCTTCGCAGAGCTCGATCGCCGCCGGACGCCGTATACCAGATTGCATGCGGAGCGCCACCGGTTCGACCCGGGCGATCCCCCTCCCTACCGCCTCGTCTTCAACCGCATGAGCCCATCGGCCTGGCTGCGCGGACATGGTCACGCGGTCTTCTACACGCACCATTTTCTTGACCACTTGGAGCGATTCGGCGTGCGGGTCATCAACGGCACGCGCGCCTTTCATTCCGAGACGTCCAAAGCGGTTCAGCTATCGGTGCTGCGCTCGCTCGGCTTGCCGTACCCGCCCACGCGCATCATCAACGATGCGGCAGATGCGCCGTCGGCCGCCGCCGAGCTGCGCTACCCGGTCGTGGTAAAACCGAACGTCGGCGGGAGCGGCGCGGGCGTGCGCCGTTTCGACGCGCCGGCCGACCTGGCCATTGCCGCGGCGACCGGCGGCCTCGAGCTCGGCCCCGATCATACCGCGCTGGTGCAGGAGTTCATTCCGTCGGAAGCCGGACGCATCACACGCGTCGAGGTCTTGGGCGGGAAGTTTCTGTACGCAATTCGCGTGTATTCCTCGGGCGAGACGTACAATCTCTGCCCGGCCGACGTGTGTCAGACTACGGATGGCACGGAGCTGGTGCGCGCGGCGTGCCCGGCAGACGCCCCGCGCAACGGGTTGCGCGTGGAGGGTTACGATCCGCAACCGGAAGTCGCGCGCCAGGTCGAGCAAATCGCCGCCGCCTGCGGGATCGACGTCGGCGGCATCGAATACGCGATCGATGACCGTGACGGACGGCTCTTCTATTACGACGTCAATGCGCTGTCGAATTTCGTCGCCGACGCGCCGCGGGTCGTGGGGTTCGATCCCGTGGCACGGCTGGCCGATTATTTGGAAAGCGAGGCCCGCTGATGCGCTTCGGGTATTGGTTGCCCGTCTTTGGCGGCTGGCTGCGCAACGTCGAGGACGAGCGCATGGAAGCGGAGTGGTCGTACGTGCGACGCCTCGCGCGCGCCAGTGAGCGCGCGGGGTTCGATCTGACGCTGATCGCCGAGCTGAATCTCAACGACATCAAGGGGTCTGATGCTCCGGCCCTCGATGCATGGTCAACCGCCGCGGCGCTCGCCGCGGTCACCGAGCGGCTCGAGATCATGGTCGCCGTGCGTCCGACATTTCACCCGCCGGCGCTGCTCGCCAAACAGGCCGCCAACATCGACCACATCTCGGGCGGCCGTTTGTCGCTCAATGTAGTGTCGTCGTGGTGGGCAGAAGAGGCAAAGCAGTATGGCGTCGAGTTCGATACCCACGACGCGCGCTACGCGCGCACCGCCGAGTGGCTGGCCGTGGTCGATGGCTTGTGGACGGAGCGGCGCTTCAGCTTTTCGGGACAGTACTACCGCGTGGAGGATGCAATTCTCGAACCGAAGCCGCTGCGCCGACCTCGGCCGACGATCTATGCGGGAGGGGAATCCCCGGCGGCGAAGTCTCTGATCGCACGAGGCTGCGACGGCTACCTGATGCACGGCGATCCGCCCGAGCGCATCGCGGCCAAGATCGCCGACATGCGCGCGCTCCGGGAGGCGAGCGCGGTCGAGCCGCTCAGCTTCGGTGCCGCCGGGTACGTCGTCTGCCGCGCCACCGAAAGCGCGGCGCGCCGGGAAGTCGAGCGGATCACCGACGTGCAGCAGCATGCGGCCGGGTATGCCAATTACGAGCAGTGGCTGGCCAACACGCAGCTGGAGCAGCGGGTCAGTCTCGAGGACTACTCCGTGTCGAATCGCGGGCTCAAGGCGGGACTGGTCGGGACGCCCGAGCAGATCGCTGAACGGATTCGCGGCTTTGAGCAGGCGGGACTCGATCTGTTACTGTTACAATTCAGCCCGCAGCTCGAAGAAATGGAGCGCTTCGCCGAAGAGGTGATTCCGCTGGTCAACGAGCCAGCTGCCGCGCGATAAGTCCGCCGGCCTCCCGGCCCGAGCGGACGCACGCCGATACACCGGCGCCGTCGTACCCTGCCCCGGCGATCGCGATCGGCGGCAGGCGGCCGAGGAGCTGTCGCACGGCGGCGACATGGTGCGCGTGATCGCCGCGATATCTCGGCAAGCCCCGCGTCCAATAGAACACGCGCGACCATAGAGGCTCGCCGCGAACGTCGAGGATGGTGGCGAGCTGCGCGTGTGCCACGACCGCGGGATCGCCGTCCAACGGCGGAAGATAGGCACGCAGCAATACGTGCCCTGCGGGGGCGCGGCCAGGAAATTTTTGCGAAGCATACGTGCACGCCCGCAGATGCTCCGACTGCGCGACAAATCCCGCGCCATCCAACGGGCGAGAAAGCTGTTCCGCGCGATACGCAAGCGACACGGTGATACTCGGCCCGTACACCACGTCGGCGAGAGTACGGCCGTGCGATACGCCGACACCTTCGAGCAGACGGCCGGCGGCATAGGCGGGCAGCGCGAGGATCACGGCGTCGGCCTCGTAGGCGGATCCGCCAGTGATGGCGACGCGCCAGCGCTGCCTCTCCCGAACAAGTCCCGACACGCCTTGCGCGAGCCGTACGGCGCCCGTGAGCCGCTGCACCAGCGCCGCGACCGGCTGCTGCATCCCCTCGGCGAAGCTGCTGAATCCCGCCGCCATCGCGGACTTCGATGCGTCGATGCCGAGCAGCGCGGCCGCCTTGCCCTCTTCGAGCGGCTCGAGCGCGGTGCCGTTCCACAGCGCGCTGCCACGTGCTTGTTGGCTGACGACTTGGTCGCCGATCCCGAGCTCTCGGGCCAATGCGGGGAGCTCCGGCTCTCCCGCAAGAAAGCCGTCGGGGCCGCCCTCGACCAGAAATCCGCTCACCCGCTCGCTGATTACCACACCGCCTGCGCGACGCTCACTCTCCAGCAGCGTGATTTCGTGGGCACCCCCGCCGCGGCGCTGCAGCTCCCACGCAGCGGCGAGTCCAGCCAGTCCGGCACCCACGACGACGACCTTCACACCCATCCCCGCTCGGCAGCCGCCGTTCGAACCACATCGGCGACCGCCGCCACGAGTCCCGGATGATCGTTCAGCGACGCGGTGCGCTCGAGCTGCACCCCGAGCCGCCTCGCGAGCGCCTGGTACTCGATGTCGATGTCGTACAGGATTTCGACGTGATCGCAAACAAAGCCGATCGGCACCAGCAGCACGGCGGTACAACCGCTCTTGGCGAGCTCCGTCATCACATCCCCCGCGTCGGGGCCGAGCCATGGATCGGCGGTGGCACCCGCGCTTTGATAGGCAACGCGCCAGTGCGGCAGCTGCAAACGACGCGCGACGGCGGTGGCGCTCGCCATGAGCTGCTCCGGATACGGATCGCCCGCGGCGACGATGCGTTGCGGCAGGCTGTGCGCGGTGAAGATCACTTGCGCGTCCTTGGGTCGCGGGAATCGTTGCAGCGCCCGCGTAACCCCGTCAGCCACGGCGTCGAGAAAGCGCGGATGCTCGCACCAGCTCCGTACCAGCGCGGTTTCGATCTGACCGGCGGGCTGGATCGCTTCGAGCAGCTTCTTCTCGTACGCACCGACCGACATGCTCGAGTAGTGCGGGGCCATGACGACTCCGACGATGCGGTGATGCCCTGCCTGCCGAATAGCCGCGACCGTGTCATTGATATAGGGGTGCCAGTGTCGCATCCCGACATAGGTCTGAAACCCGGAGCCCAGCCCGCGTCCTACCGCCGCGGCCTGCGCGCGTGTGCGCTCGAGAATGGGAGAGCGCCCGCCGATGCGGGCATAGCGGGCGCGGATCTCTTCCACGAGCTGTGGTGTGGTCGGCCGGCCGCCGCGGATGTCCATGAGGTAGGGCTCGACGTCGCTTATGCTCCCGGGCCCGCCGTACGCCATGACAAGGACGGCGACCTGCTCACGCGCCATGCACCAGATCCACGACCGCGCGTACCGCCGCGACGTCGGTCTCGGGCAGGACGCCGTGGCCGAGGTTGAAAATGTGCCCAGGCCGCCCCGCCGCCTGGCGGAGGATGTCCTGGACTTGCCGATCGCGCTCGGCCGGCGGCGCGAGCAACGCGACGGGCTCGAGGTTCCCCTGGATGGCGCGATTGCCGATGCGCGCCCACGCGGCGTCGAGCGGCAGCCGCCAATCGATGCTGATGACGTCGCCGCCTGCCGACGCGAAGTCCTCGAGGAACGTGGCCGTCCCCGTGCCGAAGTGAATGAGCGGGACGCCGGAAGCAGCCGCGAGTGCGAGCGCCCGGCGGCTGTGTGGCTGCACGTATGTCCGATAGTCCTGCGGCGACAGGCATCCCACCCAGCTGTCGAACATCTGCAGCGCTTGTGCGCCCGCGCGCGCCTGAGCGACCAAGTAGGTCCCGATCAGCTCCGCAAATTTCCCGAGTAAGCGGTTCCATGCGTCGGGGTGCTGATACATGAAGGTTTTCGTCTTGGTGAACGTGCGACTCGCGCCACCCTCGATCGCGTAACTGGCAAGGGTGAACGGCGCACCGGCGAATCCAATCAACGGGATGTCGGTGGGGAGTGCGCGGCGCGCGAGTCGGATGGCGTCCATGACGTAGCCCAGCTCCGCCTCGACATTGAATGCAGGCAACCGCTCGACGTCCGACGCGTCGCGAATAGGGCGCGCAACAATAGGGCCTTCGCCGGGCTTGAACTCCAAACCCAGCCGCAGCGGCTCGAACGGCAGCAGGATGTCGGCGAACAAGATCGCCGCGTCCACATGCAGCTTGATCGGCTGCAGCGTGACCTCGGCGGCGAGCTCCGGGTTGCGGCAGATTTCGAGGATGGAATGCCGCTGTCGCAGCTTGCGGTATTCGGGCATGTACCGTCCCGCCTGCCGCATGAACCAAACGGGTGTGACGTCGGTGCGCTCCCGACGGCACGCTTTAAGAAATCGCAGGCTGTGAGGTCTCGTGGGCGATCAAGATCGTGTCGCCGTCCAGTTTCACCTGAAACGTCGCCACGGAATGCACCGGAGGACCGCCGAGGACGCGGCCGGTCTCGAGCGAGAACACACCTTCGTGCCACGGACAGGTGACGGCGCAGCGCGCGGGATCGATGGTGCCCTCCGACAAGCTGGCTCGGGCGTGTGTGCAGCGATTCGCGATGGCGTACACGGTGCCATTGACGTTGAACAGCGCGACCGCCTCGTTCGCGGCATACACGCGCTTCGCCGCGCCCGGCGGCAAATCGGCCAGACTCGCGACCGGCGTAAAGCCGTCGTCGCGCATCGGACGCCGCCCCAACGACTGCGCCGCTCCCGCACCGCCGAGCGTGTCGAGCATGTCCCAGAGCGACATTTGCACGCATGTGAAGGTGGGCGTATCGCGCAGCGTGTAGGAGGACGCCTCGCTTTCGCGCAGCTCCATCACGAGATCGAGGAATTCGCCGGGGTTGTCGCCCTCGAACGCAACGATGAATTCCTGATCGTCGAGTCCGTATGAATACGTCGTGTTCAACCGGATCGTGGGATATTTGCGGCCGACGCGGACGTGCTCGTCCATCATGCGCTGGCGCTCAGGCTTGGGAAGCGCATACCAGGCGCGCGTTTTGATGAATGGATACACGAACAGATATTTGGCGGCGCTGGGCTGAATGACGAGACGCTGCTCCTGATGCTGGTCGGCGGGGAATTCGTAGATCGAGCGGCGCGTCATCGCCAAAAAGCTATACGGCACGGACAGATAGGCGCCGAGATCGGTGCGGTTCAGCGCCGTCTGCAGCTCCACGAGGGGATCGAGATCTTCCGCGACCTGCCAGAGCAGGAAGTCGGTGTCGCCCCGGATGCCGACCAGCCCATAGGGACGCAGCAGGAGCCGGCCGTTATAGCGCTCGAGCGTCTCCCCGAACTCGAGCTTGCCGGCGGCCTGGCGCTCGGCGGTCAGCCGCCGCCAGGCGGGATCCAGCTTGTAAAACGCGTAGCGGACGACTTGGCGCTTTTCCGATTTGACCTCAGGCATACGGCGAATCTAACTCCTTCTCCCTTCTCCCTTCTCCCTGTTCTTGTAGCCTTTCAGGATCAGGTATGTGAGCACGGAGAAGATCGTAATCGGCAGCAGAATCATGAAGACCGAGCTCCAGAAATAGATGATATCCATCTCGTCGCCGTGCAGCAGAATTGCGAGGACCGGACTCATCGGCCGATGAAGCGGCGCAGATGCCGCAGATAATACGTGAGACCGGCACCGAGCACGCCGAAGCCGATGCCCAGGACCATCTGACCGCGCCACAAGGCCCAGAGCGCGAATCCGGCGCAGAAGACAATGGCGGCGGTGATAAGGAAACGATGAAAGGGAATCATTGATCGCTCACGCGGCCACTTTGTCGAGCACCATCAACGTCAGCAGCGCGGGCAGATACAGGATGGAGACGAAGAATAGCCGCCAGGCACGCGCGGGCGTGGCGCCCCCGAGCAAGCCGCCCCCGGCCGCCACATAGCCGGCGCCGAGTGCCAGGGCGCCGAAGAAGTACCACGCGCCCGTCACGCCGAGCAGCGTGGGCAACAGGCTGATCGGGAGCAGCGCCATAGCGTAGAGCAGCGCCATCCGCCCGGTGTCGCGTCCACTTTCATCCGCGACGCTGAGCATCCGCAAGCCACCCGCGCGATAATCCTCCCGGTACAGCCAGGCGAGCGCCAGGAAATGGGGCAATTGCCAGAGGAACAGAATCCAGAACAACGCGCCGACGGCGGCGCCGATGCTGCCGCCCGCGGCGGTCCACCCACCCACGATCGGCAACGCGCCGGGCACGGCGCCCACGAGCGTATTGAGCGAGGTCGTCCGTTTCAGCGGCGTGTACAGCAGCACATAGCTCGCGAAGGTGAGCGCCGCGAGCGCTGCGGTGAGCACATTGACGGTCACGCCCAGATAGAGGACGCCGGCGGCGGTAATGGCCGACGCGAACCAGATCGCGGCGCGTGCCGTGAGCCGGCCTGACGGCAGCGGACGGCGGCGCGTGCGCACCATGCGCGCGTCGACGTCGCGCTCCCGGATTTCGTTCCAAGCGTTTGTGCCTGCCGCTACGAGCGCCGTTCCCAGCAGGGTATTGGCGAGCAGCAGCAGATCTACCCGGCCGTGCGCGCCGAGGTAGAACCCCGCGGCGGCCGTCAGGAGCACCAGTTGTGTGATGCGCGGCTTGGTCAGCTCGAGCAGCGCTACCGTACTCGCTCCATGATCACGGTCGAGACGAGAATGATCGCCAGCGGAATCGGCACCATAAAAATCAGCCGCAGGCGCCAGCGCTCGAATTTGAGATGCATGAAGAACATCGCCACGAGCATCGCTTTCCAGATCGCCAGCACGAGCAGTAGAATCAGCTTCAGGTTGCGCGCGACGGGCAACTCGAATGCCAGCAGCACTTCGGCAACCGTCATCAGAAACAGATAAAGCCAGATCAGCATGTAGTTGGGGCGGACGTGCGTCGTCGGAGCTGGAGTCGTCATAGGGCGCCGGTCCTCAAATCAGGTAGACGATCGTGAACAGGATGATCCAGACCAGGTCTACGAAGTGCCAGTACAACCCAATGACCTCGATCCCCGCATAGTCCTGCGCCGTGTACTTCTCCGGCAGCACTTTGGTGAAATACAGATAGAGCATGCTGATGACGCCGCACGTGACGTGGAAACCGTGAAAGCCCGTCATGGTGAAGAACGTCGACCCGTACATTCCGGCAACGCCGGCCCCGAATTTGAGGGGATCGGCCAGCGCGTGCTCGGCGAGGAGCGAGCCCTCGCGGAATCCGGAGGGGGTGAAGCCCTCGCCCACGAGCTTGATGTATTCGATCAGCTGCACGCCCACGAACCCGGCGCCGCAGATGATCGTGATCAGCATCCAGAACTTCAGCCCGCCGTCCTGGAGCCGCTGTCCCGGCACTTTGCGCAGGAAATACTTCTTGCCGTCCGCGATCGCGGCGTACGCCTTCACCATCGAAACGGACGAGCAGATGAGCAGGAACGTGTTGAGGCCGGTGAGCGGCACGTTGAGGACCGCGCCGGGCTTCGCCCACTCGCTCGCCATGCCGAAGCGCAGCACGATGTAGGAGCCGATCAGGGCCGTGAAGAACATCACGTCGCTCGCCAGGAAGATCCACATGCCCAGCTTCTTGCTGTAGACCCCCGCCCCCTGCTCGGCCGGGACGGGAGGCCGCATCATGTCGACGGAATGCGTCGCGTGCGTCATCGCACTCTCCCGGTTAGTGGGTGGCCGGCAGCGTGGCCGGCACAGGGTCACGATCGGTCGGCAACTTCACGTACTGCGGCAGGAAGTCAGTGTTCCCCGCCTCGGGCGAGCTAAACTCGTACGGTCCGCGGTACACGTTGGGCGTCTTCGGTGCCCAGTTGCCGTGGGGCGCGGGGTTGGGCAGCGACCACTCGAGACCGTTGTCCTCCCAGGGATTCTGCGACGCTTTCTTGCCGAACTTCAGGCTCCACAGAAAGTTGAACGCGAACAACAGCTGCACCGCGAACAGTGCGAACGCGCTGTAGGAGATGAATTCGTTGAGGGGCTGCTGCGGCTTGAGGAAGTCGTAAATCGTCGGATCGTAGATGCGCCGCATCTGACCGCCCATCCCGATGATGTGCATCGGGAAGAAGGTCATGTTGTAGAACACGAAGGTGAGCGCAAAATGGACCTTGCCGATGCGCTCGCTCATCATTCGGCCGAACATTTTCGGATACCAGTACGGTATCGCGGCGAACAGCGCGAACAAAGACCCGCCGAACAACACGTAATGCAGGTGGGCGACGATGAATTGTGTGTCGTGCAGGGGAATGTCTACCGGCGTCGCCGCCATGAAGATGCCCGAGAGGCCGCCGATCGTGAACATCGAAACAAAACCGATGGCGTTCAGCATCGGGACGTGGAAGCGCAGGTTGCCGCGCCACATCGTGCCCAACCAGTTGAATACCTTGATGGCCGACGGCACCGCGATGAGCAGGGTGGAGACCATGAACGTGGACCCCAGCGTCGGGTTCATGCCGCTCATGAACATGTGATGGCCCCACACGATCCATCCAAGAAACGCGATACCGATGATGGCGAACACCATCGAGTGGTAGCCGAAAATCGGTTTGCGGCTGCCGTTGGCAATGATATCGGAGACCATGCCCATCGCCGGCAGGATCAGGATGTAGACCTCGGGGTGCCCGAAGAACCAGAACAGATGCTGCCATAGCAGCGCCTGCCCCCCCGCCGCCGGATCGAAAAAGTGGGTGCCGAGCGTCTGATCGAATAACAGCATGATTGCCGCACCCTGCAGGACCGGCAGGGCGAGCACCGCGAGGATCGCCGTAATGAAGAGCGCCCACACCGACAAGGGCATGCGGAACCATGTCATGCCGGGCGCCCGGTGGTTGATGATCGTCGTGATGTAGTTCACCGAGCCCATGACCGATGACAACCCCAGCACGACGATCGAAATACTCCACAGCCTCTGGCTGATCGTCGCGCCCGACAGATCGGGCCGGGCCGACAGCGGCGCGTACATCGTCCACCCCGCGCGCGGCGCGCCATCGGGCACGAAGAATCCCGCGAGCATGATGAGACCGGCGAACAGCGCCAGCCAGAACGACCACATGTTGATGCGCGGGAACGCCATGTCGTGCGTCCCGATCTTGAGCGGGATGAGGAAGTTGGCGTATACCCCCACCAGCAGCGGCATGATGGCAAAGAACACCATGAACGTGCCGTGCATCGTGACGAGCTGGATGTAGTACTCGGGCAGGATCACGCCGCCCGAGACCATGCTTTCCGGCAGGATCCCGCCGCCGGGCATCGGCTTCCCCGGGAAGCCGAGCTGCCAGCGGATCTGCATGGCCAGAAGCCCGCCGATCAGCAGGAAGAACAGGCTGACGAACAGGAACTGGATGCCGATGATCTTGTGGTCGGTGGAAAAGATGTATTTCTGCCAGAAGCTCGTGGGCCCGTGGTGCGCGTCCCCGTGGGCTTCCGGCCTCGCGCGCGCGACGCTCGTCATTCGGTTCCTCCGGCAGCTTGTTGAGCGGTCCAGGCCTTGAACTCGTCAGGCGTGTGCACGAACACGCGCGCCCGCATCTTGTAATGCCCCATCCCGCACAGCTCGGCGCAGCCGATCTCGAACTCGCCCGCCTTCGTCGCCTGGAACCAGGCGGTGATGTGCATGCCGGGCACCGCGTCCTGCTTTAGCCGGAACTCCGGAACGAAGAAGGAGTGAATGACGTCTTCCGAGCTGAGCTCGACGGCAATCGGCTCGTTCACCGTCACATGCAGCTGGTTCCGTACCGTGAAGTCGTCCTCCGTTCCCAGCTCCCCGTCGGCGCCCGGGTAGGTCACCTGCCACTCGAACTGCTTGGCGTGCACACCGACGTGATAGGCGTTGGGCGGGATGCTCTTTTTGTCCTTGATCAGGACCCAGTAGTGATTGCTGACGAGTCCGAGCGCGACCATCGTCACCGCGGGGATCGCCGTCCAGATCACCTCCGCGCGCGTCGAGCCGTGCGTGTAAAACGCCTTCCGGCCCGGACGCCCGCGGTATCGTATTACAAACGTGATCAATCCTACCTCGACGATCACAAACGCGATGCCGGTGAGAATGAGAATCACCAGGAACAGCGTGTCGATCGGACCCGCGAACGTCGATCCTGCGTCGGGAAGCCACCAACGCATCGAGCTCTCCTCGCGCTAGTGCGCGGCGAAAGTGAAGTTGGCCGTCTTGCTCTCGGCGCCCGCGATCGTCACGGTCGCCGTCTGCGTGCCGAACTTCTCGTGCCATGCCTCGATCGTGTACGTGCCGGGGGGCAGTCCCTTGATCGTGAAGCTGCCATCTGGCCCCGAAACCGCGTAGAACGGATCGGGCCGCACTCCGAGGTAGGCGTGCATCCAGCCGTGTACGTTGCACTCGAGGTTCACCATCACCTCGGGAGCCGAGAACGTGCGCGTCGTCTTCATGCCGGCGCCGGGCTGGCTGACGTTGAAGGGACGGTTCTTCTTGGCGATGGCCTTGATGTTATGCAGGACGGGATCGGAATTCTGAATCTCGAGGCCTTGGCCGACCATGACCCCGAACACGTGGGGATGGTAGCGGCACCCGTTCTGGTCGAGCAGGACAGGCGTCGCGGGAGCCGTGAACGTCTGCCCCGCCGGCACACCCGACTTTACGTACACGAATACGTTCGACAGCGAGTTGGCCGCGCCGGCCATCACGTTCTCTTCCGTTGGCGTCGTCGCGTACTTCGATTTGCATGCCGCTTCTTCGCTCATGTCGATGGTCGGATTGCGGGGCGCCGCGCCGGTGAACTTGATCTTCCCGGTGATCGTCCCGCCGGCGGCGGTCGATGACGCGGACACGTCTCCCGATGATGCACTGGGCGCAGCCGCAGCGGGCGCTGCAGCCTGCACGTTGCTCTTCTCACCTTTGCTGCACACGGTGAGCAGGAACATTCCGCTCACCACGCTCAACATTCTGACGTTCATTGCTGCCTCCGGTATGAAGTCTTCTGCTGCGCGCGCCACACGACCAGCATGCCCAATCCCAGAGTGAGCATCATGGCGAGCACCGGCGAGATGAATACTCGGGCCGGCACTGGTTCGTCGAGGGCGAGGAAATACCACGTACTGATGGCCATGCGTGTGCCGTGCTCTCCGTTGGACCCATCCCACGCGAAGAACGCCACGGGAATGGCACGGCCGGTCCGGAACGGAAGCTGGCTGGCTGTATCGGCCGAAGCAAGTGCGCGCGTGAACACCACACGCCATTGCCCGTGGTCGTACGCGGCCTGTGCGCCCACCCCACTGCTCGACGCCAGCGGCTCGAACCGGTCGATGCCTTTCGCCACGCCGGCGACGGCGGCGGCACGCGCCGCGCTCGACCAGCGCCATTGATACACGGGTGCGCTGGAGCTACCCATCAGGAAATAGGGACGCTCCATGCCGGTGGGAATGGTAATCGGGAACTGCACGGCGAGCTGGTCGGGCCACAGGGCGGGCTGCTCGCGCGTCGAGTCGTCACCTTCGAGCGTGGTGAGGACGCGGGTAACGAATGGCAGCCACGCGCTGTCCGGGCTTGTCGAGCGGTCGTCCCAGACGACACGCACCGCGATCGAGTCCGCGGTGTGTAGCGCTTGGACCCGCACACTCGACACGGCCGGCGCGAACCAGCGATCCTTGCGCACCACCTGCCCGACCAGCGGGAACCAATAGGTATCGACCTGCGCCCACGCGGAATCGTCGGGCGTGTGTGGCAGCGCTGTGGTCGAGAGTGGTGCATGAATCACGTCGCGCACCGCGGGCGGATCGTCGGGGGACAGGCTGCGGACATACTGCGCCAGGCGCCACAGCTCGTTCTCCGTCAGGAACTTCTGCTCCAGCAAGTCGCTGAACGACGGCATGGGCGTGCCGTCGAGTCCGGTACGGAGCCGGTGATAGATGTCCTCCACCGTACCACCG
>JBHEMG010000130.1:0-10082 GCA_046262715.1 Gemmatimonadales bacterium
TTCGGCGGCGTCGCGCCCGATGGCCCGCTCGGCACGCAATCGGCACACCCGCGCGCGTATGGCACCTTCCCCCGCATCCTCGGCCATTACTCGCGCGATCTCAAGCTGTTTCCCCTCGAGTTCGCCGTGCGCAAGATGACCTCACTCGCCGCGCAGCGCGTCGGCCTGGCGGACCGCGGCTTGGTCCGGGCCGGTATGTATGCCGACATTACCGTCTTCAACCCGTCCACCGTGATCGATCGCGCCACCTTCGAGCAGCCACACCAGGCGTCGGTGGGGATCGAGTATGTGCTCGTCAACGGACAGGTTGTATTGAGGAAGGGGCAGCTCACCAGCGCACGCCCCGGCCGCGGACTGCGCGGTCCGGGCTACCAAGCAGCTCGCTAAGCGTGACTCTCGGGCGATTGATCGGCGCGTGGCTGCCGGTGGCGGCACTGTTCGCGATCGCGCCGCCGCTCGGCTACCGCTGGGAAGCACCGCCCGCTGGGCGCCCCATCGCCTGGGTCTTCACCCGCTGGGAATGCGGCTGGCGCGTCGTGGAAGCCGCCGTGCTCACGCTGCTCGCGGCGTTGTGGTTCGATTCGCTGGGCGCGGGCGGATGGTGGCTGCTTTTTCTGCTGATTGGATTGCTCGCCGCCTTCCCGCGCCGCCTGGTGATGTGGCAACATGTCGAAACGCTGCGGCGCCGGCATCTACTGATTCATTCGGCGTGCGACGTCGCGCGCTACGTAGTTGCAGGCCGCTTGCTCGCCTGGTCGCTCTCGTAGCTATTTTCGCAGTACCAATGCCGACTATTCGCCTGACTGCGTTCTCGCACGGCGCCGGCTGAGCCTGCAAGCTCGGCCCAGCCGAGTTGGCGCAGGTCTTGCGCCACGTGCCTACGATCTCTGATCCACGCATCCTGGTCGATGCATCGACGCGGGACGACGCCGCCGTGTACCGGTTGACGCCGGACCGCGCGATCGTCGCGACGGTGGATTTTTTCACGCCGGTGGTGGACGACGCGTACGATTTCGGCCGCATCGCGGCCGCGAACGCGTTCTCGGACGTCTACGCCATGGGGGCCACGCCGCTGCTGGCGTTGAACCTCGTCGGCTGGCCACGCGATACGCTGCCCTACGAGCTGCTCGGCGATGTATTGCGCGGCGGCGCGGACATCGCGCGCGAGGCGGGTGCGTTCGTGCTCGGCGGACACTCGGTGGATGATCCCGAGCCCAAGTATGGAATGGTCGCAATCGGCGAGGTGCATCCCGACCGTGTCATTACGCTGGCGAACGCGCAACCGGGGGATGTCCTCGTTCTGACGAAGCCAATCGGGACCGGCGTGCTGACCACCGCTTTGAAGCGAGATCTAGCAACTGCCGAGGATCTTCAGCCCGCGGTCGCATCGATGACCACGCTCAACGCCGGCGCGGCACGGGCGATGCTCGCACATGGCGCCCATGCCACGACCGACGTGACGGGGTTTGGCCTGCTCGGTCACCTGCACAACATGCTGGCCGCCAGCGGCACGTCAGCCGAGCTCGATGCGGCCTCCATCCCGCTGCTCGCGCGCGCCGCCGAGCTCGCCGAGCGCGGCGCGGTGCCGGGCGGCACCAAGCGCAACCGCGAGACGATGGCGGCGCACACGCAGTTCGATCCCGAGGTGCCCGAGCCGATCCGCACGCTGCTCTTCGACGCGCAGACGTCGGGCGGGCTGCTCATCGCCATCGCGGCCGATCGTGCCGACGCCCTGCTGCGCGCCCTCGCACAAGAGCGGACGCCGGCGGCGGCGCGCATCGGCCGGGTCACGGCGGGCGTGGCCGGTGCGATGCGAGTGAGTTGACGACCAATGGCGGCGATTCCCGAATACCGCTCCCTCACGCCCGAGGCGCTGGATGCACTGGAACGCGCCGTCCGCGAGCACCGGCGGGTGGCGCTGCGGCGCCGGGGCACCGAATATGTCGTGGTGGCCGTGCGCCTGGAGTCGAGTGGCCGTGATGACGTGCTGGCAGGTCGACTGCCGATGACGGGAGAGGTGTTGGACTTCCGGCTCCGCGATCTGGAGGCTTTTGCGGTGTTGCCCTGAGCGCCGCAACTCACCGTGTTCACGCGCCTGTTGATTGGTCTCGATGGCAGCCCGAATGCCGATGAGGCGTTGGAGCAGGCAATGGTGCTGGGGCATCGCTTCAAGGCCAAGCTGCTGATCGCGCACATCAAGGAGACGCATGGCCAGGGCAGGCGCGCGTCGGATTCGGGCGAGCTGCTGCAACGCGCGCAGGAACGGGTCGAGGACGGCGGTCTGGCGGTCGAGACGGTGCTGCGAACGGGTGATCCGGATGTCGAGCTCGCCGATCTGGCCCGCGACGTCGACATTGCCATCGTCGGGCGGCGCGGCAGGTCGTCACGGGCCGACGTGCTCGGCAAGACGGTGCGATCGCTCATCCGCATCGCGGACCGGTGCGTCATCGTGTGCGCCAGCACGCCGTCGCCGATGAACGTTTGCGCGATCGCGTACGATGGGCGCGAGACGGCCCAGCGGGCACTCGCCCTTGTCGCCCGCTTCGCGAGCGTAACGCACAGCGTGGTGCACGTGATTCATGCGACGATCGATCGCAGCATGGGAACGATGGTCATCGGAGAGGCGGAAGCGGTACTGTCGCTGCAAGGAGTGGAATTCGTGACGCACATCGAGCACGGCACGCCGGGCGAGGCGGTTGCGCGCGTCATCGCGCAGACCAAATGCGATGCGTTGTTCGTTGGCGCGCACGTCGGCAAGCGTACGGCGGTCACAGTATCTCATGCCGAGGAGATTCTGCTGCACACCGACATTCCGGTGGTCATTCAGCCGTGAGCCCGCCGTTCGTCCTGGTCCACGCGGATGAGAGCTGCCTGGGGAATGATTCCTCCAAAGTCAGCCGCGGCGGCAATGGCGCGCTGATCGAAGCGCCGGCCGGCGACAGCGTCGCCCGGTGGGACTTCTTCGACTGCTCCCCGCAGACCACGAACAACAGGATGGCGCTCGCCGGCGCGATCGCGGCGCTGGAATGGATCCGGCGGCAATGGCGCAACGCGCACGTCCGGTTCATCTCCGACTCCGAGTATCTCGTGAAGGGCATGACGGAGTGGCTTCCCGGCTGGCAGGCACGCGGCTGGCGGCGCAAGACGGGCACGCTCGAGAATCTCGAGCTGTGGCAGGCGTTGGCGCAGACCGTCGCGCATCACACGATGGACTGGCGCTGGGTGCGGGGGCACAACGAGCATGTAAAGAACGAATACGCCAATGTCGTGGCGATCCGCGCGGCTGAGCAGCAGGAGCGCTCCAACGGGCTCATTCCCTCCGGCTTCGACACCTGGCTCGCGCAGCAGCGCGCCCGCGGCAGGTACCTCGACTTCGATCCCGATAAGGAATTGCATGAGCACAGCAAGTAGGGACCACATTGTTGCCGCGGATCAGTCGGTCCCCGTCGACCGGATACCGCTGTACGAGGTGTACATGCGCATGGCGGAGGAGCTCGCCAAGCGCTCGACGTGCGTGCGGCTGCAGGTGGGGACCGTGGTGACCGACCAGCGGCTGGAGAACGTCCTGGCCATCGGGTACAACGGCAACGCGCGCGGCTTGCCGAACAAATGCGATTCGGCGGTGCCCGGCAACTGCGGCTGCATTCATTCCGAGATGAATGCGCTGGTGAAGGCGCCCGGCAGCGTGCGCGATAAGGTGGTGTTCGTGAGCGCCTCGCCATGCGTGATGTGCGCGAAGCTGATCATCAACTCCGGCGTCACCCACGTCTTCTACCGCAAGGCGTATCGCGATCCCTCGGGTGTTGAGGTGCTGCAGCAGGGGGGCGTCGTGCCGGTGCTGTACGACCGCTGGATGAGTGCCTGGAGAAACGGCGCGTAATTGATGGATGAGCTCGACCGTCTCTTCGGGTTGCTCGTCACCGCGTTGGCACGGGAAACGCGCGTGGCCGTGCCATTTCCCGCCGCCGACATCTACGAGCGGCTCGTGCCCTACCGCTCCAATCGGTCCCAGCTGAACGTCGCAACGCACCAAGACTATGAGATGGCGGTCCTGCGCTTGCTCGCCGGGGAGCGGGGGTACGTGCAGCTGGAGCCGGACAACGTGCGCGAGGCGATGCAGCGCGAGATCGCGACCATCAATCCCGACCCCGCGTACTTCCGGACGTTCCCCGACGCGCAGGTGATGGTGAACGGGCGCGCGGCCGAGCGCGCCATGCTCGCCGACCGCGCGTACGCGCCGGCGAGCGCCGAGCAGGACGATGAGGAGACGCTGGTCGACACGACCGGTGAGAATCCGATTCCCGCGCATTTCATACCGCCGAGCGCCTTCAGCTCCGCACCGACTCCGCATGCAGGCGCCCGCTCCGGTCAGTGCGAGTATTGCGGCGGGGTGCTGCCGGCCAACCGCGAGGCACAGTTCTGTCCCCACTGCGGACAGCCGCAGCAGGGTGATCTCAAGTGCCAGGGCTGTGGCGGTGAGCTGGACGTCGGGTGGGCGTACTGTCTGGCGTGCGGGCGGGCGACGGGATTCGAATGATCGGAGGATGGGCGGTTGGGCGGATGGGCCGTTGAAGGCACATCGGATTGCGGTGATCGCGGGTGACGGCATTGGGCCCGAGGTCATCGAAGCAGCGATTCCCATTCTCGATCGGGTTGCCGCGAAGCACGATGTGGCGCTTACGTGGGAACGCCTGCCGTACTCCGCCGACCATTATCTCAAGACCCAAGAAACGCTCCCCGACGCCGCGTTCCAACATCTGCGCGATGACGTCGACGCCATCTTTCTCGGCGCGCTCGGCGATCCGCGCGTTCCCGGCAATGAGCACGCGCGCGACATCCTGCTTGGTCTGCGGTTCCGGCTTGATCTCTATGTCAATTTTCGCCCGGTAACATTGTTGCATCCGGATCTCACGCCGCTCCGGGTCGCCCAACCATCTATCGATTTCGTGATCTTCCGCGAAAACACCGAAGGTCAGTACACAGGCCGAGGCCACACGAGCGGCGATGAGCATATCGCCGAAGAGGTGAACACGGGCAAAGGCGTGGAGCGCATCATCCGCGCGGCGTTCGAGTGGGCACAGCGCCACGGTAAGACGCGCGTGACGATGAGTGACAAGTCCAACGCGATTCCAACGCACAAGATTTGGCAGGAGAAGTTCAAACAGGTGGCCGCCGCATATCGAGGGATTGAATCGGAGCACCGCTACGTCGATGCGCTCGCGATGGAACTCGTCCGGGATCCGGTCCGCTTCCAAGTGATCGTGACGAACAATCTCTATGGCGACATCCTCTCCGACCTCGGCGCGGGCCTGGTGGGCGGACTCGGCGTCGCGGCGAGCGCGAATCTTCATCCGGGCCGGCGCGGCGGGCTGTTCGAACCGGTGCACGGCTCCGCTCCACCACTCGCGGGCAAGAGTGTTGCCAATCCCGTGGCCGCGGTGCTGACGGGCGCGCTGTTGCTCGAAGCGCTGGGACACGACGCAGCGGCCCGCGAGCTGCAGCGCGCAGTCACCCAAGCAGTTGCGTCGGGCGCGCGGACACCCGACCTCGGGGGACGCTCCAGCACACGCGAAGTAGCCGCCGCCATCGCTGACTATATTCCGTGAGTCCCGTTGCGGAGTGATCCATGAAAACCCAGGGCGCCAGTAAGGACGTCGTCTTCCTGTCCGGAGTGCGGACCGGATTCGGCGCGTTCGGCGGCTCTTTGAAGGATTTGTCGGCCATCGACCTCGGGGCCGCCGCGTCCCGGTACGCCATCCAGCGCGCGGGCGTTCCGGTAGCCGATATCGGTCACGTGGTGTTCGGCAATGCGTTGCAAACCTCCGCCGACGCGATCTACCTCGCGCGGCACGTCGGCCTGAAGGCCGGCCTGCCGATCGAGACCCCCGCAGTCACCGTGAACCGGCTCTGCGGCTCTGGCTTCGAGGCGATCACGCAGGGCGCGCAATTGATCCTGCTGGGCGAGACGGAGGCGGTGCTCGCGGGCGGTTCGGAGTCGATGAGTCAGGCACCGCACGTCGTGCGCGGCGCGCGTTGGGGCCTGCGGCTCGGTCCTGCCCCGCTCGAAGACCTGCTGTGGGAATCGTTGAAAGACCCACAATGCGGTCTGTCGATGGCTGAGACCGCCGAGAGCCTCGCCGAGAAATACAAGCTGACCCGCCAAGAGGTGGATGAAGTCGCCATGGGGTCGCAGCAGCGAGCCAAGCAGGCATGGGACGCCTGCGCCTTTCAGGACGAAGTCGTCCCCGTGACGATCAAGGTGAAAGGAAAAGAAGTCGACTTCCGCGCCGATGAGCACATGCGCCCCAACACGACGCTCGAAATCCTCAGCGCGCTGAAGCCCTACTTCAAAAAAGACGGCCTCGTCACGGCGGGGAACGCCTCGGGCATCGCGGATGGCGGCGCCGCTACGGTGATCGCGAGCGAGGAGTACGCCAGGGCGCACGGGCTCAAGCCACTTGGCCGACTCGTGGCGTGGGCGGTCGCCGGCGTCGAGCCGAAGCATATGGGAATTGGTCCCGCGCCCGCTGCCCGCAAAGCGCTCGAGAAAGCGAAGATGAAACTCGAACAGATGGATCTGGTCGAAGTGAACGAAGCGTTCGCCCCGCAATACCTGGCCGTGGAGCGGGAGCTAGGTCTCGATCGCGCCCGCACCAACGCGTGTGGCGGAGCCATCGCTATCGGACATCCGCTCGCGGCGAGCGGCACCCGCATTACGATCCACCTGCTGCACGCGCTGCGGCGCGAGAAGAAGCGCTTCGGGCTCGGGTCGGCATGCATTGGCGGAGGTCAGGGAGCAGCGGTGATCGTCGAGGCGCTGTGAACGTGGGGAAGGAGCTCGTCGGTCGCGAGGCGTTGGAGCGCATTATCAAGCGCGCCGCCGAGTTGCAGGCGGGCGAGCACGAGATCGGCGAAGGGCTCACAAACAAGGAAGTCCTGGCGCTGGGCAAGGACGTGGGCATTCCCGACCGCTATCTACGCCAGGCCATGCTCGAAGAGCAAACCCGCACGGCGCCGGAGGTGGCTGCCGGCACATGGGCGTGGCTCACGGGTCCGCGGACGATCGTGGCCCATCGCGTCGTGCCCGGCGATCGCGACGCGGTCGATCGCGCCCTGAACCGCTGGATGGTCGAAGAAGAGCTGCTGCAGCCCAAGCGGCACTTCGCCGACCGCACGTCCTGGGAGCCCAAAGCGGGGGCGTTCGCATCCATCCAGCGCGCATTGGCCGGCGGCCGCCGCTACTCACTGGCGCGCGCGGAGGAGATCAACGCGCAGGTGGTGCAGCTGGAGCCTGGATTCTGCCTCGTGCGTTTGGAAGCCGACATTCGCCAACCGCGTGCAAAACGGATTACCGGAGCGACCGTGATGACGCTGCTGGGGTGGGGCCTCACCGGCGCCACTGCGCTGATCGCCCCGCCGCTCGCGCTCGCGCAGGCATTGACTCTCCTGCCGGGCATCGGCATGAGCATTGGCGGCATGTTCGTCGCGCGGTCCTATCGCAGCGCCAACGAACGCATGCAAGTCGCGCTGGAGCAGGTGCTCGACCGGCTGGAGCGCGGCGAGATTCGCGGTATTCCTGGTGCCACGGCGCTCCCCGGCGCCCAAACATTCGTTCGCATCGCCCAGGAAGTCCGAAAAGCCTTTGACGACCCCCGGCCGCGGCCCAAGCCCAGGAGCTGAGACGTTCATGACGGATATCAAACGCGTCGGTGTGCTGGGGTGCGGCCTCATGGGAAGCGGCATTGCGCAGGTCGCGGCGAGCGCCGGGTATGAGACGATCGTGCGCGACGTCTCGAAAGACCTGCTCGATCGCGGCCGCGCCGGCATTGAGAAGTCGCTGGCGAAGTTCGTCGAAAAGGGCAAGATGCCGACTGCCGATCGCGATGCCGCGCTGGGACGCCTGAAATTCACCACCACGGTCGCCGACCTGAAATCGGCGGACGTCGTAGTCGAAGCGATCACGGAAGACCTGGGGCTCAAGAACGCCCTCTTCAAGGAGCTCGATGGGCTGTGCGCAGCGGGTACGATCTTCGCCTCGAACACCTCGAGCTTGACGATTGCAGAGATGGCCGCGGCGACAAAGCGTGCCGACCGGTTCGTCGGGCTGCATTTCTTCAATCCGGTGCCGCTGATGCCGCTGGTGGAAGTGGTACGCACGGTGACGACGTCGGCGGAGACATTCAAGCGCGCGTATAGTTTCGCGGCATCGCTCGGCAAGGAACCCGTCGCCGCCAAGGATAATTCCGGCTTCATCGTCAACCTGCTGCTCGTCCCGTACCTGCTGGACGCCATACGGGCGGTCGAGCGCGGCGTCGGCAGCGTGACGGACATCGACAAAGCAATGCAGCTGGGCTGCGGGTATCCGATGGGGCCGCTAACCCTGCTCGACTTCGTCGGGCTCGATACGACGCACCATATCGCCGAGATCATGTTCAAGGAGTACCGCGAGCAACGCTACGCGCCGCCGCCGTTACTCAAGCGCATGGCGCTCGCGGGGATGTACGGCAAGAAGAGCGGAAAGGGATTTTACGATTACTCCGCCAATCCACCTATCGTCAGTAACCTGGGACTCTAATGCTCGGCTACGATGCACCCCGCTGGCACGCCGTACTCAATGACCTTCCCGCGGCACTGTTGCTGGTCGCGGTGCTGTTCGATCTCGCAGCCGCGGCGTCGAAGCGCGAGTCTCTGGCCTGGGCGGCGATCTGGACGCTGTGGGCCGGCGTGATCGGCGGATGGGCGGCAGTGGTCGCCGGAGAGCTCGCCGAGGACGCCATCGAGCACGGTGAGGCGATCCACGCGATCATGGAAAAGCACCAAACGATGGCGCTCATGACGATGAGCCTGTTCACCATCGTGTTGATTTGGAAAATGGCGCGGCGCTTTCAGATGCCGTCCCAGGAGCTCGCGCTCACGCGGGCACTCAGCGTGGTCGGCATCGTGGGCCTCTTCTGAACGGGCGTCCTCGGCGGCCGGCTGGTGTTCGAGCACGCGGCGGGCATCCCGTCGCAACGGCTGCAGGCCGAGATTCAAAACCGCGCTGCCGGGCACGTGCACGAGGAAGGCGAAGAGCACGAGCACGGTGCCCCGGCCGACACCGTGAAAGCCACGCACACCGATCCTCCCGGCACGCCGCCACACATACACTAGCGGAATACGCAGCAGTGAAATTGCGCATTCCGCTTTCCGCAGTCGCGCTTGTGTGTTTTGCCTGTACGCCAGCCACGACGCGGCCGACGTTCGGTCCGTTCCCCGAAGCGCTGCACGCCATCCTCAACGCGCCGCCGGCAGATGTGACGCGGGAGGCGCGAGATCTGCTCGCCGCCGACACGATTGCCGTGCGGTTCGTGAGTCTGCGCGACGCGTTTCTGGAGACGGGAGAGTTTGGCGGGACGCACCGCATTCGCGTGTGGGCCGATCCGGACGTCCCCGGCAAAGCGCGTGTCACGATCGAGGCGGTGTATCGGCCGGCGGATGATCCATCACGTTCCGAGCGCGATCTCGAGCGCGCGGCGCCGCCCGGGTCGCTCGGCCAGCGGCGCGCCGAGCAGCTGCTCGCGGCGCTGAAGGACAAGCTGGGGGTTACGGTCTACTAGGGTCTAGGACGCCACCAAACCGCGGACCCACTCTTCCATCTGCTCCAGATCGATCGTGGCGTCGCGGCATGGTCCGTTGGGGAGCTGCATGGTGAGACCCAGGACCGGCAGCTTGCCCGCGACGTCGCGCAGGCCGGTCATCATATCACGCTCGCAGGCCACCGCGACGACGGCGCGCGGACGCCGCTCGCGAATTACGCGCCGGGCCAGCTGCCCGCGCGTCGCCACGAACACCGGCACCTCGTACCGCCCCGCGATCTCCAACACGCCGTCGAGCGCCTGCTTCGAGAGACAGCGCGGAATCAGCACGAGCAGCTCCCCTTTTCGCACCGTTCGCCCGCGCCGCACCGCGAAGCTGTTGTAGACGTCGATCGCGGCGTGCTCGACCCAGTCGCGCATTCCGAAGGCGCGCGCGAGCAGCGATGTGTAGTTCATGAGCTGGAGATAGGGGCCGCGCTCGAGCAGCCGTTCCGGAAGCAGATTGCG
>JBHEMG010000131.1:0-18495 GCA_046262715.1 Gemmatimonadales bacterium
CCGGCTTTGGCGGCGGGAAACACCGTCATCATGAAGCCGGCGGAGTTCACCCCGCTGACCGCGCTCTGTTTTGCGGAGATCGCCCAGGCGGCGGGCGTGCCGCCCGGCGTCTTCAACGTCGTCACAGGCGATGGTGCCACCGGCAAGGCGCTCGTCGAGCATCCCGACGTGCACAAGATCGCCTTCACCGGCTCCACGGAGGTCGGCCGTGTGATCCGCAAAGCGACGGCGGGCAGCGGCAAGAAGTTGACGCTGGAGTTAGGCGGCAAGAGCCCGTTCATCGTGTTCGAGGACGCCGATCTGGACAGCGTGGTGGAGGGCGTCGTCGACGCGATCTGGTTCAATCAGGGGCAAGTTTGCTGCGCCGGCTCACGGCTGCTGGTGCAGGAGGGGATCGCGGATCGGCTGACGCAAAAGCTGCGCGCACGCATGGAAAAATTGCGTGTCGGCTCGCCGCTCGATAAGGCGGTCGATATGGGCGCGATCGTTGCGCCGGTGCAGCTCGAGCGCATCCGCGGGTTGGTCGAACAAGGTGTCGAGGAAGGCGCGAAGATGTGGCAGCCCTCCTGGGCGTGTCCCACCGAAGGGTACTTCTATCCGCCGACGCTGTTCACCGATGTGTCACCCGCCGCGATGATCGCGCAGGTCGAGATCTTCGGGCCGGTGCTGGTCAGCATGACGTTCCGCACACCCAAGGAGGCCGTCGAGCTCGCCAACAACACGCCGTATGGGCTCGCCGCCAGCGTGTGGTCGGAGAACATCAACCTCGCGCTCGACGTTGCGCCCAAGCTCAAAGCCGGTGTCGTCTGGATCAATTGCACGAACATGTTCGACGCGGCGGCGGGCTTTGGCGGCTACCGAGAGTCGGGCTTCGGAAGAGAAGGCGGCAGGGAAGGGATGTGGGAATATCTACAATTGCCGTTTGCGGATTTCGGATTGCGGATTGACAAGGCGAGTGCAGCGACGCCTGGCCAATCCAATCCGCAATCCGCAATCCGCATTCCGCAATCGGATTTGCCGCCCATCGACCGCACCTACAAGCTCTTCATCGGTGGCAAGCAGGTCCGCCCCGACCAGGGCTACTCGCGTAAAATCGTGGCGCCCGATGGCCGCGTATGGGGTGAGGTGGCCGAGGGCAACCGCAAGGACGTGCGCAATGCCGTCGAGGCGGCGCATGCTGCGGCGGATGGGTGGGGACGCGGCAGCGGACACCTGCGGGCGCAGATCCTCTATTATATCGCCGAGAATCTCGCGACCCGCGCCGCGGAGTTTGCCGAGCGCGTGGGCCGGGTGGAGCTCGAGGCGAGCGTGGCGCGGCTCTTCACCTACGCCGCCTGGGCCGACAAGTGGGACGGCGCGGTGCACCACACGCCAATCCGCGGTGTCACGCTCGCGATGAACGAGCCAGTGGGCGTGCTTGGCATCGCCGCGCCAGACGAATTTCCCCTGCTCGGCTTCATCTCGCTGGTGGCGCCGGCGATTGGCGTCGGCAATACGGTCATTGTTATTCCGTCGGAGCCGCAGCCGAGCGCCGCGACGGAGTTTTACAGCGTGCTCGAGACCTCTGATGTCCCCGCCGGTGTGATCAACATCGTCACCGGAACGAAAGACGCGTTGGCCAAGGTGCTCGCCGAGCACGATGACGTGGACGGCGTGTGGTACTTCGGGAGTGCTGATGGGGTGAAGGCCGTGGAGCTGGCGTCCGCCGCGAATATGAAGCGCACCTGGACGTCGGCCCGGCGGCGCGACTGGCTCGATCGGCAACAAGGGGAAGGTCGCGAATTTCTGCGGCACGCCTCGGAAGTGAAAAACATCTGGATTCCCTACGGCGAGTAGCGCCCACGCCCCGCTGATCAGCGCGGTCACGCACCGCGTGAATTATTCCGAGACCGACCAGATGGGCTTCGTCTATCACGCCAATTATCTTATCTGGATGGACATGGCGCGCACCGAGCACATGCGCGAGCGCGGGATGTCCTATAAGGAGCTGGAAGATCAGGGGACGTATCTCACGGTAACGGATGTTCACATTCGCTACCGCCAACCGGCCCGGTACGATGATATGATTCGGGTACGGTGTTGGGTGCGGGACTTGGCGTCCCGGCGGGTGATTTTTGGCTACGCGGTGGAGCGGGCAAATACGCAGGAGCTGCTCGCGACCGCCGAGACATCGTTGATCGCGTTGAATCCAGAGCAAACTTTATCGCGCATTCCGGAGCACGTGTGTGAGCTGCTCGAACCCACGGCAGACCCGGTTCGTCTCTAGCGTCGCTTTCCTTTATATCCTGTTGGCGCTCCCCGCGGCTGCGCAGCAGCCGGCCACCGGAGCCACGGACGGGACCACCGTCGGCATCCTCGCCGGTCTCATTGCCGCGGCCGACGCGCGGCGCTTCGACCCGGTTGCGCTCCGCGATGCATTGAGCAATCCCGGAGCCGCGGTCCGTCGTCAGGGCGCGCTTGCCGCCGGCCGCATTGGCGATGCCGCCGGCGTCGACCTGCTCATTCCGATGCTGAATGATTCCGCCGAGACCGTGCGGGCCGCTGCCGCATTTGCCTTGGGTCTTCTCAAGGACTCGCGCGCGGTTCCGCCGCTGTTGCAGGCCGTGCGTACGGCAGGCGTGAGCGAAGCCGTGACGGCCCTCGCCAAGATCGGCGGCGACGACGGTGCGCGCGCGCTGACCGATGTGCTGACCAGCGGGACACCTGGGGCCGCGACGCCGGTCGTGGATGTGGCGTTGCTTGAAACGTGGCGCCTTGGCGCGCGCGCGCCGGTGCGCGAGCTGCTCCGCTTTGCCGACGCCGCCGATCCTGGCACGCGGTGGCGCGCGCTCTATTCGCTCGCCCGACTGCGCGCGGCCCTCGGCGCTCCCGCGCTGATCCGCGCACTGGCGGATCCCGATCTGCAGACACGGACCGTGGCTGCGCGGGGCATCAGTAAATCGCTCGTGGACAGCGCCAAACTCGACGCCCGCGCCGCCACCGACGCGCTGCGGCCGCTGCTCGACGATCGCGACGCGCATGTGCGGATCAACGCGCTGCGCGCGCTGGCCTCCTTCCGTGACTCGGCACTCGCGGGCGCAGTCACGCCCCTCGCCGCGGATCGGGACATCGGCGTCGCGGTGCAGGCAGAAACCACGCTCGGTGTGCTGCGCGGCGCCGTGGCGATCGAAGCGCTGCGCACCCGACTCACGAGCAGCGTATTCGCGATCAAGCGGCAGGCAATCATTGGATTGGCGCAGGCCGATAGCGGCGCGGGTGTCGCTGCCGCCGTAGCGGTAAGCGGAGACGCCGATTGGCGCTGGCGCAGCGTGGCGGCGGAAGGGTTCGGCGCCGCCCGGGCGCGGGACCGCTTGGAAGCGCAGCTCGCCGATCCCGATGGCCGGGTGGTGGCCCAGGCGCTCCAGGCGTTGCAACACATCGTGCCGACGACCGATTCGACGCTGCCGGCGCGAGCCAGGTCGTTGCTCACGCATGCCGATCCCGCCGTCCGCAGCGTCGCGGCCGAGCTGGTCGCGCGCTTCTCCAATGCCGCGGATGTGGACGCCCTCGTCGCGGCATATCTCCGCGCGCAAGGGGACCCGTTCAACGATGCCCGCCTGTCCGCCGTCTCGGCGCTGGGCGCGATCGCCGGCGCCTCGCCCACGGGGCGGGTGCGTGTCGCGACCAAGTTCATCGCCGCGGTGCCGCGTCCCGACGACTATCTCGTGCGGCGACTCGCGGCGGATACGTTGCCCGACGCGCGCGATGCATGGGGACCCCTCACACCCATCGCGACCGGTCGGACACCCGCCGATTATCGCGAAGTTGCGCGGCGTATCCTCGCGCCGGCGCTCACCGGCAGTAATCCTCACGTCCTCCTGGAAACCGACCGCGGCACGCTCGACATCGAGCTGCTGCCAGCCGAAGCGCCGCTCACCGTGGCCGCGTTTCTGGAACTGGTGGATCGTCGCTACTTCGACGGTACCCGCTGGCATCGCGTCGTCCCGAACTTCGTCGTGCAAGACGGCGATCCCCGCGGTGATGGCTGGGGTGGCCCGGGCTTCGTGCTGCGCGACGAAATCAATCCGATCCGCTACGAGACCGGAGCGGTCGGCATGGCATTGTCAGGCCCCGACACCGGAGGCAGCCAGTACTTCATCACGCACTCGGCGCAGCCGCATCTCGACGGCATCTACACGATTTTTGGGCGGGTCTCCGGCGGCCGCGCCGTGCTGGATGCGATCGGGCAGGGCGACCGGATCAGGAGCATTCATAGATGACGAAGCATTGGGCACAGGTGTTGACCTGTGTGATCGGGCTGGCGATGGGAGTGGCGGCACCGCTGCGGGCGCAGTACGGATACTTCGGACAGAACAAGATCCAGTACCGTCGCTTCGACTGGCGGGTGCTGCGCGGCGAACACGTCGATCTCTATTACTATCCGGAAGAAGAAGAGCTCGGCCGCGTCGCGCTCGCGTACGCGGAAGAGAGTTACGACTCCCTCGAGCATCGCTTCAATCACGCCGTGATCCGGCGGATCCCGTTGATCGTGTATGCGTCGCATAACGATTTCGAGCAGACCAACATCCTGCCCTTCATCCCGCCCGAGGGCCTGCTGGGTGTCACCGAATTCCTGAAGCGGCGCGTCGCGTTGCCGTTCCGCGGCAACTACGCCGAGTTCCGGCACACGATTCGCCACGAGCTGGTGCACGTCTTCCAGTTGAGCCTCGCGGCCCAGACCTTCGGCCGCTATCCGCGCTTCCGGCAGGCGGGGTTGCCGCTGTGGTGGACCGAGGGACTGGCGGAATTCTTCTCCTCGGGTGAAGACAGCCGTGACGAGATGGTGCTGCGCGACATGACGATCACGGGGCGGCTCCCCACGCTCCCTGAGCTGACGTACGCCTACGGCGGGCTCGTCTATCCGGTTGGCGGCATCATCCACCGCTTCCTGGCCGAGCGCTATGGCGAGTGGCGCATTCTCGAGCTGTACAGCGACATCTGGAAATACAGTACCTTCGACCAGGCGCTGGCCGCCATCTACGGCCGCACAGCCGAACAGCTGTCGGAGGAATGGCAATACTGGATGCGGCAGCGCTACTATCCCGCGGTCGCGAGCCAGCCGCCGCTCGCCATCATAGCGCGGAAGCTGACCGAGCTCGCCATCAAACCGACGGCCTACCAGCTGGCCGGCGATTCGATCCCCTCGTTCTTGTTCTTTTCTCCCGCCAGCGGCTACGCCACGATCTACGCCGAGAATCTGGCGGGCCGGGGCAAGCGCCCGGTCGTGCAGGGCGAGCGTAGCGAGCAGTTCGAATCGTTCCACTTCTTCGAGTCGCGCATCGATGTGAGCCCGAAAGGCATCGCGGCCTTCAGCAGCAAGTACGCCGAGCGCGACGCCCTCTTCTTTTGGGATCTGAAGCGCGGCAAGGTCGTCGGGCGCTATCAATTCGGCGAGCTGGTGTCGATCCTGTCTCCCGCCTGGGCGCCGGACGGCAAGAGCGTCGTGTTCAGCGGACTCTCGGTGTCCGGCTACTCCGATCTCTATCGTCTCTGGCTCGCCGATCCCGGTGACTCGGCCGGCGCGGGTCGGCTGGAGCGGCTGACGTCGGACCGCTATGAGGACATCGATCCGACGATCAGCCCCGATGGGCAGACGGTGGTGTTCTCGTCGGACCGAACCGCGTTCGGCCGGAACGGCGCGCACAACCTGTTCGCGCTCGAGCTCGCTACCGGCGCGGTCCGGTATCTCACCTATGGCGACTGGCGCGACGAAGCGCCGCGCTGGGCGCCCGAAACCGGGCGCATCTATTTCGCCAGCGATCGTGACGGCACCTTCCAGGTGTACTCCGTCGATCAAACGGGGACGGGGCGGCGCGAGACGCGCACGTTGAATGGCGCCTTCGACCCGCAATGGGTGGCGGGTCCACACGGCGGGCTCCTGTTCGGCGCGTTCGCCGATCTCAGCTTCAATATTTACGTCGCGCCGCCATTGCAGGACACCGCGAGCACTTTTGCCTTGGCGACGAGCGACAGCCTGCAGCCGGCGACGTGGACGTGGGGCGAGCTCACGCACCCGCAGTACGCGCGCGCCGACGGCACTCCCTACGAGCGGAAATTCAGCCTCGACTTCGCGGCCGGCGACGCGGCGGTCGCGCCGGGTGTCGGATCGGCACAGGGCGCCGTGTTCGTCTTCAGCGACCTGCTGTCGGATCATCAATTCTTCCTCGCCTTCTCGTCCTTCCAGAGCACCGGATTTGGCAGCCTGCTCGACAATGTCAACGGCACGGCGTTTTACCTCAATCAGGCGCGCCGTATCAACTGGGGCGTTGGCGCATTCCGCCAGCGAGGTCTGTTCTACGAGGGCGACTTCAATACGCTGTTCGAGGAGAAGTCGTACGGCGCGTTTGCGCAGGTGCGGTATCCGTTCACGCGGTTTCGCCGCATCGTGGGGGAGTACCGGCTCGAGCGTTCTGATCGGTTCGACCTGTTCTCGGATGATGTCGACGAGCCGAGACGACTCGGCTGGCTCGCGTCGAACTACCTCACGTACGTCAAGGACAACACGCTCTGGCTCCCTACGGGGCCCATCGATGGCGAGCGGTACAACCTGACGACGGGACTGGTGAATGACCTGAGCCACGGCCGCTTCGACTCGTGGATCGTCTCCGCGGACGTGCGAAAATATTTGCGCACCTCACTGCATAGCGCCGTCGCGCTGCGGGTGCAGGGCTACTCGTCGGGAGGGGAGCGCCCCCGCCGTATCAGCATCGGCGGGTCGTGGGGATTGCGCGGCTATCCGCGCTACGGATATGTCGCCGGCACGAGCGCCTGGCTCGTCAACGCGGAGTACCGCTTTCCCATCACCGACTTTCTCACGATCGGATTCCCGTTTGGCCCGATCCGCTTCCCGGGAGTCCAGGGCGCGCTGTTCCTCGATTACGGGCGCGCGTGGTCACGGACTACGACGAGTCGGGGCATCCTCGGCTCGAGCGGGCTCGGGCTGCGCATGCCGATCGGTCCGCCGCTCGTCCTGCGCCTCGACATCGGCTACCGCCTCGGCACCACCGATCTGGCGAACTATGGTTTGCCGGCAAGTACGCGGAATCGCCGTTTCGTCGACTTCTTTTTTGGGTTTAACTATTGAGGCGGCAAGGCTTTTTGCTTGACCGGCTGCGTGCCCTTTCCTACATTGGCGCCTGTACGTTGCTCGCGGCGTGCCCGGGATCTCACGCGCCGGCGCCGTTGGTGCCGATGGCGCTGGCCCCAGTCAGTCGCGACAGCGCCGTCGCATGGACACGCACGACGCTTCCGCGCACCCCGACGCTGATCCGGTTTCGCTGGCGCTATCAAGACGAGCAGGTGAAGTACGCGGGCCGCGGCACCGCGCGCATCGCGCCGCCCGATTCGCTGCGGTTCGATTACGCGGGGCCGCTGGGCCTCGGCAGTGGCGCGGCGGTGGTGATTGGCGATTCGGTGCTGTGGGCGGACCCGGCGGCCAATTTTCGCTCGCTGGTTCCGGCGATTCCGATGCTGTGGGCGGCGTTCGCGATGGCGCGGCCGCCCGCCCGCGAGGCCACAGTGCTCGGCGCGGAAGTCGCCGACTCGCTGCACGCGCGGCGACGTGTGGTGTGGCGGTTCGCGCAAGTCGAGGATACACTCGACTATGTTGTGACCGACAGCGCGGGCGGCGAGTCCATGCTGGAAGTCGAGTGGCGCAGGCGTGGCAAGGTGGTGGCGCGGAGTCGTTCGCAGCTCGACCCTTTGGAGCGCCCCGCGAGCGCTCGCGTTGACTTCCCGGAGGCTTCGGGCCGATTTGAACTCACGGTGGTGGCGGTGGATACCACGCAGATCCTGGCGCCGACTCTCTGGCGCAGCCGTCGTTAGCGCGTCGACCGCAGTTCTCGCCGGCTGTCTCTACGGCTTTGCCGGCGGCACGCTCCCCAACGTCAAGACCGTCGCGATCCTTCCCTTCGAAAACGATACCGCCGAGCCCACCCTGACGCAGGAAGTCAGTGAGGCAGTGCGGCAGGCGCTCGAAGGCCGGCTCGGCTTGCGCGTGGCGACGGAGGCGACCGCCGACGCAATCGTCCGCGGGCGCGTGCTGCGATATGACCCCGACCTCCCGATCTCGGTGCAGGCAGGGCAGGGACAGGCGACCGTCACCCGGCGGAAGGTGCAGCTCACGGTCAACGTCGAGATCCTCAACCAGCGCGAAGGCACTACCGTCTGGAAGGGGCAGGTGCTCGCCGACGGCGAATACACGCCCGGTCAGGAAGCCGACGGCCGGCGGCTCGCGTTGCAGAAGCTCGTGACCAGCATCGTGGACGGAGCGCAGTCACAGTGGTGACCGGTTCACGGCGCGGCGCGAGCTCCAGCGGATGCCTTATCTCGCTGCTCATCTTCGTGGCGGCCCTCTACTACGGCGTCAACATTGGCGAAGTCTATTTCCGCTACTACCGCCTGCTCGACGAGATGCAGACGCAGACGCGCGTTGCGGCCGCACTCGATGACGGTACGATCCGCCGACGCATCCAGGCCGCAATCGAGGAAATCGGGATACCCGAGGCCGCAGGAAACAACCTGGTCATCCAGCGCACCGCGTATCCCCGCCAAATCGTGATCGAGACGCGTTACGCTGAATCGGTGTCGTTGCCGTTCTTCAATCACGCCTTCTCGTTGCATCCCAGGGCCACGCAGCCGCTCTGAACACCGCAGCGAAGATCCGAACGCCTGATGCCGCGGCCGCCTGGCGCGGCACGCAGGGCACAGTCGTTTTTACCAACGGCGTCTTCGATCTCCTCCATACCGGTCACATCGCGTTACTCGAAGCGGCACGTGCGCAAGGTGACGCGCTGATCGTCGGCGTGAACCGTGACGCCTCGGCCCGGCGCCTCGGCAAGGGCTCCGACCGTCCAGTGGTGCCGGAGGCGGAGCGCAGCCGGCTCATCGCCGCGCTGGCCGCCGTCGATTGCGTTGTCCTGTTCGACGAGGATACACCACTCGCCTTGATCCGGCAGCTGCGTCCCGACGTCCTGGTGAAGGGCGCTGATTACGCGCCGGACGCGATCGTCGGCGCGCAGGATGTCGAGGGGTGGGGCGGGCGCGTCGTGCGCGTACCACTCGTGCAGGGCCAGTCGACCACCAGTCTGCTCGCGAAGCTGCGACGGGGCGGATGAAGCTGCTCGTCGGCACGCGCAGCGCGGGCAAGACTCGCGAAATTCGCGAGCTGTTCGCCGGGCTGCCCTTTGAGCTCGCCTTTCCCGCGGACCGGCTGCTCGAGCCCCTGCCTGAAGAAGCGGATCTCGAACGCAGCATGAGTTATGCCGAAAACGCGGTGGCCAAGGCGCGTTACTACGCGACGCGCGGCGGGTTGCCCGCGGTTGCGGACGACTCGGGACTCGAGGTGGACGCGCTCGACGGCGCGCCGGGACCGCGCTCCGCACGGTGGTCCGGCGCTACCGGCAACGTGGACGCTGCCAACAATGCCCTGTTGCTGCAGCAGCTCGCCGGCGTCCCCGAGGAACGGCGCGGTGCGCGCTATCGCTGCGTCATCGCGTTTCTCGCGACACCAAGCAGCGTTCCCGAAATCGTGGAGGCCACCTGCGAGGGGAGTATCCTCCTGGAGCCGCGCGGGGCGGGCGGCTTCGGCTACGATCCACTGTTTTTCTCGACCGAGCTGCACATGAGCTTTGGGGAAGCCGCAGCGGCCGCCAAGCACCGCGTCTCGCATCGGGGACGCGCGTTCAGGGCATTGATCGAGGTGCTGCTTCGCAGAATGTCCAATGATCAATGACCATTGATCATTGATCATTGATCATTCTACATTGAACGTTCGCCGCAGGCGTCCGGGGTGTGGCGCAGTCCGGTAGCGCGCCTGGTTTGGGACCAGGAGGTCGCGGGTTCGAATCCCGCCGCCCCGATTCAGCCGTCGACCTGCGCCTTCAAATATCTCTCGTAGCACTCCTCGCAGACGCCGTGACTGAACCGCGCCGACGAGCGCGCTTCGACATACCGCTCGAGCGCAGTCCAGGCCCCGTCCGTGTCGCGAATCCGCTTGCAGTAGCTGCACATCGCGAGCAGGCCCTCCAGCGTCATCAGCTCCTCGCGCAGGCCGAGGATGCGCTCGGCGACGTTGAGGCGCGCGATCAGCTCTTCGGGAATGATGGGCTTGGTGATGAAGTCGTCGACCCCCGCCTGCATCGCCTCGAGGAAACTTCCGAGCCCCGTGCGGATCGTCTGCATCATGAAGTAGGTGTACGGACCGGGCGGGCGCGAGCGGATCTTGCGGCAGAGCTCGATGCCGTCCATCGCCGGCATCAGCCAGTCTGACACGATGATCCGGTGACGCGCCACTTGCCACAGCCCCCAGGCGTCTATGCCATTGTCGACGGCCGTGACTTCATGGCCCTGCGCGGTGAGAATCGCCGTGAGGGTTTGTCCGGCGACCGCATCGTCTTCGGCGAGCAGAATCCGCATCATGCCTCCGGCAGCAAGGCGCGCTGCTGACGCAGGTATTCGGTCACCTCGTGCGCGACCGGGGTGAGGCGTTGGAACGCCTCGCGTGCTTCCTCTATATGGCCTGCGCGCGCGGCGTTTTCCACGGCTTCCAACGCCCCGGCCAGTTCGCGCGCGCCAATCGTGGCGGCGGCGCCGCGCAGGACGTGGGCAGCCTTGGCGACCTCGTCGCCGGTTCCGCTGGCGACCGCCCCAGCGAGCGTCGCGAGACGATCCGGCGCTTGCCGCACGTAGGTGTCGACGATCGAGTACAACGCCTGCTCCGCGCCCGCCTCGCGCAGTGACGTGCGAAATCCCTCCAGATCCACGGGGGCGACGGCGGCAACCGGCGCCGCGACCGGCGCGGTACCCTCCGCGCTTCCTTCCACGAGCCCGAACAGCTCGTGCGCTTTGAAGGGTTTGGCGAGATACTCCGACATGCCGCGGGCGATGCACCGCTCGCGCTCGCCCGACAGCGCGTGCGCGGTGAGGCCGATGATAGGCAGGTCCTGGCCCTGGGGCAGCGCGCGAATCGCCGCGGTGGCTTCGAACCCGTCCATTTCGGGCATCTGGATGTCCATCAGGACGACGTCGTACTCGCGCTCGCGCACCGCCTCGAGCGCCTCGCGTCCGTTGCTCGCGACGTGTACCTCGTGGCCGCGCTTGACGAGCATCGCCACGGCGACTTGTTGGTTGACGGGGTTGTCTTCAGCCAGCAGGACGCGGAGCGACCGGCGCGACTCCGCGATGGTGTGGCGCGTAACGACGTCGGGCGTGCCCGCTTCGCCCGCCGCCCCCGCGAGCACGGTGCCGAGCGCTTCCAGGAGATCGCTGCGGGAGATCGGTTTCGTGAGATATCCCCGAATGCCGAGCTCCCGGCAGCGTTCGCCGTCGCCGCGCTGTCCCGCCGAGGTCAGCATCAGCAGGTTGGTGCGCGCGAGGGATGTGTCGCCGCGTACCGCGGTGGCGAGCTGGAAGCCGTCCATGTCCGGCATCTGGACGTCGAGGATCGCGAGGTCGTAGCGCGTCCGCTTCAGCATGGACAAGCCGACCGCGGCGCTCGCGGCTTCGTCGACGCCGATGCCTTCGGCGGCGAGCATGTCGCGCAGGATGCGGCGGTTCGTCTGGTTGTCGTCGACGATGAGCATGCGCCGTCCACCGAGTGCCGCGCGCGCCGTCGTGCGGATCTGCGACTGCGTCTCCACCGGCAGCGTGAGCGTGAACGAGAACTCGCTGCCGTGCCCCACCGCGCTCGTCACCGCCACCTCACCGCCCATCAGACGCACGAGTCGCTGCGAAATGGCGAGGCCGAGACCGGTGCCGCCATAGCGTCGCGTCATTGTCGAGTCGGCCTGCGTGAATTCTTTGAAGACCGACGTGACGTGCTCGGGCGCGATGCCGATGCCGGTGTCGCGCACCGCAAACCGGATCTGGGCCGTGTCCTCCGTGGTGCTCGCGCTGACCGACACGACGATCTCGCCCTGCTCGGTGAATTTGATGGCGTTGCCGATCAAGTTCATGAGCACCTGCCGCAAGCGCGTCGGATCGCCACGCACGGTGCGCGGCACTTCGGGCGCGACTTCAGCGAGCAGCTCCAGATGCTTCTCGCGGGCGCGCACGGCGAGCAAGCTGGCGGTGGCGTGCACCACTTTCGACACTTCGAAAGGAATCGATTCCAGCTCGAGGTGTTCCGCCTCGATCTTGGAGTAATCGAGGATGTCATTGAGGATCATGAGCAGCGCTTCCGAGGAGGAGCGCACCAGTTCCAGGGCCCGGCGTTGCTCGCTCGACAGCTCGGTGTCGAGAATCAGCTCGACGAATCCCAGCACCGCGTTCATGGGCGTGCGGATCTCGTGACTCATGTTCGCGAGAAATGCGGAGCGGGCGCGCGCGACGCGTTCGGCGAGATCGCGCGCTTCCCGCATCACCGCCTCGGCGCGTTTGGCCGCGCCTTCGCTGATGGCGAGGCGCGCGGTGATGCGCAGGTGGTCGACGAGCGTCAAATGCGCGCGCCGCGCGACCAGGATCATCACGAACGTGAATACGGCGACCACGATGGCCGCCGCCACGTTGTGCGACTGATCGTTGGTCGCGAGCGCGACGAACACGGGGAGGGTGATGCCCGCCACGAAGCCGCGAATGCTCAGCGGGTCGGCGGCGAGCGTGGTGAGCGCGCTCGCGATGATGCCGGCCAGCACGACGAGCGCGAGCGCGACCGTTTCGAATGGAATGAGTGGCAGCACGATCGCGCCGCCGACGCCCCAGGCGATCGCCAGCAGCGTGACGGTGACGCGCACGCCGGTGCGCACGACGCGGTCGCTCAGCGTGCGGCGCGTGGCGAGGAACAACCATGCGCCGCGAATCAGCGCCCCGAGCCAGACCGCGGCAACCCAGCCCAGCACCATGGTGTGCGGGGCGTCGGGCCAGGCGAAGATCGCGATGACGGCGATCAGGATGGGGTGGGCAAATACGCCGAGGCCGCTCTCATGTACCAAGCGGGCTTGCAGCAATCGGGCGAGGTCGGAGCGGATGTCCGCGTCCATCACGACGCCGTCCTCGGGTTGCCCATCGCTCAGCAGCGGCGCGGCCGTGATGCTCATGGGCCTACATGCTACGACATGGAGGGAAAACGTACTAGGGCGTTTTTGCTGCATTGGAGGGTCGCCGGTGCGGCGTTAAGTTCTGGACGACACGACGCGCCCGTAGCTCAGGTGGATAGAGCAGCAGCCTTCTAAGCTGTTGGTCGGAGGTTCGAATCCTCCCGGGCGCATTATGAATGTCCTGCTCGCTGAAGACGACGCCGTCGCGCGCTTGACGCTGAGCGCGGTGCCCAAAGGTCTTGGCCACGAGGTCACGGAGGCAGAGCACGGCGGGGAAGCGTGGGACAACCTGCAGCTCGGCCACTTTCCGATCGTCATTTCCGATTGGCAGATGCCCGAGATCGATGGGCCCGAGCTGTGCCGCCGCATCCGCGACGGCGCCACCGATCGCTACACGTATTTTTTGTTGATTACCGCGACGGGCGGCAAGAAGCGCTACCTCGAGGGCATGGAGGCGGGCGCCGACGACTTCATCACCAAACCGATCGACATGGACGAGCTGCGCGCGCGTCTAAAGGCGGCGGAGCGCATACTCGGGCTCCGCAAGCATGTCGAACAGCTCGAGGGGTTGTTGCCGATCTGCGCCTACTGCAAACGCATTCGGGATGCCAAAGCGAATTGGGAATCAATCGAGCGCTACGTCGAAGACCGCTCAGCGGCGCAGTTCAGTCACGGCTATTGCCCCGCATGCTATGAGAAACATGTGCGCCCGCAAATTGAGAAGGCGTAAGGCTGTTTTGCTGCCTGAGTTTTGCACATCGTTTCCGGCCAAAAATCGCACAGGATTAAGTCGTCGGGCGGGCCGTATCTTCAAATACTGGACCCCCTTGACTCGCCCCCGCGACACGGCTAGAATCCGCGTCTTCCCGCGAGCTTTTTGCGCGGACGCTCTTTGAGAATTGATGATCGAGTGTGTGGAGTGCGGCCCCATTTGAGCGGACGCGTTGTCAGAAGCGCGCCGCGAGGGGTTTCATTCTGATTGTGATTCGGACGACAGATGTACCAGTCGTTCGGTGAGCTGTTCGGATTCTTCAAAATCATTGGAGAGTTTGATCCTGGCTCAGGACGAACGCTGGCGGCGTGCCTAACACATGTAAGTCGCACGGGATTGGAGGGCAACTTCCAGTTCAGTGGCAGACGGGTGCGTAACACGTGAGAAACTTGTCCAACGGCGGGGGATAGCCGGCCCAACGGCCGGGTAATACCGCATACGATCATTTGGGGGCATCCCTAGATGAAGAAAGCAGCCGCAAGGTTGCGCCGATGGAGAGTCTCGCGGCCTATCAGCTAGTTGGCGGGGTAATGGCCCACCAAGGCAACGACGGGTAGCTGGTCTGAGAGGATGGCCAGCCACATTGGGACTGAGACACGGCCCAGACTCCTACGGGAGGCAGCAGTGGGGAATCTTGCGCAATGGCCGCAAGGCTGACGCAGCGACGCCGCGTGTGGGATGACGGCCTTCGGGTTGTAAACCACTGTCGGGAGGAAAGAATACTCGGCTTCGAATAGGAGCCCGAGGGTGACGGTACCTCCAAAGGAAGCACCGGCTAACTCCGTGCCAGCAGCCGCGGTAATACGGAGGGTGCGAGCGTTGTCCGGAATCACTGGGCGTAAAGGGCGCGTAGGTGGCCCGTTAAGTGGCTGGTGAAATCCCGGGGCTCAACTCCGGGGCTGCCGGTCAGACTGGCGAGCTAGAGCACGGTAGGGGCAGATGGAATTCCCGGTGTAGCGGTGGAATGCGTAGATATCGGGAAGAATACCAGTGGCGAAGGCGTTCTGCTGGGCCGTTGCTGACACTGAGGCGCGACAGCGTGGGGAGCAAACAGGATTAGATACCCTGGTAGTCCACGCCGTAAACGATGGACACTAGACGTCGGGGGGAGCGACCTTCCCGGTGTCGTCGCTAACGCAGTAAGTGTCCCGCCTGGGGAGTACGGCCGCAAGGCTGAAACTCAAAGGAATTGACGGGGGCCCGCACAAGCGGTGGAGCATGTGGTTTAATTCGAAGCAACGCGAAGAACCTTACCTGGGCTTGACATGCTGGTGCAAGCCGGTGGAAACATCGGCCCCTCTTCGGAGCGCCAGCACAGGTGCTGCATGGCTGTCGTCAGCTCGTGTCGTGAGATGTTGGGTTAAGTCCCGCAACGAGCGCAACTCTCGCTCCCAGTTGCCAGCGGTTCGGCCGGGGACTCTGGGGGGACTGCCGGCGTTAAGCCGGAGGAAGGTGGGGACGACGTCAAGTCATCATGGCCCTTACGTCCAGGGCGACACACGTGCTACAATGCCTGGTACAGCGCGTCGCGAACTCGCAAGAGGGAGCCAATCGCCAAAAGCCGGGCTAAGTTCGGATTGTCGTCTGCAACTCGACGGCATGAAGCCGGAATCGCTAGTAATCGCGGATCAGCCACGCCGCGGTGAATACGTTCCCGGGCCTTGTACACACCGCCCGTCACGCCATGGAAGCTGGAGGGACCCGAAACCGGTGGGCCAACCGCAAGGGGGCAGCCGTCTAAGGTCAATTCAGTGACTGGGGCGAAGTCGTAACAAGGTAGCCGTAGGGGAACCTGCGGCTGGATCACCTCCTTTCTGGAGCGCTGAGTAGTCGCGTGACTTCGGTCGCGCGCACGAAACGCCTCGAGAGTCGCCCGCACTTTCCACACTCGATCATCGATTCGCTGTTTCGCAGGCGATTTTTTTTGTCTCTAGAATTCTGCTCTTTGAAAACTGACGAGTGCGTGGTGTAGTGGTGTTAGGGAATCACACCGAGTAGAGAACTACGAGATCAAGCGTGTAAGGGCGCACGGTGGATGCCTTGGCACAGGGAGGCGATGAAGGACGTGGTAAGCTGCGATAAGCCTGGGGGAGCTGCAAACAAGCTGTGATCCCAGGATTTCCGAATGGGGTAACCCGGCGGGCCGCAAGGCTCGTCATCTCGCGCAAGCGAGACGCTAACCCGGGGAACTGAAACATCTCAGTACCCGGAGGAAGAGAAAGCAACCGCGATCCCGAAAGTAGCGGCGAGCGAAATCGGGCCAGCCCAAACCAGTCGTGCTTGCACGGCTGGGGTTGTGGGACCGCGACATGGGAGCACGATGCCAAACCGAAGCGGCCTGGAACGGCCCGCCAAAGACGGTGACAGCCCGGTAGGTCTACGCATACGGCCCCTAGCGGCATCCCGAGTAACGCGGGACACGTGTAATCCTGCGTGAAGCTGGGGGGACCACCCTCCAAGGCTAAACACTCCCCTGTGACCGATAGTGCACTAGTACCGTGAGGGAAAGGTGAAAAGTACGCCAGGTGGCGAGTGAAACAGATCCTGAAACCGTGTGCCTACAAGCGGTCGAAGCAAGCGGCGGACTTCGGTTCGTTGTCTTGTGACGGCGTGCCTTTTGCATTATGACGCAGCGAGTTACTGCTCACGCGCAGCTTAAGGCCCTCAGGGCCGGAGGCAGAGCGAAAGCGAGTCTGAATAGGGCGATCAGGTGCGTGGGCGTAGACCCGAAGCCGTGGCGATCTACCCAGGAGCAGGTTGAAGCCGCCGTAACAGGCGGTGGAGGACCGAACCGTTGTGGGTTGAAAACCGCTCGGATGACTTCTGGGTAGGGGTGAAAGGCCAATCAAGCTCGGAGATAGCTGGTTCTCCCCGAAACATATTTAGGTATGGCCTCGAGAAATGAGTCCGCAGGAGGTAGAGCACTGGATGGGTCCGGGAGCCGAATAGGCTCACCTCCCCCAACCAAACTCCGAATTCCTGTGCGATGCTGCTCGGGAGACAGTCGCTGAGCGATAATGTCCAGCGGCGAGAGGGAAAGAACCCAGACCTGCAGCTAAGGTCCCGGAGTGACGGCTGAGTGTAGCGAAGGATGTGATTTTGCTGAGACAACTGGGAGGTTGGCTTAGAAGCAGCCATTCCTTTAAAGAGTGCGTAATAGCTCACCAGTCAAGCGAAGTCGCGCCGAGAATGGTCGGGACTAAGCCGTCCACCGAAGCTCAGGATTCGTACCGATCTTCGGATCTGTACGTCTGGTAGGGGAGCGTTCTGGGAGCTGTGAAGCGGAGGCGGAAGCCTTTCCGTGGAGCGACCAGAAGTGAGGATGCTGCGACGAGTACGCGCGAAACAGAGTGAAAACCTCTGTCACCGTAAGCCTAAGGGTTCCTGAGCCATGTCGATCAGCTCAGGGTTAGTCGGTCCCTAAGGTGAGGCCGAAAGGCGTAACCGATGGGAAACAGGTCAACATTCCTGTACCACTGCAGAACCGTTTGATGACGAGGGGGGACGCAGGAGCGAGTAATCCGTCGGCGGGTGGTTGTGCCGATGTAAGGCGGTAGACGTTTCCGGGGGACAAAATACCTGGATAGTCGAGAGCCGATGCCGAAGAGGCCGCAAGGCCTCGTCAAGGGATTTACGAGCCGACTGCCGAGAAAAGCCCCGCGTCTAGGTACTGTGGTGACCGTACCGCAATCCGACACAGGTAGGCGAGGCGAGTAGCCTCAGGTGCTCGAGTGATTTACGGAGAAGGAACTCGGCAAAATGACCCCGTAACTTCGGGAGAAGGGGTGCCGGTAGTAGGTGACCCCGTACAGGGGAAGCCCAACCCGGCCGCAGAGAATCGCGTCAAGCGACTGTTTAGCAAAAACACAGGTGTGTGCTAAGGCGTACTCCAAGCCGACGTATACACACTGACGCCTGCCCGGTGCCGGAAGGTTAACGGATGCGGTTAGCCGCAAGGCGAAGCTGTGTCCCGAAGCCCCGGTAAACGGCGGCCGTAACTATAACGGTCCTAAGGTAGCGAAATTCCTTGTCGGGTAAGTTCCGACCTGCATGAATGGCGTAACGACTTGACGGCTGTCTCCTCCGTAAGCTCGGCGAAACTGCAGTATCGGTGAGGATTCCGATTTCCCATATCAGGACAAAAAGACCCCGTGCACCTTTACTATAGCCTGTCATTGATCGTCGGCTGGACCTGCGTAGCATAGGTGGGAGGCGTTGATCCTCCGGTTTCGGCTGGAGGGGAGCCAACAGTGAAATACCACCCTTGTTTTGTTGACGATCTCACGCGGCCGCTTACAACGGCGCGGACCGTGGCTGGCGGGTAGTTTGACTGGGGCGGTCGCCTCCGAAATTGTAACGGAGGCGCGCGATGGTGCCCTCAGTGCGGTCGGTAATCGCACGACGAGCGCAAACGCAAAAGGGCGCCTGACAGCGAGCGCGACGGCGCGAGCTGGGACGAAAGTCGGCGTTAGTGATCCGGTGATACCGTGTGGACGGGTCATCGCTCAACGGATAAAAGGTACGCTGGGGATAACAGGCTTATCGCGCCCGAGAGTTCACATCGACGGCGCGGTTTGGCACCTCGATGTCGGCTTGTCACATCCTGGGGCTGGAGAAGGTCCCAAGGGTCCGGCTGTTCGCCGGTTAAAG